>NZ_JBWKPM010000074.1:0-511 GCF_059418245.1 Roseateles sp. GW821-FHT09B06 | reverse complement strand
TCGCCGCGATCAGCACCGCCTCGATCTCGACGCTGACCAGCGACGACGTGGTCGGCCTGGGCAGCGCCGGTGTCCGCGCGCTGACCAGCGCCCAGATCGGCGCGCTGAGCACCGACAACGTCCAGGCCTTGACCTCGGCCCAGGCCGCCGTGCTGAGTTCGGCCCAGGTCGCCGGCCTGAAGACCGACCAGATCGCCGTGCTCGAGTCCGATGACCTGAAGGCGCTCTCGACCGCCGCGATCCGTGCGCTGAGCACGGCCCAACTGGCCGCGCTCGATTCCGACCAGATCGCCGCACTGAGTTCGGCGCAGATCACCTCGCTGGCCACCGGCCAGATCGCCGGTCTGGGCAGCGATGACCTGAACGCCTTGACCTCGGCCCAGTTCGCCGCGCTGAGTTCGGCCCAGATCGCCGCCATCAGCACCGCCTCGGTTTCGACGCTGACCAGCGACGACGTGGTCGGCCTGGGCAGCGCCGGCGTCCGCGCGCTGACCAGCGCCCAGATCGGCGC
>NZ_JBWKPM010000073.1:0-527 GCF_059418245.1 Roseateles sp. GW821-FHT09B06 | reverse complement strand
TCAGAGGATTATTCGACCGCCTTGAGCATGTCCTCGACGACCTTCTTCGCGTCGCCGAACACCATCATGGTCTTGTCCATGTAGAACAGCTCGTTGTCCAGGCCCGCATAGCCGGCCGCCATCGAACGCTTGTTGACGATGATGGTCTTGGCCTTGTAGGCCTCCAGGATGGGCATGCCGTAGATCGGGCTGCCCTTGGTCAGCGCGGCCGGGTTCACCACGTCGTTGGCGCCCAGGATGATGGCCACATCGGCCTGCCCGAACTCGGCGTTGATGTCCTCCATCTCGAACACCTGGTCGTAGGGCACCTCGGCCTCGGCCAGCAGCACGTTCATATGGCCCGGCATGCGCCCGGCCACCGGATGGATCGCGTACTTCACCGTCACGCCCTTCTCGTGCAGGCGCTCGGCCAGTTCCTTCACCGCATGCTGGGCGCGCGCCACGGCCAGGCCATAGCCCGGCACGATGATCACGCTCTCGGCATTGCCCATGATGAAGGCCGCGTCGTCGGCGCTGCCGCTCTTGAC
>NZ_JBWKPM010000072.1:0-533 GCF_059418245.1 Roseateles sp. GW821-FHT09B06 | reverse complement strand
GCCTAACAATTCATTCAAGCCGAAGCCGCTTCGCGGCTCGGCTTAATTCAGGCGTTAGGCGTCATATGGCAACGTCTCAGCCGCCTCTGGAAAAGCGAATCAACGTCTTGGTCGATTCGTGTGTCTTCATTGATGCATTCGACCCTCGTTCGCCCAACCATGGCGAGTCGCTGGCTTTGCTTGAGGCCCTGGCTGCAAGAGGCGTCGTTGTAACCATGCCAGCTCATGGTTGGTTTGAAGTTCAGTGCACGCTTCAGCGCCTTCGGAACGAAGGCAGGTTCGTCGGCCCAAAGATCGATGACAAGCAGCAATATCCTTTGAAGCTCATCCATATCGATGAGAAGTTCATCTCCAAGTACGCCATGGCTGAACTTCCCTACATCAAGGCCGGGGACCACATCTTCCTTGCGGTTGCGAAGGTGAACAACATCTCCCTCATCACAAGCGACGGGAACATGATCAAAGTCGCCAAACAGTCAGGTATCTCGGTTTTCACGCCGGCGCAAGCTCTCGAGGAGACGCAAAAGTGACGC
>NZ_JBWKPM010000071.1:0-692 GCF_059418245.1 Roseateles sp. GW821-FHT09B06 | reverse complement strand
ATGCTGATAGGTGTTCCGCGCGAAAGCGCGGCGGGAGAGACGCGTGTGGCGGTGACGCCCGAGACGGTCAAGAAGCTCGGGGCCCAGGGTCATGTCTTGCGCATCGAGAGCGGGGCGGGCCTGGCGGCCAGCGTCCCGGACGGGGCCTATGCCGCGGTGGGCGCCGAGATCGTCGACCGGGCCATGGCCTTCGGCGCCGAGCTGGTGCTGAAGGTCAGGGCGCCGGATGTCGAGGAACTGGGCCTGATGAAGGCCGGCACCGCCCTGGTGGGCATGCTCAACCCCTTCGACCGGGAGGGCCTGCAGACCCTGGCCGGCGCCGGCCTGACCAGCTTCGCGCTGGAGGCCGCGCCGCGCACCACGCGGGCGCAGAGCATGGACGTGCTGTCCTCGCAGGCGAACATCGCCGGCTACAAGGCCGTGATGATCGCGGCCGACAAGTACCAGCGCTTCTTCCCGATGCTGATGACGGCGGCCGGCACCGTGAAGGCGGCGAGAGTCGTCGTGCTGGGGGTCGGCGTGGCGGGGCTGCAGGCGATCGCCACGGCCAAGCGCCTGGGCGCGGTGATCGAGGCCTCGGACGTGCGGCCCTCGGTGAAGGAGCAGGTCGAGTCGCTGGGCGCCAAGTTCATCGAGGTGCCCTACGAGACGGCCGAGGAGAAGGAGGCCGCCGAAGGCGTGGGCGGCTATGC
>NZ_JBWKPM010000070.1:0-767 GCF_059418245.1 Roseateles sp. GW821-FHT09B06 | reverse complement strand
TTCCGCCTGCGCACCGACGAAGAGTCCGGCCAGACCATCATCTCCGGCATGGGCGAGTTGCACCTGGAAATCATCGTCGACCGCATGAAGCGCGAGTTCGGCGTGGAGGCCAACGTCGGCAAGCCGCAGGTGGCCTACCGCGAGACCATCCGCAAGACCGCCACCGATGTGGAAGGCAAGTTCGTGCGCCAGTCGGGCGGCAAGGGCCAGTACGGCCATGTCGTGCTGACCGTCGAGCCGCAGGAGCCGGGCAAGGGCTTCGAGTTCGTTGACGCCATCAAGGGCGGCGTGGTGCCGCGCGAGTACATCCCGGCGGTCGAGAAGGGCGTCATCGACACCCTGCCGAACGGCGTGCTGGCCGGCTACCCGGTGGTGGACGTGAAGGTCACCTTGACCTTCGGCTCCTACCATGACGTGGACTCGAACGAAAACGCCTTCAAGATGGCCGCCTCGATGGGCTTCAAGGAAGCCTGCCGGCGCGCCAGCCCGGTGATCCTGGAGCCGATGATGGCCGTGGAAGTCGAGACCCCGGAAGACTACGCCGGCACGGTGATGGGCGATCTGTCCAGCCGCCGCGGCATGGTGCAGGGCATGGACGACATGATCGGCGGTGGCAAGGTCATCAAGGCCGAGGTGCCGCTCTCGGAGATGTTCGGCTACTCCACCAGCCTGCGCTCGGCCACCCAGGGTCGTGCGACCTACACGATGGAGTTCAAGCATTACAGCGAGGCGCCCAAGAACGTCGCCGACGCCATCATCACCTCGCG
>NZ_JBWKPM010000069.1:0-777 GCF_059418245.1 Roseateles sp. GW821-FHT09B06 | reverse complement strand
GTGTCTTCGGGCAGGGTGGATAGGAAGTATTTGCTCGGCTCCTCGTCGCCGGCCGGCCACTCGATGAGCAGCCATTGCTGCGGGCGCAGGCGTGCCTTGCCCATGTTGCCGCCCGCATGGCGCACGCGCACGGCCGCGAAGCGCCCGCTCAGCGCGGTGTTCGTGCCCTCGCGCCAAGTGACGCTCTGGAACGCCCGTGATGGCAGCGACATCGCCAAGGCCTTGACGCTCAGGGGCTGGAGCTCGGCGGTGCGCTGGGGCACCACGGGCGGGCGACCCACGCCGCCGTAGGGCTTGGGTGGCCGGGGTTCGACCCCGGGCGGCCAGACCACGACGGCCGATGTGATGCCGACCGCATAGAGCAGCCCCATGTCGCTGAGCGCCTGGCGAAAGGCGTTGTCCACGCCATAGCCGGCATCGGCCAGCACGCAATAGCGCGGCGCGCCTTCGGCCAGCAGCGTACGCAGCTGCTCCAGGGCGATCTGCGTCTTCGTGGCAAAGCGCACCTCCTCGGGAACCCCGGTCTTGGCGCGGCGTTGGGCATCCACGGCCCAGTCCTCGGGGAGATACAGCTGCCAGGCCACCGGCAGACTGCCCTGATCGCTGGCCAGCGACAGGCTCACGGCCACCTGGCAGTTGTCCTGCTTGCCCAGCACCCCGCAGTACTGGCGCGCGACGCCGACCGAATGGCGGCCCTTCTTGGGGAAGCCGGTGTCGTCGATGATCCACCAGCCCCCCGATCGGAAGTCCATCTTGGGGATCACCCACTGGGCGACC
>NZ_JBWKPM010000068.1:0-871 GCF_059418245.1 Roseateles sp. GW821-FHT09B06 | reverse complement strand
TTAGAGCAGCTAACAAAACCTATCATCACGCCCAGAAGAACAAGCGTTGATGTTGAATGTCGAGAAAACGGGAAGTCAGTGCGGCGCTGTGGTCGCGGATACAGCCACTTCTGCCTTTGGTGGAGGCGTCGCCACGGGGCGGCCGGCCCCGATTGGAGGACGAGCGTGCGCTCAACGGCATTGTTTTCGTGCTGCGAACCGGTATTCCTTGGGAGGACCTGCCGCAGGAGTTGGGCTTTGGCAGCGGCATGACCTGCTGGCGCCGGTTGCGTGACTGGCAGGCCGCAGGCGTGTGGCATCGCCTCCATCTGCTGTTGCTGGCCGAGTTGCGCGGCGCCGGACGGTTGGACTTCAGCCGCGCCAGCTTGGATGGGGCCAGCGTCCCCAGCCCCCGGGGGGCTCGCACACGGGGCCCAACCCCACAGACCGCGGCAAGCTCGGCAGCAAGCGTCACCTCATCACGGACCGCCAAGGCATCCCAATGATGTTCTGCGTCACGGGCGCCAACCGACATGATTCGGTTGTATTCGAGGCGCTGGTTGATGCGTTGCCTGGCGTGTCGGGCAAACCTGGCAGGCCACGCCGCTGGCCAGACAAGCTGCATGCAGACAAAGGGTACGACTTCGCGCGCTGCCGAGACCATCTCAAGCTCCGCGGCATCCAGAGTCGCATTGCTCGCCGAGGTGTCGAGCGCAATGACCGACTCGGTCGACACCGATGGGTGGTCGAGCGAACACATGCCTGGCTGGCGGCCTTCGGCAAGCTGCGAGTCCGCTTCGAACGCGGCATCGAAACTCACGTTGCACTCCTGAGCCTGGCGTGCTGCGTCATTTGCGCTCGCGCATTGCCGGAGTTCTGTTAGCCGCTCTTA
>NZ_JBWKPM010000067.1:0-1079 GCF_059418245.1 Roseateles sp. GW821-FHT09B06 | reverse complement strand
CGCGGTTTGGCAAGGTAAGTGCAACACCGTCTCCAAAGAAGGTAGGGAGCTGGCCATAGTGCAGAGACCCTCAACCGGCAAGAAGGGGACGACAGCATGGGCTATAGCCAACTCACCCACGGCGAACGATACGCGATGGCCAATATGTTGCACCAGGGGTATACCTACCGAGCGATTGGGCAGGTGCTTGGGCGCTCGACCTCGACGATCACACGCGAACGCCAGCGCAACACGACCACGCACGACGGGCACTACCGAGCGGAGAAGGCACAGCAGTACGCCATGGCCCGACGCCGTCGCACACGCAAGGGTAGCCAGTACAGCCCGCAGGAATGGGGCGAGGTGCAGAGACTGCTTCACCGCAAGTGGAGTCCTGAGCAGATTGCGGGGCGCCGACGGGCGCTCAAGCAGCCGAGCATGAGCAAGGAGACGATCTACCGCTACGTGCGCCGAGAGCGGCGCGCTGGCGGTCAACTGTGGCGCGAACTGAGGATCATGAGCAAGTTCGGCCGCAAGCGCCGTGGAAGCCCGGCGACGCGAGGGCGACTGGTGGGCAAGCGGCACATCAGCGAGCGCCCGAAGGCTGTGCAACTGCGACGGCAACTTGGTCACTGGGAGGGCGACACGGTGATGGGCTCGGATCTGCGCCACTGCGTGCTCACGCTGGTGGAGCGGGTGACGGGCTATGTCGTGATCAAGAAGCTGACCGCCCGCAGCATGGAACAAGCCGCGGCGGCGCTGAGCCAGGCCATCAGGCAGTTGCGAGGGTGCGTGCGCACGATCACGCTGGACAACGGCACAGAGTTCCACGACTACGAACGCGTGGAGCGCAAGCATGCGGTGAAGTTCTACTTCGCCACGCCGTATCACTCATGGGAGCGGGGAACGAATGAGAACACTAACGGGCTGATCCGACAGTACCTGCCCAAAGGGGTGTGCTTGCGCAGTCTCACTCAGGCTGATTGCAATAGCATTGCCCGTGAACTGAATGACCGCCCCAGGCGCCGCCTGGGCTTCAAGACGCCGAGCGAAGTCTTTGCTCGGTCCTAGCGGTGTTGCACTTCAAAGTTGACTTCAAG
>NZ_JBWKPM010000066.1:0-1158 GCF_059418245.1 Roseateles sp. GW821-FHT09B06 | reverse complement strand
GTTCATCGACATCTTGACGTTCGCGATGTCCACACCGCTGCCGTCGGATTTCACGCGGACCTTGACGTTGTAGTCGATGACGCGCTTGACGGGGACGAGTATCTTCATGGAGGCGATCGCAGCAGAAAGAGGAAGAAGAAAGAAAAAGGAAAGGGCATGGCTGGCGCCGGGCCAGCTCGGCGCGAGGGCCCGGGCGCAGACTGCCGAAGACGGCCGGAGACTTCAGTCGCCCGACATCAGGTAGCCGTTGTCCACGCGGATCTCCGCGCCGTTGACGAAGCGCGCCTCCTCCGAGGCGAGGAAGAGCACGACATTGGCGACGTCGATCGGGTCGCACAGGCGGGCCATCGGGTCGGCCGTGACGTTCAGCGTCTTCGGATCGATCTGATCGGCGACGCTGGCGAACATCGGCGTCTTGATGCCGTCGGGATGGACCGAATTGCAGCGGATGTTGTAGCCGCGGGCCTTGCAATAGGCCGCGACGCTGCGCGTCAGCGCCGCGACCGATCCCTTGGAGGCGCTGTAGGCGCAGAAGCCCGACATGCCGGCGATGCCGGCCAGCGAAGACATGTTGACGATGGAGCCGCCGCCGTTGAGCTTCATCTGCAGCACGGCATGCCTGCAGCCGAGGAAGTAGCCGTCGGAGTTGATGCGCTGCACCTTCTGCCACATCTCCAGCGTCGTGTCCTCGATCGAGCCGACCTGCAGGATGGCGGCGTTGTTGACCAGGATGTCGAGCCGCCCGAAGCGCTGCACGGTCGCCTCGACGACCTGCTTCCAGTCGGCCTCCGACGCGATGTCGTGGTGCAGGAAGATCGCGTTGTCGCCGATCTCCGCCGCCACCGCCCGACCGGCGGCATCGTTGACGTCGGTGACGACCACCTTGGCACCCTCGCGGGCCAGCAGCAGCGCGTCCTCGCGCCCGACGCCGCTGGCGCCGCCGGTGACGATCGCCACCTTGTTTTGAACTCGATTCATGGGTTTTCTCCTGTCATGTCCGGGCCGTGGCCCGTGCTGGGTGTGGCGCCTGACTCGTCAGACGAAGGGATCTGCATTGGGCAGGCCGAGCATCACGGCGCCATGAGCGCGCGCATAGGCATCGGTGTTGTTCGCGTAATGCCCGCGCGCCTGGTGCACGTCGCGGAAGATCCGCTCGAT
>NZ_JBWKPM010000065.1:0-1178 GCF_059418245.1 Roseateles sp. GW821-FHT09B06 | reverse complement strand
TTCGAACGTACCAAGCCGCACGTGAACGTGGGCACGATTGGACACGTTGACCATGGCAAGACCACGCTGACGGCCGCGATCGCGACCGTGCTGTCGAAGAAGTTCGGCGGCGAAGCCAAGGCCTACGACCAGATCGACGCTGCGCCCGAAGAGAAGGCTCGCGGCATCACGATCAACACCGCACACGTCGAGTACGAGACGGCCAACCGCCACTACGCTCACGTGGACTGCCCCGGCCACGCCGACTATGTGAAGAACATGATCACCGGCGCCGCCCAGATGGATGGTGCGATCCTGGTGTGCTCGGCCGCTGACGGCCCGATGCCCCAGACCCGCGAGCACATCCTGCTGGCGCGTCAGGTCGGTGTGAAGTACATCATCGTCTTCCTGAACAAGTGCGACATGGTCGACGACGCCGAGCTGCTCGAGCTGGTGGAAATGGAAGTGCGCGAGCTGCTGAGCAAGTACGACTTCCCCGGCGACGACACCCCGATCATCAAGGGTTCGGCCAAGCTGGCGCTGGAAGGCGACACGGGCGACCTGGGCGAGCAAGCCATCATGCGTCTGGCCGATGCGCTGGACAGCTACATCCCCCAGCCTGAGCGTGCCGTGGACGGCGCCTTCCTGCTGCCCGTGGAAGACGTGTTCTCGATCTCGGGTCGCGGCACCGTGGTGACCGGTCGCGTCGAGCGCGGCATCATCAAGGTCGGCGAGGAAATCGAAATCGTCGGCATCCGCGACGTGCAGAAGACCACCGTGACCGGCGTGGAAATGTTCCGCAAGCTGCTGGACCAGGGTCAGGCCGGCGACAACGTCGGCATCCTGCTGCGCGGCACCAAGCGCGAAGACGTCGAGCGCGGCCAAGTGCTGGCCAAGCCCGGCACCATCAAGCCGCACACCCATTTCACGGCCGAGATCTATGTCTTGTCCAAGGAAGAGGGCGGCCGTCACACCCCGTTCTTCAACAACTACCGTCCCCAGTTCTACTTCCGTACCACGGACGTGACCGGTGCCGTGGAGCTGCCGAAGGACAAGGAAATGGTCATGCCTGGCGACAACGTCAGCATCACCGTGAAGCTGATCGCTCCGATCGCCATGGAAGAAGGCCTGCGCTTCGCCATCCGTGAAGGTGGCCGTACCGTCGGCTCCGGCGTCGTCGCGACCATCATCGCCTAAGT
>NZ_JBWKPM010000064.1:0-1188 GCF_059418245.1 Roseateles sp. GW821-FHT09B06 | reverse complement strand
GACACTGCGAGGCATCAAGCAGGAGCAAGCCGAGATGAAGCCGATCCCCGAGGACTACCTCAGCCCCGAAGCACAAGAAGTCATCGCCGGCGCGCGCGCGCTGGCGCCGAAGCTGGCCGAGCGCGCCGCGGCGGCCGAGCAGGCCGGCATGGTGCCCAGCGAGAGCGTGGCCGAGATGCAGGCCGCGGGGCTGTTCCGGGTGCTGCAGCCCAAGCGCTGGGGCGGGCTCGAGCTCGACCCGCGCGTGTTCTACGAGGTGCAGATGGCGCTGGCCGCGGGCTGCATGTCCAGCGCCTGGATCTACGGCGTGATCGGCGTGCACAACTGGCAGCTCGCGCTGTTCCCCGAGGCGGCCCAGCGCGATGTCTGGGAGGCCGGCAGCGCGACGCTGATCGCCTCGACCTACATGCCCATGGGCCGCGCCGAGAAGGTGGAGGGCGGCTGGCGCTTCTCGGGGCGCTGGAGCTTCTCCAGCGGCGTGGATCACTGCGACTGGATCTTCCTGGGCGCCCTGCTGCCCAGGCGCGACGGCAGCGCGGGGCTGGAGCACGCCACCTTCCTGCTGCCCAAGAGCGACTACCGCATCCAGCGCAACTGGGACGTGATGGGCCTGCGCGCCACGGGCAGCCACGACATCGTCGTCGAGGAGGCCTTCGTGCCCGAGCACCGCACCCAGCGCACCAACGACGCCAGCGACGCCGCCTGCCCGGGGCGCGCGCTGAACCCGGGCTGGCTCTACCGCATCCCCTTCATCCAGGTGTTCCAGCGCGCGGTCTCGACGGCCTGCATCGGGGCGCTGGAGGGGGCGATCGCGGAGTTCCGCCGCCACGCGGCCGCCCATGTGGGCAGGCATGGCAACAAGACGGCCGAGGACCCCAACGCGCAGCAGGCGGTGGCGGAGGCGATGATCGCGGCCGACCAGCTGAGGCTGGTGCTGCTGCGCAACTTCGCGGCCATCGTGGACAACGCCAGGCAGGGCGGGCAGCTCATGCCGGTGGAGCAGCGGCTGCTGCAGCGTGCGCAGTCGGCGCTGGTGCCCAAGCTGTGCGCGCAGCAGCTCAATGAACTGCTGAGGGCGCAGGCGGCCACGGGCTGCTACCGGGGCAACCCGATCGAGCGGATCTTCCGCGACGTGCACCAGGCGCGCGGGCATTACGCGAACAACACCGATGCCTATGCGCGCGCTCA
>NZ_JBWKPM010000063.1:0-1341 GCF_059418245.1 Roseateles sp. GW821-FHT09B06 | reverse complement strand
GCTCGGCTGCGTTCATCGATCCTCCGGCATGAAGTTGAGAGGATCGCATTATCTACTTTATGACACAGTAAGACTAAGGAAGGTCTGCACAACGCGTCATCGGGCGCCTCGCGGCGCGGATGAAGTGGTCCGCCGAACCCGTTGGCGGCTTGCAGCCTGACTTCATCGCGTTCGCGGCATCGATCGCGGCCTCTCAGCCCGTTTTCAAGCCGCTTTCACGTGCTCCGGACGGACGTGTCCATCCAGCGCCATCAACTGCCGTCGAGCCAGCCACAGGTTCGTCAGCGCGAACAGCGTGTGCAGCTGCGCCGTGTTCTTCGCCAGCCCGCGGTAGCGCACCTTGGTGTGCCCGAACTGGCGCTTGACGACGCGGAAGGCGTGTTCGACCTTGGCACGCACGGAGGCCTTCAGGCGCTCGATCTCGTCGATGACGCGCCCGAGCCGGCCTGCGTTCTCGGCAGGCTTGCGCGAACTCGGTCGCCGGGCGATCTGCCAGTCCACGCCCGGCTTCGCGTCAGGACGCCGGTGCGCGCCGCGGTAGCCCGAGTCGGCGAACACGACCCGCTCCTGGCCGTGCAGCAGGCGGTTGGCTTCGACCACGTCATTGACGTTGCCCGCCGTGCCGCGCACCGAGTGGACCAGGCCCGATTCGGCATCGACGCCGATGTGCGCCTTCATGCCGAAGTACCACTGGTTGCCCTTCTTGCTCTGCTTCATCTCCGGGTCGCGTTCTCCCGAGGCGTTCTTCGTCGAGCTGGGCGCCGAGATCAACGTGGCGTCGACCGCCGTGCCCGTCTTGAGCATCAGACCCTTGTGCTGAAGCAAGTCGTTCACGACGCGCAGCATGTCCACGGCCAGGTCGTGCTTCTCCAGCAGGTGCCGGAAGCGCAGGATCGTCGTCTCGTCGGGGATGCGGCTGGCGCCGCTGCCCAGGCCCGCGAACTCCAGGTACAGCGGCACGTCGTGCAGCGCCTCTTCCATCGCCGGGTCGCTCAGCCCGAACCACTGTTGCATGTAGTGGATGCGCAGCATCGTCTCGATGGCGAACGGCGGGCGCCCCGTCTTGCTCTTGGGCCAGTGTGGCTCGATGATCTCCACGAGGACCTTCCACGGCACCACGCGCTCCATCTCTTCGAGGAACTCCCGCTTGCGGGTTTTCTTCGTCGAGAGGTTCAGGCCCAGGCTGACTTGCTTCATGGCCTCGATGCTCGGCCCTCTGGCCGGCTCGCGCAACGCGTGTCAGCCCCGGGGTTTTGCAGACCTTCCCTAGTCTTACTGTGTCATAAAGTAGATAATGCGATCCTCTCAACTTCATGCCGGAGGATCGATGAACGCAGCCGA
>NZ_JBWKPM010000062.1:0-1481 GCF_059418245.1 Roseateles sp. GW821-FHT09B06 | reverse complement strand
GCGTCCACCGCGGCGCGCGAGGCACCGAGCGCCGCGCCCAGCTTGTCGGCCAGCGGCGTCAGCACCTCGTTGAACTTGTCGCTGCTGCCCAGCGCACGGCCGCCGGAGACGATGATCTTGGCGGCGGTCAGCTCGGGGCGGTCGCTCTTGGTCACCTCGCGCCCGACGAAGCTGCTCTTGCCGCTGTCGGCGGCGCCGGCCAGGGTCTCGATGGCGGCCGCGCCGCCGGTCGCCGGCGCGGCATCGAAGCCGGTCGTGCGCACGGTGACGACCTTGATGGCATCGGCGCTCTGCACGGTGGCGATCGCGTTGCCGGCATAGATCGGGCGCTCGAAGGTGTCGGCGCTCACGACCTTGGTGATGTCGCTGATCTGGCCCATGTCCAGCAGCGCGGCCACGCGCGGCGCGACGTTCTTGCCCGAGGCGGTGGCCGGGAACAGGATGTGGCTGTAGCCAGGGGCCAGCGCGACGACCTGGGCGGCCAGGTTCTCGGCCAGGCCGTCGGCCAGCTGGGCGGCGTCGGCATGCAGCACCTTGGCGACGCCGGCGATCTGCGCGGCGGCCGCGGCGGCGGCGCCGGCATTCGCGCCGGCCACCAGCACATGCACCTCGCCGCCGGCGGCGGCTGCGGCGGTGACGGTGTTCAGGGTCGCGCCCTTGATGTGGGCGTTGTCGTGTTCGGCGATGACGAGAGCGGTCATGTCTTCAATCTCCTTGGATGCGTCGGCTCAGGCCGCCGCATGCTTTTGACTTGGATCGCGTGGGGCTCGCGGATCCGGCTTTGCCGGGCCGCCGAGCCCGCCCCCTTGAGGGGGCGCGCGCAGCGCGTAGGGGGTGGGTCAGATCACCTTCGCTTCATTCTTCAACTTGTTCACCAGCGTGGCCACGTCGGGCACCTTGATGCCGGCGCTGCGCTTGGGCGGCTCCTCGACCTTCAGGGTCTTGATGCGCGGCGCCACGTCGACGCCCAGATCGGCCGGCTTGAGCACGTCGAGCTGCTTCTTCTTGGCCTTCATGATGTTGGGCAGGGTGACGTAGCGCGGCTCGTTCAGGCGCAGGTCGGTGGTGACCACGGCCGGCAGCGCCAGGCTCACGGTCTCCAGGCCGCCATCCACCTCGCGGGTGACCTTGGCGCGGCCGTCGGCCACTTCCACCTTGGAGGCGAAGGTGCCCTGGGGCAGATTGGCCAGCGCGGCCAGCATCTGGCCGGTCTGGTTGCAATCGTCGTCGATGGCCTGCTTGCCCAGGATCACCAGTTGGGGCTGCTCCTTGTCCACCAGGGCCTTCAGCAGCTTGGCCACGGCCAGCGGCTGCAGCTCGAGCTCGGCCGGCGTCTCCACCAGGATCGCGCGGTCGGCGCCGATGGCCATCGCGGTGCGCAGCGTTTCCTGGCATTGCGTGACGCCGCAGGACACCGCGATCACCTCCGTGACCACGCCCTTCTCCTTCAGGCGCACGGCCTCTTCGACGGCGATCTCGTC
>NZ_JBWKPM010000061.1:0-1622 GCF_059418245.1 Roseateles sp. GW821-FHT09B06 | reverse complement strand
GCGCCGATCTGGGCGCTGGTCAGCGCGCGGACGCCGGCGCTGCCCAGGCCGACCACGTCGTCGCTGGTCAGCGTCGAGATCGAGGCGGTGCTGATCGCGGCGACCTGGGCCGAACTCAGCGCGGCGAACTGCGCGGAGGTGAGGGCGTTCAGGTCGTCGCTGCCCAGACCGGCGATCTGGCCGGTCGTCAGCGAAGCGACTTGCGCCGAACTCAGCGCGGCGATCTGGTCGGATTCGAGCGCGGCCAGCTGGGCGGTGCTGAGTGCACGCAGCGCGGCGGTCGAGAGCGCCTTCAGGTCATCGGATTCCAGCTTGGCGATCTGGTCGGACTTCAGGCCGGCAACTTGCGCCGAACTCAGGACCGCGGCCTGGGCCGAGGTCAGGGCCTGGATGTTGTCGGTGCTCAGCGCGCCGATCTGGGCGCTGGTCAGGGCACGCACGCCGGTCGAGCCCAGGCCGACGACATCGTCACTGGTCAGCGTCGAAACCGAGGCGGTGCTGATGGCGGCGATCTGGGCCGAACTCAGCGCGGCGAACTGCGCGGAGGTGAGGGCGTTCAGGTCGTCGCTGCCCAGACCGGCGATCTGGCCGGTCGTCAGCGAAGCGACTTGCGCCGAACTCAGTGCGGCGACCTGATCGGACTCGAGCGCGGCCAGTTGGGCCGTGCTGAGCGCGCGGATCGCGGCGGTCGACAGGGCCTTCAGGTCATCGGACTCGAGCACGGCGATCTGGTCGGTCTTCAGGCCGGCCACCTGGGCCGAACTCAGCACGGCGGCCTGGGCCGAGGTCAAGGCCTGGACGTTGTCGGTGCTCAGTGCGCCGATCTGGCCGCTGGTCAGCGCGCGGACGCTGGCGCTGCCCAGACCGACCACGTCGTCGCTGGTCAACGTCGAGATCGAGGCGGTGCTGATGGCGGCGATCTGGGCCGAGCCAAGCGCGGCGAACTGGGCCGAGGTCAGGGCGTTCAGGTCGTCGCTGCCCAGGCCGGCGATCTGGCCGGTGCTGAGCGAGGCCACTTGTGCGGAGGTGAGGGCTCCGATCTGGTCGGAGTCCAGCGCGGCCAGTTGGGCCGTGCTCAGGGCACGCAGCGCGGCGGTGGACAAGGCCTTCAGATCATCGGATTCCAGCTTGGCAACCTGGTCGGTCTTGAGGCCCGCGATCTGGGCGGAGTTGAGCTGGGCGGCCTGGGTGGTGGTCAGGGCCTGAACGTTGTCGGTGCTCAGGGCACCCAGTTGCGCGCTGGTCAGGGCACGCACACCGGCGCTGCCCAGGCCGACGACAGCGTCGCTGGTCAGCGTCGAGATCGAGGCGGTGCTGATCGCGGCGATCTGGGCCGAGCCGAGCGCGGCGAACTGCGCGGAGGTGAGAGCGTTCAGATCATCGCTGCCGAGGCCCGCGATCTGGCCGGTGGTGAGCGAAGCGACCTGGGCCGTGCCCAAGGCGCCGATCTGGTCGGAGTCCAGCGCTGCCAGCTGGGCCGTGCTCAGAGCGCGCAGTGCTGCGGTCGAGAGCGCCTTCAGGTCGTCGGATTCGAGGACAGCGATCTGGTCGGACTTCAGGCCGGCGACCTGGGCCGAGCTGAGCACGGCGGCCTGCGCCGAGGTCAGGGCCTGCACGTTGTC
>NZ_JBWKPM010000060.1:0-1683 GCF_059418245.1 Roseateles sp. GW821-FHT09B06 | reverse complement strand
TGCGCTGCGCGCCGCCGCCGGACGCCGCGGCCGCGGCGTCGCCCCCGAAGCCGCCCAGGATCACGTTGAAGAACGAGCGGTTCATCGCCTTGCACATGATGTAGCTCAGGATCGCGCCCGAGCTGCCCACCAGCGAGCCGGCGATGATCAGCATGCTGTTGTTCAGCGAGAAGCCGATGCCCGCCGCGGCCCAGCCCGAGTAGCTGTTCAGCATCGACACGACGACCGGCATGTCCGCCCCGCCGATCGGGATGATCAGCAGCACGCCTAAAGCGAAGCCCAGCGCCAGGATCAGCCCGAAGTCGATCCAGCTCTGCGAATGCCAGAAGCCGAAGCAGAAGAAGGCCGCCGCCAGGCCCAGCGCGAGGTTGAGCTTGTGCTGGCCGGCGAAGCTCACCGGCGCGCCCTGGAACAGGCGGAACTTGTACTTGCCGCTGAGCTTGCCGAAGGCGATCACCGAGCCGCTGAAGGTCACCGCGCCGATGAAGGCGCCCAGCGCCAGCTCGATGCGGTTGCCGCCGGGAATGGCGCCTCCCATCCCGCCCTCCGGCTTGCTGGTGATGCCGAAGGCCCAGGGTTCGACCACGGCCGCCGCGGCGATGAAGACCGCGGCCAGGCCGATCATGCTGTGCATGAAGGCCACCAGCTCGGGCATCTTGGTCATCTCGACCTTGTTGGCCATGTAGGCGCCGAGGCCGCCGCCGACCACCAGGCCCGCCAGCACATAGGCAAGACCCGGCCCCTGGCCGCCGGCCAGCTTGAGGATCAGCGCCGCGGTGGTCAGGGCCGCGATCGCCATGCCCACCATGCCGAAGAGGTTGCCGCGGATCGAGGTCGTGGGATGCGACAGGCCCTTCAGCGCCTGGATGAAGCAGACGCTGGCGACCAGGTACAGCAGGGTGACGACATTGAGGCTCATCACTTGCCCTCCTTCTTGGCCACGGCCTTGTCCTTCTTCTTGAACATCTCCAGCATGCGCCGGGTCACCAGGAAGCCGCCGAACACATTGACCGCGGCCAGCGCCACCGCCAGCGTGCCGAGGATCTTGCCGGCGTTGCTCTCGGTCAGCGCCGCCGCCAGCATCGCGCCGACGATGACGATCGCCGAGATCGCGTTGGTGACGGCCATCAGCGGCGTGTGCAGGGCCGGCGTGACGGTCCAGACCACGTGGTAGCCCACATAGATGGCCAGCACGAAGATGATCAGGTTGGTGATCGTGGGGGAAATCAGTTCCATGATGCGTCCTCAGCTCCGGGTGACCTGGCCGTCGCGACTCATCAGGCAGGCCGCCACGATGTCGTCGTCCATCGGCACCTGGAACGCCCCCTCCTTCGTGATCACGAGCTTGAGGAAGTCCAGCACATTGCGCGCATACAGGGCCGAGGCATCGGCCGCCACCAGGGCCGGCAGATTGGTCTCGCCGACGATCGTCACGCCATGCCTGAGCACCGTCCTGCCGGCCTCGGTCAGCGGGCAGTTGCCGCCCACGCCGTCCGGGCCCTTGCCGGCGGCGATGTCGACGATCACCGAGCCGGGTTTCATCGACCTCACCATGTCCTCGCTCACCAGCACCGGCGCCGCGCGGCCCGGGATCAGCGCCGTCGTGATCACGATGTCGGCCTGTGCCACTCGCTTGGCCACCTCCAGCTGCTGGCGCGCCAGCCAGCTCGGCGGCATGGCCCG
>NZ_JBWKPM010000059.1:0-1991 GCF_059418245.1 Roseateles sp. GW821-FHT09B06 | reverse complement strand
TGGTCGGACTTCAGGCCGGCGACCTGGGCCGAGCTGAGCACGGCGGCCTGCGCCGAGGTCAGGGCCTGCACGTTGTCAGTGCTCAGCGCGCCGATCTGTGCGCTGGTCAGGGCACGCACGCCGGCCGAGCCCAGGCCAACGAGGTCGTCGCTGGTCAGGCTGGAGATGGCGGCTGTGCCGATGGCAGCCACCTGGGCCGAGCTCAAGGCGGCAAACTGGGCCGAGGTCAGGGCATTCAGGTCATCGCTGCCCAGGCCGACGATCTGGCCGGTCGTCAGCGAGGCAACCTGGGCGGTGCCCAAGGCGCCGATCTGGTCGGAGTCCAGCGCGGCCAGTTGCGCGGTGCTCAGCGCACGGATCGCGGCGGTCGAGAGCGACTTCAGGTCATCGGACTCGAGCACGGCGATCTGGTCGGACTTCAGGCCGGCGACCTGCGCCGAACTCAGGACCGCGGCCTGGGCCGAGGTCAGGGCCTGGATGTTGTCGGTGCTCAAGGCACCCAGTTGCGCGCTGGTCAGCGAGCGGACACCGGCGCTGCCCAGGCCGACCACGTCGTCGCTGGTCAGCGTCGAGATCGAGGCGGTGCTGATCGCGGCGATCTGCGCCGAGCCGAGCGCGGCGAACTGGGCCGAGGTCAGGGCGTTCAGGTCGTCGCTGCCCAGGCCGGCGATCTGGCCGGTGCTGAGCGAGGCCACTTGTGCGGAGCTGAGGGCGCCGATCTGGTCGGAGTCCAGCGCGGCCAGTTGGGCCGTACTCAGGGCACGCAACTGGGCGCTGCCCAGGACACGCAGGTCGTCGGTATCGAAAGCCGCGACCTGTGCGGTACCGAAGCCGGCGACCTGGCTCGAGGTCAGGGCCGCGGCCTGTGCGGTGGTCAGGGCCTTGATGTCATCGCTGGACAGGCCGGCCACCTGGTTTGTGGGGGTGATGGACAGCGAGGCCAACTGGCTGGTGGTCAGCGCGGCGATCTGATCGGAGCTCAGTGCATCGATCATGGCCGAGCTGAGACCGCGCAGCGCGGCGGTGCTCAGCGCGCGCAGATCATCCGATTCCAGCTGGGCGATCTGATCGCTTTTCAGGCCGGCAACTTGCGCCGAGCTCAGCTGAGCGGCCTGGGCCGTGGTCAGGGCCTGGATGTTGTCGGTGCTCAGCGCGCCGAGTTGGGCGCTGGTCAGCGAGCGGATGCCAGAGGATCCGAGGCCCACCAGGTCGTCGCTTGTCAGGCTGGAGATGGCGGCGGTGCCGATGGCGGCCACCTGGGCCGAGCTCAAGGCGGCGAACTGGGCCGAGGTCAGGGCATTCAGGTCATCGCTGCCCAGGCCGGCGATCTGGCCGGTCGTCAGCGAGGCGATCTGGGTGCTGGACAGTGCGGCAATCTGGTCGGATTCGAGCGCGGCCAACTGGGCGGTGCCGAGCGCGCGGATGGCGGCGGTCGACAGCGCCTTCAGGTCGTCGGACTCGAGCGCGGCGACCTGCTCGGTCTTCAGGCCGGCCACCTGGGCGGAGCTCAGGGCCGCGGCCTGGGCCGAGGTCAGGGCCTGGACGTTGTCGGTGCTCAAGGCACCAAGCTGGGCGCTGGTCAGCGCGCGGGCACCGGCCGAGCCAAGTGCGACCAGGTCGTCACTGGTCAGGCTGGAGATGGCGGCGGTGCCGATGGCGGCCACCTGGGCCGAGCTCAAGGCGGCGAACTGGGCCGAGGTCAGGGCGTTCAGGTCGTCGCTGCCGAGGCCGGCGATCTGGCCGGTCGTCAGCGAGGCAACCTGTGCCGAACTCAGCGCGGCGATCTGGTCGGATTCGAGCGCGGCCAGCTGGGCCGTGCCGAGGGCACGGACGGCTGCGGTGGACAGGGCCTTCAGATCGTCGGATTCGAGCGCGGCGATCTGGTCGGACTTCAGGCCGGCCACCTGGGCGGAGCTCAGGACCGCGGCCTGGGCCGAGGTCAGGGCCTGGATGTTGTCGGTGCTCAGCGCGCCGATCTGGGCGCTGGTCAG
>NZ_JBWKPM010000058.1:0-2393 GCF_059418245.1 Roseateles sp. GW821-FHT09B06 | reverse complement strand
ATTGGAGTGATTGACGTGGCGACACTAAGTGTCATCAGGAGATGGGCGCTGCGGGAGCGGCTGTCCATCCGCGAGATAGCAAGGCGCACAGGCCTGTCTCGCAACACCATCAGGAAGTACCTGCGCAGCGGCGACAAGGAACCGTCGTACGCCAAGCGCGAGAGCGTGAGCCGGCTCGATCCGTTCGCGGACAAGCTGGCCCAGTGGCTCAAGACGGAGTCCGGCAAGAACCGCAAGCAGCGACGCACGCTGAAGCAGATGCACGCGGAGCTCATGGAACTCGGCTTCGACGGCTCCTACAACCGCGTGGCCGCGTTCGCGCGGGAGTGGGCGCTCAAGCGCCAGGAGGATCAGAAGACCACCGGCCGGGGCACGTTCGTGCCGCTGGTCTTCCAGCCCGGGGAGGCCTTCCAGTTCGACTGGAGCGAGGACTGGGCGGTGATCGCCGGCGAGCGCACCAAGCTGCAGGTCGCGCACTTCAAGCTCAGCCACAGCCGGGCCTTTTACATCCGGGCCTACCTGCTGCAGACCCACGAGATGCTGTTCGACGCCCACAACCACGCCTTCCGCGTGTTCGGCGGCGTGCCCAAGCGCGGCATCTACGACAACATGAAGACCGCTGTGGACAAGGTCCTGACCGGCAAGGCGCGCGACGTCAACGCGCGCTTCGCCGCGATGGTCAGCCACTACCTCTTCGAGGTCGAGTTCTGCAACCCAGCCTCCGGCTGGGAGAAGGGCCAGATCGAGAAGAACGTGCGCGATGCCCGGCATCGGCTCTGGCAGCCCGTGCCGGCCTTCCCCTCGCTGGACGCCCTCAACGTCTGGCTGGAGGAGCGCTGCAAGGCACTGTGGTCCGAGATCTCGCACGGCAAGCTGCCCGGCACCCTGCATGACGCATGGCGGGACGAGCAGCCACAACTGATGCCGCTGCCGCGCCCCTTCGACGGCTTCGTCGAGCACACCAAGCGCGTCTCGCCCACCTGCCTGATCACCTTCGAGCGCACCCGCTACAGCGTGCCGGCCTCGTATGCGAACCGGCCGGTGAGCCTGCGCGTGTACGCCGACCGGCTGGTGGTCGCGGCCGAGGGCAACATCATCTGCGAGCACCAGCGGGTGATCGAGCGGCGCCACGACACCCTCGGCCAGACGATCTTCGACTGGCGCCACTACCTGGCGGTGTTGCAGCGCAAGCCCGGGGCGCTCAGGAACGGCGCGCCGTTCGCCGAACTGCCTCAAGCCTTCAAGCGCTTGCAGGCCGAGCTGCTGAAGAAGCCAGGCGGGGACCGCGAGATGGTGGACATCCTGGCGCTGGTCCTGCACCACGAGGAACAGGCGGTGCTGACGGCCGTTGAGACCGCCCTGGAGGTTGGCGTGCCGACCAAGATGTACGTGCTCAACGTGCTGCACCGGCTGGTGGACGGGAAGGCCGAGCCTCCACCGGTGGACGCGCCGCATGCGCTGCGCCTGGTCACAGAACCCCAGGCCAACGTGAACCGATACGACGAACTTCGAGAAGAGAGGAAGGTCCGCCATGCGTGACACAGCAACCAATGGGCTCATGACCGCGCTGCGGGAGCTGAAGATGTTCGGCATGGCGCAAGCCGTGGGCGACCTGGCCGAGCAAGGGGCGCCGGCCTTCGAGGCGGCGCAGCCCTTCCTGGCGCAGTTGCTCAAGGCCGAGAGCGCGGAGCGCGAGGTGCGCGCCGTGGCGTACCAGCTCAAGCAGGCCAGGTTCCCGGTCTACCGGGACTTGGCCGGCTTCGAGTTCGCGCACAGCGAGGTGAACGAGGCGCTGGTCAAGCAATTGCATCGCGGCGAGTTCATGGACCGGGCGGAGAACGTCGTGCTTGTCGGCGGGCCCGGCACCGGCAAGACCCACCTGGCCACGGCCATCGGGGTGCAGGCGCTCGAACATCACCGGCGGCGCGTGCGCTTCTTCTCCACGGTCGAGCTGGTTAACGTGCTGGAGCAGGAGAAGCTGTGCAACAAGACCGGCCAGATGGCGCACCGGCTGGCGCACATGGATCTGGTGATCCTGGACGAGCTGGGTTACCTGCCGTTCAGCGCGTCGGGAGGGGCGCTGCTGTTCCACCTGCTGAGCAAGCTCTACGAGCGCACCAGCGTCATCATCACGACGAACCTGAGCTTCGGCGAATGGGCCAGCGTCTTCGGTGATGCCAAGATGACGACGGCGCTGCTGGACCGGCTCACGCACCACTGCCATATCCTTGAGACCGGCAACGAGAGCTACCGCTTCAAGAACAGTTCCGCACAACCCACCAAGAAGGAGTCCAAGACCAAGAAGTTACCCACAACCTGAGCCCCAGAGGCACTAACAAGGGTGGGTCAAGATTGGATGGAAACGGTGGGTCAGGATTGCGCGGGAATCAACA
>NZ_JBWKPM010000057.1:0-3389 GCF_059418245.1 Roseateles sp. GW821-FHT09B06 | reverse complement strand
CTATGGAAATCTTTTTCCAGCAAATCATCAATGGCTTGGTGCTGGGCAGCATGTATGCGCTGGTGGCGCTGGGGTACACGATGGTGTACGGGATCATCAACCTGATCAATTTCGCGCATGGCGAGATTTTGATGGTGGGGGCGCTGGTGGGGTGGACGGTGATCACGGCGCTGCAGGACACGGGGCTGCCGGGGTGGGCGCTGATGCTGATCGGGCTGGGCTGCGCGATCGTGGTGTGCACGGTGCTGAACTTCACGGTGGAGAAGATTGCGTACCGGCCGCTGCGCAACGCGCCGCGGCTGGCGCCGCTGATCACGGCGATGGGGATGTCGCTCTTGCTGCAGACGCTGGCGATGATCATCTGGAAGCCCAACCCCAAGCCCTTCCCGCTGCTCTTGCCGACCACGCCCATCGATCTGGGCGGGCCGGTGATCACGGTGACGCAATGCCTGATCCTGGGGCTGACGGTGATGATCCTGGCGGGGCTGATCTATCTGGTGAACCACACCAAGCTGGGCCGGGCGATGCGGGCCACGGCGGAGAACCCGCGGGTGGCGGGGCTGATGGGCGTGAAGCCCGACTTCATCATCTCGGCCACGTTCGTCATCGGCGCGGTGCTGGCCGCGGTGGCGGGCATCATGTGGGCGGCCAACTACGGCACGGTGCAGCACTCGATGGGCTTCCTGCCGGGGCTGAAGGCCTTCACGGCGGCGGTGCTGGGCGGCATCGGCAACCTGGCCGGGGCGATGGTGGGCGGGGTGCTCCTGGGTCTGATCGAGGCCATCGGGGCGGGCTACCTGGGCGAGCTGACCGGCGGCGTGCTGGGCAGCCACTACGCCGACATCTTCGCCTTCATCGCGCTGATCCTGGTGCTGACGCTGCGACCGTCGGGCCTGCTGGGCGAGCGTGTGGCGGACCGGGCCTGACATGAACCACCCCCTACGCGCTGGGCGCGCGCCCTCGAGGGGGCAACACCGGCAGACCGGCAAAGCCGGATCTGCGGTGTTCGCTGGGGAATGCAAGCGGCTGCAAAGCCATCGCTGAGGAATCATCCATGCAAAAGAACAAACTGATCGTCTTCCTGCTGGCCGCGGTGGGCCTGCTGGTGGTGCCGCTGTTCGCGCAGCAGTTCGGCAACGGCCCGGTGCGCATCATCGACCTGGCGCTGCTGTACGTGCTGCTGGCGCTGGGGCTGAACATCGTGGTGGGCTACGCGGGCCTGCTGGACCTGGGCTATGTGGCCTTCTACGCGCTGGGCGCCTACATGTTCGGCCTGCTGGCCAGCCCGCACCTGAGCGAGAACTTCGAGGCCATCCGGGCCGCGTTCCCCGAGGGGCTGCACTCGCCGCTGTGGGTGGTGATCCCGCTGGGCGCGGCGCTGGCGGGCTTCTTCGGCATGGTGCTGGGGGCGCCCACGCTGAAGCTGCGCGGTGACTACCTGGCCATCGTGACCCTGGGCTTCGGCGAGATCATCCGCGTGTTCCTGAACAATATGGAATACCCGCTGAACATCACCAACGGCCCGCGCGGCATCGGCCAGATCGACAGCGTGCACTTCTGGGGGTTCGACCTGGGCAAGACGCACGAGTTCTTCGGCCTCAGCATCCCCTCGGTGACGATGTACTACTACCTGTTCCTGGCCCTGGTGGTGTTCAGCGTGCTGATCTGCTACCGGCTGGAGAACTCGCGCATCGGGCGCGCCTGGATGGCCATCCGCGAGGACGAGATCGCCGCCAAGGCCATGGGCATCAACACCCGCAACATGAAGCTGCTGGCCTTCGGCATGGGCGCGACGTTCGGCGGCGTGGCGGGCAGCATGTTCGCCTCCTTCCAGGGCTTCGTCAGCCCCGAGTCCTTCAGCCTGCAGGAATCCATCATGATCGTGGCGATGGTGGTGCTGGGGGGCATCGGCCACATCCCGGGCGTGATCCTGGGGGCGCTCTTGCTGTCGGCGCTGCCCGAGGTGCTGCGCTACGTGGCCGGGCCGCTGCAGCAGATGACCGACGGGCGGCTGGACGCGGCGATCCTGCGCCAGCTGCTGGTGGCGCTGGCGATGATCTCGGTGATGCTGCTGCGCCCGCGCGGCCTGTGGCCCTCGTCCGAGCATGGCAAGGGTGCCCCGGCGCCGACCAAGCAATAAGCAAGAAGCCGGAGAAACAGCAATGACGACGACGGAAACTGTGCTCAGCGTCAAGGGCGTGTCCAAGCGCTTCGGCGGCCTGCAGGCCCTCTCGGACGTGGGCATCGAGATCAGGAAGGGGCAGGTCTACGGCCTGATCGGCCCCAACGGGGCGGGCAAGACCACCTTCTTCAACGTGATCACGGGGCTGTACACGCCGGACGGCGGCACGTTCGAGCTGGGCGGCACGCCCTACACGCCGCAGGCGGTGCACCAGGTGGCCAAGGCGGGCATCGCGCGCACCTTCCAGAACATCCGGCTGTTCGCCGAGATGACGGCGCTGGAGAACGTGATGGTGGGGCGCCATGTGCGCAGCCACTCGGGCCTCCTGGGCGCGGTGTTCCGCACCCCCGGCTTCAAGCACGAGGAAGCCGCCATCGCGCAGCGCGCGCAAGAACTGCTGGACTATGTGGGCATCGGCAAGTACGCGGACTTCAAGGCCCGCACCCTGAGCTACGGCGACCAGCGCCGGCTGGAGATCGCCCGGGCCCTGGCCACCGACCCCAAGCTGATCGCGCTGGACGAGCCGGCCGCGGGCATGAACGCCACCGAGAAGGTGGTGCTGCGGGCGCTGATCGACCGCATCCGCAAGGACGGCCGCACCATCCTCTTGATCGAGCACGACGTGAAGCTGGTGATGGGGCTGTGCGACCGGGTGACGGTGCTGGACTACGGCAAGCAGATCGCCGAGGGCACGCCGTATGACGTGCAGCGCAACGAGAAGGTGATCGAGGCCTATCTCGGGGCCGGCCACGCGGCGCATTGAACAGGAAGACAAGAACATGGCTGAGAACAAAGAGATCCTGCTCAAGGTCAGCGGGCTGAAGGTGGCCTACGGCGGCATCCAGGCCGTCAAGGGCGTGAGCTTCGAGGTGCGCCGGGGCGAGCTGGTGAGCCTGATCGGGGCCAACGGGGCGGGCAAGACCACCACGCTGAAGGCCATCACCGGGCTGCAGCCGGTGGCGGAAGGGGCGATCGAGTTCATGGGCAAGCCCATCAAGGGCCAGGGCGCCTGGAACCTGGTCAAGCAGGGGCTGGTGATGGTGCCGGAAGGGCGCGGCACCTTCACGCGCATGACCATCACCGAGAACCTGCAGATGGGCGCCTACATCCGCAGCGACGCCGAGGTCGAGTCGGACATGGAGCGCATCTTCGCGATCTTCCCGCGCCTGAAGGAGCGCAGGAACCAGCTGGCCGGGACGATGTCGGG
>NZ_JBWKPM010000056.1:0-4274 GCF_059418245.1 Roseateles sp. GW821-FHT09B06 | reverse complement strand
GCGGAGCCCGCCGCCGAACCCGCCATGGCCGCCGCCATGCCCGCGGCGGCGGCTCCGGCATCGACGCCCGAGCTGCTGGCCAGCGCGGCGCCCAGCGCGGCCACGCTGCTGCCCACGGCCCAGGCGGTCAGGGCCGTCGAGCCGCCGCCGGCCGAGCCGGCCGAGGAACCGCTGACCCTGGTCGAGCGCGTCGAGCCGGAGTTCCCGCGCAAGCTGCTGCAGGACCGCAGCGGCTCGGTGCTGGTGCGCTTCACGGTGCGGCCCGACGGCTCGGTGGCCGAGTCCGAGTCAATCAGGGCCAGCAACCAGCGCCTGGTGCGCGGCGTGCTGGACGCGGTGAACCGCTGGCGCTTCGCGCCCATCGCGAAGGCGCGCAGCGCCACGGTCGAGGTGGGCTTCCGCGCCGAGTAGCGCGCCGACGCCTGCCTACTGTCCCGGGCAGTTGGACAGCTGGGCCGCCACCGCCTCCATGAACAGGCGGCTGCGCAAGGGCATCAGGCGCCGCTCGGGAAACACGGCCCAGCAGGCCACCGGCTCCAGGCACCAGCCGGGCAGCACGCGCACCAGTTCGCCGCGCGCTTCGTAACTGCGCGCGAAATGCTCGGCCACCACGGTGATGCCGACGCCGGCGCAGGCCAGTTGCAGCAGCAGCTCGGGCGCATTGACCAGGCTGCGCTTCTCCGGCACGCCGCGCCAGTCCTGGCGCGCCGCGCCCTCGCCGCGGAACAGCTGCCAGGGCATGGCCTCGCCGTTGCGGGCCAGGATCATCAGCCCATGCATGCTGGCCAGGCCCTCGGGCAGCTGCGGCACGCCGTCGCGCGCCAGGTAGGACGGCGCGGCATAGAGGCCGCTGGTGAACAGGGCCATGCGGCGTGCGGCCAGCTGGCTGTCCTCGGGCAGATCGCCCATGCGCAGCGCCAGATCGAAGCCCTCGGCGATCAGGTCGACGCGGCGCGGCGACAGGTCGATCTCCAGCTGCACCTCCGGATAGTCCAGCGCGAAGCGGCTGATCATCGGCGCCAGCGCCGCGCTGGCGATGTCGTGCGGCATCGAGACGCGCAGCCGCCCGGTGGGGCGCTGCTGGCGGTGCAGGGCCAGGGCCAGCGCGCCGTCCACCTCGGCCGCCACCGCGCGCGCATGTTCCAGCACGCCCTCGCCGAACTCGGTCAGGGTCAGGCGCCGGGTGCTGCGCTGCAGCAGCTTCTCGCCCAGGCGCTCTTCCAGCGCCGACAGGCGGCGCGACAGCGTCGACTTGGGCAATTGCATGCGCTCGGCCGCGCGGCTGAAGGAGCCGACCTCCATCACGCGGGAGAACAGCAGCAGATCGTCGGCATCCAGGCTCATGGCGTTGATTGTTCCGTTGGTGGAACGATCTTATCCAGTCTGATGGCTTCTGTCGCGCGGATGCCGCCAATACAGTCTCTACATCGTCACCGCGACGACCCAACCCCCTCAACGGAGATCTCACCATGAACGTTCTGCAACTCAACTCCAGCGCCCGTCGTGTCCAGGACGGCCAAGGCTCTTTCTCCACCCGTCTGGCCACCGAGCTGGTCGCCGCGCTGACCCAGAAGAATGCCGGCGCCAAGGTCACGGTGCGCGAACTGGGCCTGAACCCGCATCCCGCGATGGACGAGGCCGCGCTGGGCGCGCTGTTCACCCCGGCCGACAAGCGCAGCGCGGCGCAGGCCGAGCGCGTGGCCGCCAACGATGCGCTGATCTCCGAGCTGCAGGCCCATGACGCGATCGTGATCGCCACGCCGATGATCAACTTCGGCGTGCCCTCGCAGCTGAAGAACTGGATCGACGCCGTGGCCCGTGCCGGCACCACCTTCACCTACACCGCCAACGGCCCCGAAGGCCTGGTCAAGGGCAAGAAGGTCTATGTGGTCGTCGCCACCGGTGGCATGCACCGCGGCCAGCCGACCGACGGCATCACCTCCTACCTGCGCACCCTGCTGGGCTTCCTGGGCATGACCGACGTGCAGTTCGTCTACGCCGAAGGTCTGGGCATGGGCCCGGACGCGGAAGCCGCCGGCGTGGCCGGCGCGCGCCAGCAGATCGCCGAGCTGTTCGGCACGGTCGCGGTCTGATCGCAAGCCCATAGAAAGAAGGAGCAACGACCATGAGCACCACCACCCAGTCTTCGCGGTTGCTGAGCCAGCCGCGCGCGGTGGAGCGCCTGGTCGCCGGCCAGGCGACCAGCGATGGCGCCGGCGTCAAGTTGACGCGCGTGCTGACCAACACCCTGCAGCGCCGCCTGGACCCCTTCCTGATGCTCGACGCCTTCGGTTCGGACTCGGCCGACGATTACATCGCCGGCTTCCCCGACCATCCGCACCGCGGCTTCGAGACCATCACCTATATGCTGGAAGGCCGCATGCGGCATCGCGACTCGGCCGGCCACGAAGGCCTGCTGGGCAACGGTGGCGTGCAATGGATGACCGCCGGCCGCGGCGTGATCCACAGCGAACTGCCCGAGCAGGAAGAGGGCCGCATGGAAGGCTTCCAGCTCTGGTTGAACCTGCCCGGCAAGGACAAGATGCGCGAGCCCTGGTACCGCGACATCCCGAGCGCCGAGATTCCCGAGTTCGAGCGGGAGGGCGTGAAGGTGCGCGTGATCGCCGGTGAGAGCCATGGCGTCAAGGGCGCGGTGCAGCGCGAGCACACCGAGCCGCTGTACCTGGACCTGCATCTGGAGCCGGGCGCGACCTTCGAGCAGCGGCTGTCCGACAAGCACAACGCCTTCGTCTATGTCTATCGCGGCGGTTTGCGTTTCGACACCGGCTGCCTGGTGCCGCAGCAGCGCATGGCCATCCTGGCCAACCAGCCCGGCAGCGACGGCGTGCGCCTGGTGGCCGGCGAGGAGCCGACCCGCGCCATCCTGGTGGCCGGCAAGCCGCTGGGCGAGCCGATCGCGCAGTACGGTCCCTTCGTGATGAACACGCAGGCCGAGCTGATGCAGGCGGTGCGCGACTTCCAGACCGGGCGCTTCGCTTAGGCCGAACCCACCCCCTACCGGCTGCGCCGGCCCCCTCAAGGGGGCCGAGGCCGGACACAGACAGTCCTGCGGACTGTTTGTGCCTGCCGAGGGCCAAGGCCTCTGGCCTTGGCGAGCCCGTCGGACCGGCGGAGCCGGATCCTCGGGCTCCGCTGGGTGAACAGCCCCGTGCCGTTCAGCGGGCGCGCAGCTGCGGCACCGGCGGCGCCAGCAGGCGCTCGCCGTCGAAGCCGGTCACGGCGCCGAAATCGCCCTGGCCGGCGTTCCAGTCGGCCGCGAACTGCCTGATCTCGTCCGGCGTGCGGCCGACGAAGTTCCACCACAGCAGCGGCTTCTCCTCCTCCGCCAGCGGCGCGCCGCCCAGCAGCAGGGCGCGGGCGCGCCCCTGGGCGCGCAGGGTGACGCGCGTCGGACCCGGCGCCAGGTAGAGCAGGCCGCCGGGCGTCAGCGCCTCGGCTTGGCCGTCTTCGCCCTCCAGCAGCAGCTCGCCCTCGGTGACCATCAGCCCATGTTCGAAGTCGGCGCGCAGCTCCAGTTCGGCGGCGGAGGACGGGCCCTCGCAGAGCAGGTCCAGCCCCAGCAGCGGCGAGTAGACCCGGGTCGGCGCTACCCGGCCCGCGTGCTCGCCCACCAGCAGCGTGGCCGCGAAACCGCCGCGCTCGAAGCGCGGCAGTTCCGCATGGTGTTCGAAGGCGGCCGGTCCGGAGCGCCGGTGGTTGGGCAGTGCGATCCACAGCTGGGCCAGGTGCATCTCCTCGGTCTGCGCCTCCTCGGAGTGGCAGATGCCGCTGCCGGCCGTCATCAGGTTGACCTGGCCGGGCAGCAGCCGCTGCACGGTGCCCAGGCTGTCGCGGTGCAGCACCTCGCCTTCCATCATCCAGCTGAAGGTCTGCAGGCCGGTATGGGGATGCGGCGCCACTCGCATGCCCTGACCCAGCGGCTGGCGGGCCGGGCCGGCATGGTCCAGGAAGCACCAGGCGCCGACGGTGCGGCGCTGGGCCACCGGCAGGGCGCGGGCGATGGGCAGGCCACCGACCTCGGTGCGGTGGGCTTCAAGACGTTCGATCGATGCCATGGTGGAGAGGGCGCGGGGGCTCGCTGCGAGTCGGGATGCCGCCATCATGCCCCAGCCGCGCGGCGCCGGCATCCCTCCAACGGGTCCGCCGGGGCGCCGCGCCGTCGTTTTTTCAGGGCTTGCTAGTCTTACTGTGTCACAAATTGAGTCTTTCGCTTGCCCGGCCGCAGCAGGGGCACTGCCCGAGACGGGCGATCA
>NZ_JBWKPM010000055.1:0-4703 GCF_059418245.1 Roseateles sp. GW821-FHT09B06 | reverse complement strand
CTAGGGTTCATACGTGGGTCAGGTTTGAACGGAAATCAGTGACGGTTGAGGGTCAGTTCTTGCCGGAAATCAACAGGAACTGTTCCAGCGCCTGGCCTGCCACGACCATATCGTCGAGATGCATCACGGCGTGAACCCGCGGATCGAGCTGATCGATGCCGAGCGCGCCCGCGGACGCTGGGGCCTGCACTACCAGCAGATCGACACGCAGGCGGGCCGGCTCACGCAGCTGGGCGCCCGCTACGAGGATGAATACCGCAAGCAGGACGGTGCGTGGAAGATCAGCGCCACGCGCTGCGTCGTGAGCTCAACGCTCGTCCTGGATCTCCAGGATGCGGCCGCCGTGAAGGTCTTGTGCCGCGGGCGAGCCTTGGCCGCCGCGGCAGCCGCCGATTCGCAGTAGCGGCCACCCATTTACTCATCGGAGGGACACCATCTTGAAGTCCGGGAAAGAATCCATCGTTGCCGTCGTCACCGGCGCTTCGCGCGGCGCGGGCCGCGGCATTGCCGTCGCGCTCGGCGCCGCCGGTGCCACCGTCTACGTCACCGGCCGCACCGAACAGGGCGGCAGCGCGCCGCTGCCGGGCACCATCCACGAAACGGTGAGCCAGGTCAACGCCGCCGGCGGCAGGGGCATCGCCGTGGCCTGCGACCATCGTGACGACCAACAGGTGCAGGCGCTGTTCGAGCGCGTGCGCCGCGAATCCGGCTACCTGGACATCCTGGTCAACAACGCCACCTTCCTGCACGACCAGCTGGTCGTGCCGGGCGGCTTCTGGAGCAAGCCGCTGGGGCTGGTCGACATCCTCGACGTGGGGTTGCGCTCGGCCTATGTGGCGAGCTGGTTCGCCGCGCCGCTGATGATCGAGCGCGGCCGCGGGCTGATGGCCTTCACCTCGTCCTTCGGCGCCAGCTGCTATATGCACGGGCCCGCCTATGGTGCGCAGAAGGTGGGGGTCGACAAGTTCGCCAAGGACATGGCCGTCGACCTGCGTCCGCATGGCGTCGCGGCCCTGTCGATCTGGATGGGGCCCCTGCGCACCGAGCGCACCCAGCGCGTCTGGGACGAGCATCCCGAGCTCTACCCGGAATTCGCCAAGGTCGCCGAGACGCCCGAGTTCACCGGTCGCCTCATCGATGCGCTGTACCGCGACCCGCGGCTGATGGACAAGTCGGGCCTGGTGCTGGTCGGCGCCGAGGCGGCGCGGGACTACGGCATCCTCGACGCCGGGGGCAAGCAGCCGCCGTCCTATCGGGAGATGCTCGGCGGGCCGGTGCAGGCGCATCCGGCCAAGGTCGACTGATCCGGCTGGAATCCGGGCGGGCCAGCATGCTGGCCCGCCCCTTGTCCTCGCGTCCTCGCTATGCGGCCTCGGACGTGTCGCTGAACGGCGTGGCACCGCGCGGCACGTACACCCCCTCGCATTGGTCCAGATATTCCCGCTGCTGCGAGCGCGGGTTGTAGAACTGCTTGTACCAGACGCGGGCCTTCATGAACGGCCCGTCGCTGGGCAGGAACAGGCCGTTGAGGCAGGGCTGCTTGTGCTGCCAGACCTCGAAGTCCTGCGCGAACGCCGCCAGGCTGGCGTCCTGGAACTGGCGGGCCGCGGCGACGTCCGACTCGGACGCCCGGGCGTTGCCGCCCGGCGACTTGACCATCAGCGCGTGCCAGACCTTGATCGAGCCGTCCTCCACCGGCGTGTGCGTGATCAGGATGATCGAGTCGTACAGGCCGGTCATGTAGGAGATCAGCACGCCGGGGCCGTGGTAGGTGGTCAGGGTCTGCAGGACGGGACTGACGCCGTCGGCGCCGACCAGCGTGCGATGCGGCCCGCATTGGCGCTGGACCGCACGATGGCCGATGAATTCATTCTCGTATTTCTGCACCGTCGAGCCATGGATCGGCCCGAGGTGGCTGTAGTCGGCGATGTTGTCGGACACCTCCTGCTGATGCTGGTTGAGCAGGCCGACATGATCGAAGGTCCAGCGCACCCAGGCCGCGTCGTCCCATTCGGGCAGCGAGGGGTGCTCCCATTCGGGCTCGCCCCCTTCGGGGTCGTGCCAGACCCAGATCGCGCCCAGGCTCTCGCGCACGGTCCAGCTCTTGACGCAGGCGGCGGCGGGAATCGCCCCCTGGTGGTAGGGGATGTCGTCGCATTTGCCGTCGGCGCCGAAACGCCAGGCGTGGTAGGGGCAGCGCAGGGCGTCGCCCTCGATATTGCTGCCGCCGCGGTCGAGCACCACATAGGAGGTCTTGTTCGGCGCCGCGAGATGGGTCTTCATGTGCGGGCAATAGGCGTCCAGCAGCACCACCTTGCCGCTGGCCTGGCCGCGGTAGAGCGCGAAATCCTTGCCGAAGAAACGCACGGCCAGCGGCTTCTTGGTGTCGAGTTCGCTCGCCTCGGCGACCATGAACCAGCCGCGTGGGAAGGTGAACTCGCCGAGGCGATAGTCTTTGCTCGTTGCCATGACTGCTCCGAAATGAGGCATTGGGTTGATGGATTCTTTCAGTGGGTCCCGGCGCCGGCATACCTCGTTCGGACGATGGCGGTGCCTCAACGGCCCTCGAAGCGGGGCGGGCGTTTCTCGATGAAGGCCCGCATGCCCTCCTGCTGATCCCGGGTGGCGAAGAGCAGTTGGGCGGCCTTGCGTTCGAGCGCCAGCGCCGTTTCCAACGGGGCATCGACGCCCGCCAGCACGACCTCCTTGATCTGCCGCAGGGCCAGCGGCGGCAGCGCGGCGATCTGGCGCGCCGTCTCGAGCGCCCGGGGCAGTACCTCGGCGTCGGGCACGACCTCGCTGACCAGGCCCATGATGCGAGCCTCCTGCGCGTCCACGGGCTGACCGCTCAGCAGTAGCCGCATCGCGTTGAACTTGCCGACCGCGCGCACTAGCCGCTGTGTGCCGCCGATGCCCGGCATGATGCCCAGGCGAACCTCGGGCTGGGCGAAGCGGGCGCCTTGGCCGGCGATGATGATGTCGCAGTGCATCGCCAGTTCGGCACCGCCGCCGTAGGCATAGCCGCATACCGCGGCGATCACCGGCTTGGGGAAATGCTGGATCGGGGCCCACAGCCTTTCGCTGTGGCGCCGCCAGATCTCGATCGGCCCCGCCTCGTGCAGGCCCTTGATATCGCCGCCGGCTGCAAACACCTCGCTGCCGCCGGTCAGCACGAGGACGCGGACCGCGTCGTCGTCGGCCAGCGCCGAGAAGACGTCCGACAGCCGGGCCTGCATCGCCAGGCTCAGCGCGTTGCGCGTCTCGGCGCGGTTCAGGCGGGCGAGCGCGACACCGGCCTCGGGTCGCTCGACGACCACCAGGGGATGCTCGGTATCGGAAGACATTGCTGCTTGTCCATGGGCGGGGTGGGAACGGCGGCAGAAGTTAGGTGACGGGGCGGGTCGGGACATCGTCCGATCGGACGTATTGGGCCGGCGGGGAGATTCCTACATTGGCCTGTAAGCACACCAGTCGTTTCCCGTCATGCGCCCTGCAGCCGAATTCCATGATCGCGTCGTTCTCGTCACCGGGGGCACCAAGGGCATAGGTCGCGGCATCGCCGAGGCCTTTCTCGAGGCCGGCGCCCGCGTCGTCGTATGCGGCCGCAACGCGCCCGAGGCCTTGCCGGCCGCCGAAGGGCGGCGGGCCGAGTTCGTCGCCTGCGACGTGCGCGAAGCCGAGGCGGTGCGGGGGCTGGTCGCCGCGATCGTCGAGCGCCATGGCCGGCTCGACGTGCTCGTCAACAACGCCGGCGGCGCGCCGCCGGCCGACGCCGCCAGCGCATCGCCGCGCTTTCACGAGGGCATCGTCCGCCTCAACCTGCTCGCGCCGCTGCACCTTGCGCAGGCGGCCAATGCCGCAATGCAGCGGCAGCCGGACGGCGGCGTCATCGTCTTCGTCGGCAGTGTCAGCGCCCTGCGCCCATCGCCCGGCACGGCCGCCTATGGCGCGGCCAAGGCCGGCGTGCTGAGCCTGGTCGCTTCGCTGGCCGTCGAATGGGCGCCGAAGGTGAGAGTGGTGGCCGTCAGCCCCGGGCTGGTGCGCACCGAGCAGTCCCATCTGCATTACGGCGACGAGGCCGGCATCGCCGCGGTTGCCGCGACCGTGCCGGCGGGCCGGCTTGCCGAGCCCGCGGACGTGGCCAATGCCTGCCTGTTCATGGCCTCGTCCAAAGCCGGCTATGTCAATGGCACCAATCTGCTGCTGCATGGCGGCGGCGAAAGACCGGCCTTCCTCGACGCGGCCCAGGCGCGGACGAAATAGAGCCGGCGATCAGGGCGGTACTTCAAGGAGACTTTGATGAAGCTGAATCGACTTTCCGGTGCCCTGCTGTGGAGCTGCCTCGCCGTGGCGGGCTGCGGCGGAACATTGCTGCTCTACGGGCCCATGGCGGACGAGCCGGAACCGGCCGCCGCCGCCGATGTGGGCTTGAGCCACACCTATGTCGACCGGGTGATTTGCCAGGAGAGCCCAAGCCAAGGGGCACCTGTCTGTGCCTTCGTCTGGCAGGTGCCGCACTACCCCAATGCATCCTGGCAGGCGCTGTTCGCCGCCGCGCGCCGTTAGGGGCGGGGATCCGGGTCGGCGCTAGTCCTCTCGGACGATGAGCGGCCGCGGGGAGCTTGGGACACTGCGAGGCATCAAGCAGGAGCAAGCCGAGATGAAGCCGATCCCCGAGGACTACCTCAGCCCCGAAGCACAAG
>NZ_JBWKPM010000054.1:0-4881 GCF_059418245.1 Roseateles sp. GW821-FHT09B06 | reverse complement strand
CCGGTGCGGGGGCGGCGGCGGGGGCCGGTTTCGGCGGCGCGGCCACGGCGATCGCCACCGGGTTGGCGGCGTCGGGCCGGATCTCGGTCCAGGGCGTGCCGCGCTCGCGCGCCACGGCCTGGGCCTGCTCGGTGGCGAGCCGCTGAGCCTCGCCCTGGCAGTCGCGCATCGCGTCGCGCCAATAGGTCTCGGCCAGCATCGATTGCTGTTGGCGCTCGCTCGGCGACAGCGCCGCCGCCGCGACGCGCAGGCGCTGGGCGGCGTCGCGCGCCTGCTCGAAGACCGGCGCGCATTGCTCGCTGTTCCGGGCGTCCAGCGCGCTCAGGCGCTGGCCCTCGCGGGCCCGCGCCTGCGGCGCGCCGATGCAGTATTGCCCGGCCTGCACCCAGCCCGCCTCGGCGCGGCGGAACAGCGTGCCGGCCTCGGCACGGCGGCCCTGGGCGAAACGCTGGGCCGCCTGCTGCTGCAGCGACTGCGCCTCGCGGCCGGCCTGATCGCATTGCCTGCCCGCCGCCTGGCGCTCGGCCAGCTGGGCCAGGCCGGCGAGGTGCTGGTCCAGCCGGTGCTGCGCGCCGTCGCGCAGCGCGCCCTCGCACTGGCTCTGCACCTGCATCCATTGCTGCGCGGCCTCGCGCGTCAGCCCGTCCAGCGCCTCCAGCGTCTGGTTCTGCCGCTCGGCCGCGCCGAGCTGCCGGTCGGCCGCCTGCGCGCGCTCGATCTGCTGGGCGCAGGCCGGGGCCGGCGTGCCGCCCGGCAGCAGCGTGGCGAGGGCGGCGGCCGGCCTTGTCGGCGCGGTGGCCAGGGGCATGGTCTGCGCCAGCGCGGCCGCGCCGAGGCCGCATTGCAGCAGGCCGCCGAGCAGCAGCGGGAGGCGGGGACGGAAGACCGGCATCGTGGCAAAGCATCGTCGACAAGAGGGATTTTCAGTTTAGGGGGCCCTCGGCGCGGCGCGGCGTGCGGCTTTCCCGCAGGCCCGCAGGCGCGGTACTTTTCGACGCCGCGCGCGTTGCCAATCCCCAACCGCGCCCCGCAAGCCGGCGCTGCGGCCACGCCCGGCCACCTCGGGCGCCCGAGCCCCTTTGCGCTGCGATACTCCCCTCGCCACCACGGAGGGAGAGAGCGCATGACGAGAACCACCAGCGGCACCTTGCCGCCATCGACCCAGGCCGCGCTCGGCCTGCTGCTGGTGCTGGCCCTGGCCGCCTCCGGCTGGGCGCCCTACGAGCGCACCACCTGGCTGCTGGAGGTGGCGCCGGTGCTGATCGCGCTGCCGATCCTGGCCGCCACGCGCCGCAGCTTCCCGCTCAGCGCCCTGCTCTACGGCCTGATCTTCCTGCACTGCCTGATCCTGATCCTGGGCGGCGCCTACACCTATGCGCGCGTACCGCTGGGCTTCTGGCTGCAGGAGTTGTTCGCGCTCGCGCGCAACCCCTACGACAAGATCGGCCATTTCGCCCAGGGCCTGATCCCGGCCCTGCTGGCACGCGAGATCCTGCTGCGCACCGGCCAGGTGAAGGGGCGGCGCATGGCCGGCTTCCTGGCGGTCTGCGTGGCGCTGGCGGTCAGCGCGGTCTACGAGCTGATCGAGTGGTGGGCCGCGCTGGCCCTGGGCCAGGGCGCCGACGAGTTCCTCGGCACCCAGGGCGACCCCTGGGACACGCAGTCGGACATGTTCCTGGCGCTGCTCGGCGCGCTGGTGGGCATGCTGCTGCTGGCGCGCTGGCAGGACCGGCAGATCGCCTCGCTGGCGCCGGCTCGGCGCGGCTGACGCAGGTCCCAGCGCAAGGAGGTGGCGAGGGCTAGTGACATACCCTGAATTGTCACTTTCTTGCTGGTCGGCCATGCCGGGGTCTTGCCAAGATCGCCCCACGGAACGGACACAAGGAGACGGCCATGCACGAACTCAAGATCCCCTCGCTGAAGGGCCTGGTGAGCGACGCCGAATGGCGGCTGCGCGTCGAGCTGGCGGCCTGCTACCGGCTGGTGGCGCGCTACGGCTGGAGCGACCTGATCTTCACCCATATCAGCGCCAAGCTGCCCGGCGACGCCCATGAATTCCTGATCAACCCCTACGGCCTGATGTTCGACGAGATCACCGCGTCCAGCCTGGTGAAGGTCGATGCCCAGGGCAGGAAGCTGCAGGACACGCCCTTCCCGGTGAACCCGGCCGGCTTCGTGATCCACTCGGCCGTGCACGCGGCGCGGCCCGAGGTGGAATGCGTGCTGCACACCCACACGCGCGCCGGCGTGGCCGTCTCCGCCCAGGCGCAGGGCCTGCTGCCGATCTCGCAGCAGAGCAGCTTCGTGCTGGCCTCGCTGGCCTATCACGACTACGAGGGCGTGGCCTTCCGCCCCGACGAGCAGCCGCGCCTGCAGGCCGACCTGGGCGACAAGGTCTATCTGTGCCTGCGCAACCACGGCCTGCTGACGGTGGGCCGCAACATCCCCGAGGCCTTCCTGGCCATGTACCTGTTCGAGAGCGCCTGCCAGATCCAGGTCAGCGCCCAGGCCGGTGGCGGCGAACTGACCCGCATCCCGGACGCCATCATCCGCGGCACCGCCGAGGCATCGCGGGTGCAGAGCGGTGGCCAGGGCGGCGGCCCCGGCGCGCTGGCCTGGCCGGCCCTGCTGCGCGATCTCGAGCGCCGCAACCCCGGCCACGATCAGTAAGGCGGAGACCCCACGATGAATCTGACGCAATCCCTGCCCCAGCTGCTGCTGGTCGCGCTGGCCCTGGTGATGCTGGGGGTCGGCCTGTCGCTGCGCTGGGCCGATTTTCGGCGCCTGAGCGAGCATCCCAAGGCCGTGATCCTGGCCCTCGCGCTGCAGATGCTCGTGCTGCCGGCGGTCTGCTGGGGCCTGGCCCTCGCCTTCGGCCTGAGCCCGGTGCTGGCCGTGGGCCTGATGCTGCTGGCGGCCTCGCCGGGCGGGGTCTCGGCCAATCTGTTCTCGCACCTGTTCGGTGGCCATGTGGCGCTGAACATCTCGCTGACCGCGATCAACACCCTGCTGTCGGTCGTCAGCATGCCGCTGATCGCCAATCTGGCGCTGCAGCATTTCATCGGCGCCGGCGCGGTGCCGCTGCAGATGGGCAAGGTGGCCGAGGTGATGGCCGTGGTGCTGGGGCCGGTGGCCATCGGCATGGGCATCGCCAAGGCACGGCCGGCGCTGGCGGCGCGGCTGGAGAAGCCCTTCAAGATCTTCAGCGCCGTGGTGCTGGCCCTGCTGGCGCTCGGCGCGATCGCCAAGGAATGGCGCGCGCTGGCCGACTCGGCCGCTGCCATCGGCGGCGTGGTGCTGATCTTCAACCTCCTGAGCCTGCTGTCGGGCTATCTGTGCGCCCGCTGGATCGGCCTGGCCAAGCCCATGGCCACGGCGATCAGCTTCGAGATCGGCATCCACAACAGCACCCTGGCGCTCTACATCGCCCTGAGCGTGCTGCAGGATTTCCAGATGGCGCTGCCGGCCGCGGCCTACTCGGTCAGCATGTATCTGGTGGGCACGCTGTTCGGGCTGTGGCTCAGGCGCGGCGCCGCGCTCAGTCCGCCAACAGCGGCAGGCGCCGCCGCCGCTCGCCGCTGAGCGCGAACCAGGCGTTCGCCAGGGCCGGAGCCAGCGGCGGCACGCCGGGCTCGCCGACGCCGCCCGGCGTGCCGCCGCTGGCGACGATATGCGTCTCGATGCGCGGCGTCTGCGCCAGGTTCAGCAGCGGATAGTCAGGGAAATTCTGCTGGCGCACCGCGCCGTCCCTGCCGATGTCGATGCGGCCCCACAGCGCCGCCGTCAGGCCGAACACGATGGCGCCCTCCATCTGACGCTCGACGATGGCCGGGTTGACGACCTGGCCGCAGTCGATCGCGCACACGACGCGCAGCGGCCTGGGCCGGCCGCCCTCGCCGCTCAGCTCCACCACCTGGGCCACGATGCTGCCGAAGCTCTCGTGCAGCGCCAGCCCGCGCGCCCGGCCTTTCGGCAAGACCTGACCCCAGCCGGCCTGCTGCGCCGCCAGCCTGAGCACCGCCGCATGGCGCGGCAGCCGCTCGTCGAGCAGCGCCAGCCGGTAGGCCAGCGGGTCGGCGCCGGCCGCATGCGCCAGCTCGTCGACGAAACTCTCGATGAAGAAGGCATTGTGCGAATGCCCCACCGAGCGCCAGAAGCCGACCGGCACGCCGCTGTGCGTGGCGAGGTGGGCTATGCGCTGATGCGCGATCGCATAGGGGTGGTCCAGCAGGCCCTCGGCCGCCGTCTTGTCGGGCAGGTCGAAGCGGGTGCTCAGGCCGGGCAGCACGCGCTCGATCCAGCGCGGCGTGATCGCGTCGCCGGCGCTGCCGATGCGCAGGGCCGCCGGCCTGCCGTCCTCGGCCAGCCGCGCCTCGCAGAAGGCCGCGCCGGCCGGGCGGTAGAAGTCGTGCGCCATGTCCTCCTCGCGCGACCACAGCAGCTGCACCGGCGCGCCGCCGGTCTCCAGCGCCACCCGCACCGCCTGGCCGACGAAGTCGATCTCCAGGCGCCGGCCGAAGCCGCCACCCAGCAGCGTGACATGCACGGTGACCGCGGCCTCCGCCACGCCGGCCACGCGCGCCGCCAGCGCGCGTGCCAGGCCCGGCACCTGGGTCGGCACCCACAGCGTGACCCGGCCGTCGCGCACCTGGGCGGTGCAGTTCATCGGCTCCAGGGTCGCATGGGCCAGGTAGGGCGCCTCGTACAGGGCCTCGACCCGGCGCCCCGGGGCTGTCCGCTCGAACTGCGCGGCCGCATCGCCGGCGCTGCGGAAGGCCAGGCCCTCGGCCGCGGCGCGGCGCGCGGCCGCGGCCAGATCGGCGGCGATGCGCGTGCCATCGATCGGGCCGGCCGGCCGCGCCTGCCACTGCGGCTCCAGCG
>NZ_JBWKPM010000053.1:0-8602 GCF_059418245.1 Roseateles sp. GW821-FHT09B06 | reverse complement strand
GGCGGGGGGCGCGCCGACGGCGCTGCGCGGGGGCGGCGCGCCGGCCAGGGGCGCCGCCGGCTCGCCGCCCTCCTCCAGCTGCGCGGCCCATAGCGTGGCCGCCACGGCCAGGGCCAGGCCGAGGGCCAGCGCATACTGGCGCGCGGTGATCGGCGCCGCCGTCTTGCCCCGGCTCATCGCGCCGCCTCCGGGCGGCCATGCAGCGACCATTGCAGCTCGGCCTCCAGCTCGGCACTGGCGGGCGCGGCGCGGCGCAGCTTGATGCTGTCCAGGCTGAGGGCCGGGTCTTGCCGCAGCGCCGTCTCGATGAAGCCGCGCAGCTGCGCATAGCCGCCCTGCACCGGCATGCTGATTCTCAAGCGCTCCAGGCCGGCATTGGCATCGATGGTCAGGCGGTGCTCGGTGCGCGGCGTGGCCAGGCCCGCGCGCAGCGCCGCTTCCAGCAGATCGGCCAGGCGCTGCTGGCGCGCTTCGGCGCCCGGCAGCGCCGTGCGCCATTGCTCCGGCGTCACCACCGTCTGCGCAGCGCCGGCGCGCTGGGCCCGCAGCTGGCGCTGCAGGCGCTCGGCCTGGGCCTGCAGCGCCGGCCGCTCATGACCCCAGGGCCGCGCCAGGCCCAGCTCCAGCGCGCCGGCCAGCAGCAGGGAAGCCAGCCCGGCCAGGCCGGGCCAGCCGAGGCGGCGCGCAGGCCGTCGCCAATCGAAGGTTCCGAGATAGGCCGTCATGCCGCTCATGGCTGGGCCTTGGCTCGCGACACCCGCGCCAGATCGGCGCGCAACGCTTCGGGCGCCAGCCGGGCGCCCAGGTCGAAGCGCTGCCCCGTCAGGCCCTCGCCGGCGGTCTGGAAGCGGCTCAGCACCACCTCGCCCCAGCCCGGCGCGGCCGCCAGGCGCTCCACCAGCTGCAGCGCCTGGGCCTGGTCGGGCGCCAGGCCCTGCAGGCGCAGCTCGCGGCGCGCGGCCGTGTAGTCCAGCCCCAGCCAGCTGATGCCCGGGCCGCCGGCCTCCTCCGCGGTGGCCGGCAGGCCGGCCTGCTCGACATTGGCCAGCAGCGGCCCCCAGGGATGGCGCAGCAGGCCCTGCACCTCGGCGCTGGCGCGCAGCCGGTCCTGTTCGAGCGCGGCCTGGGCCCGCGGGCCGGCCGCGGCCTTGGCCGCGGTCTGGCTCGCCGGCGCGGCCGCCGGTCGGCCCCGCTGCAATTGCGCCTGCAGGCCGTCGATGCGCGCCCGTGCGGCGGCGCGCTGCTGCTGCGCCTCCCAGCTGCTCCAGACCGCCGCGGCCAGCACCAGCATGCCGCAGGCGGCCAAGGGCCAGGCCAGGCGGTGCAAGGGCTCGGCCGGCGCGGCGAAATCGGGCCGCGGCGCCTGCGCCCAGGGCGAGGCCGGGCGCTCGAACCAGGCCGGCGCGGGCGCGGCCGCATTCAGAGCGCCCAGTTGGCGCACCCCCGGCAATGCCGGCATCTGGGCGGCATCCAGGCCGTAGCCCATCAGCAGCACCCGGGCCTCGCCCCTGATTTCGGCCAGGCCCTCCATCAGGGCCTCGACCGTGGGCGCCGCGAGGCGCTGGTGGCGCAGCTGCCGCGGTTCGCCGTCGTGCAGCAGCAGCCAGGTCAGCAGATCGCCCTCCACCCAGGCCAGACCGGCCAGCGGCGCGCGCCGCCAGTCGGGCTGCGCGCCCGCCAGGTGCTGCAGCAGCGCGGCCCAGGCCGGCCGCAGGCCGCGCAGCGCCACCCGACGGGCCTGCAGCGCGGCGCGCAGCGCGGCCAGATCCAGGCCATGCAGCGCGCTGGCGCCGGCCGCGGGGCCCGCGCGCCAGGGCGCCAGCGGCCAGCGCTGCGCCGAGGCGCCGAAGTAATGGCCCAGCAGCTGGCGCGCATAGGCCTGCAGCGCGGCCTCGTCGGCCAGCGGCAGCCCCGGCTCGCAGACCAGATGCTGCAGCAGGCGCTCGGACACGACGAGGTCCAGCGCCTGGCCGGGTCCGGCATCCAGGGCCTCGATCGCCTCCGGCCCCGCCCCGCCCAGCCACTGCAGGCGCGGCCTGGCCAGGCGCGCCTGCACGCCCCGCCGCCAGCGCAAGACCCGACCCTTCAGACCGGAATCACTCGTCAAGGGTGACACGCTCCAACTCCTCGAAGGTTGTTTCGCCACGGCACACCGCGTCCAGCGCCATCGCGCGCAGCGCTCGCATGCCACGGCCGCGTGCGGCCTCCTTGATCTGCGACATCGGCGCGCGTGCCGCGATCAGGTCGCGCAGCCCGTCGTCCAGCTTCAGGAGTTCCGCCACCGCACGGCGACCGCGGTAGCCGCTGCCGCGGCAATGGCCGCAGCCCTCGCCGCGCAGGAAGCGCTGGCCGCCATCGGGCGTCAGGCCGTGGCGCGCCAAGGTGGCCGCCTCGGGCTCGCAGGGTCGGGCGCAATGGCCGCAGATGAGCCGCACCAGGCGCTGCGCCAGCACCGCATTGAGCGCCGACACCACGTTGTAGAGGTCCAGGCCCATGTGCATGAAGCGGCCGATCACATCGAACGCGTTGTTCGCATGCACGGTGCTGAACACCAGGTGGCCGGTCAGCGCGGCCTGCACCGCGATCTGCGCGGTCTCGGCGTCGCGGATCTCGCCCACCATCACGCGATCCGGGTCGTGGCGCAGGATCGAGCGCAGGCCGCGCGAGAAGGTCAGGCCCTTCTTCTCGTTGACCGGAATCTGCACCACGCCGGGCAGTTGGTACTCGACCGGGTCCTCGATCGTGATGATCTTGTCCTGGCCGGTGTGGACCTCGGCCAGCGTCGCGTAGAGCGTCGTGGTCTTGCCGCTGCCGGTGGGGCCGGTGACCAGCAGCATGCCGTGCGGCTGGCGCGCCTGGGCGCGGATCGCGGCGCGCTCCTCGGCGCCGAAGCCCAGCGCGTCCAGGGTCAGGGAGCCCTGCGAAGCTTCGATGCGCGCGCGATCCAGCACGCGCACCACCGCATCCTCGCCGAACACGCTGGGCATGATGGAGAGGCGGAAGTCGACCTCGCGGCCCTGCACCTTGAGCTTGAAGCGGCCGTCCTGCGGCAGGCGGCGCTCGCCGATGTCCAGCTCGGCCATCACCTTCAGGCGCGACACCAGCTGCTCGGCGACCTGCGCGCCCTCGACCGCGCGCACCTGAGCCATCACGCCGTCGATGCGAAAGCGGATGGTGGCGCCGCGCGCCGTGCATTCGATATGCACGTCGCTGGCGCCGTCCTGCAGCGCGTCGTAGAGCGTCGCATTGAGCAGGCGCACCACCGGGCTGGCCTGCTCCGACAGGCGCAGCGCCGACAGCTCCTCGGCCTGCTGGGCGCCGCCGCCGGCCTCGGCCAGGCCCTCGTCCACATCGGACAACGCACGGAAATCCGCCTCGCCCGCGCCCAGCCAATGCGCCACCGCCGCCGCCTCGCAGCGCAGCCAGCGCACCGGCGCCTGCAGCCGCGTCTCGACGCTCTGCAGCAGCAGCAGGTCCCGCTCGCGCTCGGCCAGCAGCACCAGGCGGCCCGCGCTACCGACCGCCAGCACCGCGCGCCAGCGCTGCGCCTGGGCCTGCGGCCAGCGTTCGAAATCGAGATGCCAGGGCCCCTGCTCGGCCGGCAAGACATCCGCCAATGAATGGTGCCCCTCGCCCGTCGAGTACGCCGGGCGATCCCCCGTGGGGATGGGGGCCGGCTTGGGAGCGGCCCGGCGCTCGGCCCCCTGGTCCGTCGTCATTGGACTTGCTCCACCAACTGGAAGATCGGCAGATACATCAGCACGATGATGCCGCCGATCAGCACGCCCATGATCAGCATCAGGGCCGGGTTGATCGCGCGGGTCAGCAGCTCGGTCAGGCGCACCGCCTCCTCGTCGTGAAAGGCGGCGGCGCGCTCCAGCATGGCCGGCAGCTCGCCGCTGCGCTCGCCGACCCGCACCATGCGGCGCGCCACCGGCGTGGCCAGGCCCTGGTCCTCCAGCGCGTCGGAAAAACGCCCTCCTTCGGCCACCTGCGCGGCGGCGGCCGCCACCGCGGCGCGCCAGGGCGCGGCCACCACGTCCTGCACGATGCGCAGCGCCGCCAGCGCCGGCACGCCGGCGCCCAGCAGCATGCCGAGGCTGCGGTACAGCCGCGCCAGCGCCAGCACGCGCAGCCGCGGCCCCAGGCCCGGCAGGGTCCACAGCGAGGCCTGCAGACGCTGGCGCAGGCCCGCGTGGCGCCACAGCGCAAGACCTGCCCCCGCCAGCAGCGCGAGGCCCGCTAGCACCAGCCAGGGATGGGCGCCGGCGGTCTGGCCGAACAGGATCAGCGCGCGCGAGGCCCAGGGCAGCTGGGCGCTCGTGGCCTCGAGGATGCCGGCGAAGCGCGGCAGCACGAAGAGCAGCAGAAAGAGGATCACCGCCGAACCGACCAGCAGCAGCATCGCCGGGTAGACGCAGGCCGCGATCAGGCGCGAGCGCAGGCCCTCGACCCAGGCCAGGTAGCGCGCATGCTGGGCCAGCGCCACGCTCAGCTGGCCGGTGCGCTCGTTGGCCGCGACGATGGCGCAGACCAGTTCGTCGAAGGCCTGCGGCTGGCGGCGCAGCGCGGCCGAGAGCGGCTGGCCCTGGCTGACGGCCTCGAGCACGCCGTCCAGCGCCTGGCGCACATGGGCCTGGTTTTCCTTCTCGCGCAGCGTGCTCAGGGCCTCCAGCAAGGCGATGCCGGCATCCAGCAGCACGGCCAGCTCCTGGCTGAACAGCTGCAGCGGGAAGGCTCGGCCGCCGCGCCAGCCGGCGCCGCCGGCCGCCGCGTCGAGCTCGCGCACCTCCAGCAGGTGCTGCGGCGCTATGCCGAGCGCGGCGGCCGCCGCGGCCACGCCCTGACGGTCCGGCGCCTCGACGCGACGCGACGCGGCCGCCCCGAGGCCGGGGTCGAAGGTGCGGATCAGATACTGCGGCATGGATGGGGAGGACGCAGCGGGCCGCTCACCAGCTGGTCAGATCGGCGTCCTCGCCCTCACCGCCGGGGCGGCCGTCGCGGCCCAGCGACAGCAGGTCGTAGTCGCCATGCTCGCCGGGGGAGCGGTACTGGTAGTCGTTGTGCCAGGGATCCTTGGGCAGGGCCTTGGCCAGGTAGGGCCCGGCCCAGCGGGGCTCCTCGGCCGGCTTGGCAAGCAGCACGGCCAGGCCCTGCTCGGTGCTCGGGTAGCGCCCCACATCGAGGCGGTACTGGTCCAGCGCCTTGGCCAGCGCGTCGATCTGCGCGCGCGTGGCCTTGACCTCGGACTTGCCGATCTGGCCGAAGAACTTGGGGCCGACATAGCCGGCCAGCAGGCCGATGATGACCATCACCACCAGCAGTTCCAGCAGGGTGAAGCCGCGAGACGGCAGACGACGGTTTGAGAGGGACGACGACATGACTGCCTAGCGAATCCGGGCCCGCGACTATTCCACCCCGGGGAACATGCGCCAATCAGGGCTTGCTCCCCCCCGTGTTCGCGGTGGGAATGCCACTCTAGCGGCGGAAAATGACAAACGGCCCATCGGGCCGTTTGCTTGCGGCACCGGGCGGGATGGGGTTGCAGGTGCATGGCAGGGAGCAAGTGGTTTGCTCCCTGCAGCGACCGACCCACCTAGAGTTTTTTCTCTATCCGGTATTTAACTTCAACCTTGCGAAGCTGCCCACCATTGATGGAGACCTCCACATGGTCCCGCTCAAGGAACAGCGGGCCGTGCGGCGTGGCGCTCAGCGACGGGTCGGCGTGGCCGTCGTCGGTGAGCAGGCGCAGCGGCGCGGGGCCGTCAGCGTCGAAGAGATACCAGGAGGGATGGGGAGCGAGGTGCATGGCAGGGAGCAAGTTGTTTGCTCCCTGTAGCGACCGACTGCAATCGCTGAGGGGCACCAAATTCAAGTGAAGAACGAATGACCGTACTTCGAGCGCAAGGCATCAATGTCCCAATACTCTTCAAACCCTGCGGAGTGCACGACCAAGCCGGCTCCCGCGCCTGTCGCATCGCTGCTCTCGCTCTCAAGAGCGACCACGATTTCAGCACCAAGCAGGCCTAGTCGACTGATGCATGCGCTCAGTTCGCTGACAAGCCCAGGAGTAAGGAATGATGGGTTCGTAACAACCAACTTCTGGCCGACACCGCCCCAACAGTCATCTACAACCCAGAAATCACCCTCGCCGAACGGATGTTCTTTTCCATGCGCGCTGCATACGGCACGAACAGCCTCGTATAGGCGCTGCCACTCTTCAATGGTGGTTGGGTCGCTCATTCGTTACCTCCCCGAGGCACCGTTCGGAACGCACCATTGATGATTCGGCGATAGATACGATGATTGAAGTCGCGAATTCTTGGGTCTTGGGACTGACGTATTTGCCTAACGAAGTCCTCGGCTTGGGAGGGTGTCATCGTTGGGCAAGCGGTTCCGCCAGCCTTCATTTTTTCCCACATCTCTTTAACGGCTTTGTTATAGGCGGAGTGCCCGTCCCCGTAGTTATGCCCGCCCGGGATGGGGCCAGTAGTTGCTCTATCAAAGACTCTGGCGGTCTCTGGACGCAGCGACTCGTTCCTCCAAATGGACTGGGGCACAAGATGATGGCCCTCTAGACCTTCCGGGTCGATGTACGAGACCGGGTTGCCCTCAACGTAGGCGTAAATAGTTTGCCCTGGCACGGCTCCGCCGTACCGGCAAGCATTTTTGCCAGGCGCATCAAGGGTTTGCGGGGTGATGAAGAAGACGGCCTCCCAGCACGTTAGATTTTTTCTCCAGGAGCCCATTCTTGCCCGCTTGCGCGCTCGCGCGCAAGAGAGGTTTGTCCGCGCTGTTGCGCGTGGCGGCTAAGAGGAAGAAGCCCAGGGCCGTGGCCGAGGGTCAGGGTGGACCGGGGTCAGTCCTTGCGGTTGAACCAGGGGTAGCCCACCCGCTCGTAATACTCGCCCGCCATGCGGCGCTCGTCGCTGCCGTTGCTGCTGTACCCGTCCACGCGCGGGTCGCTGGCCCAGTTCATGATGCCGGCCAGGTCGGCGATGAAGCCGCGCAGGACCATCTCAGGCGTCACGCCGTCGTCTTCGCACAGCGCGACGAACTCGGGCGGCAGTTGCAGGGTCAGGCGATGGGTCTTGCGGGGCATGGATGCAGCTCCTTCAGTGCGTGGTGTCTTCTTCGGTTTCCAGCTCCCGCAGCAGCGCTTCGCGCATCTGCTGGGGGCCTGGCTCCACCGCGCCCGCGTTCGCGCCCTGGCGGGCCTTCAGGCGCGCCGGGTGCGTGGCCTCATGTATCGCCTTCAGGTGCTCGATGCTGACGTGCGTATAAATCTCGGTGGTGTTCAGGCACGAGTGGCCCAGCAGGGCCTGCAGCACGCGCACGTCGGCGCCTGCCTCCAGCATGTGCGTGGCCATGGCGTGGCGCAGCAGGTGCGTGGCGCCGGGCTTCTTGATGCCGGCGAAGTCCATGTAGCGCTTGACGTGGCTGGCCACGAACTCCGGGCTGACCGGCTCGCCGTAGTCGGTCACGAACAGCGCGGGCAGCTCGGCCGCAATGAGCTGGGGCCGCGCCTCGGTGAGGTAGCGCTCCAGCCAGGCCAGCGCCCGCTCGCCAATCGGCACCACCCGGTCCTTGGCCCCCTTGCCCTCGCGCACGAACACCAGGCGGCGGGTCGCGTCCACGTCGTAGAGGGCAAGACCTGCCACCTCCATGCGGCGCAGGCCGGTGCTGTACAGCAGCTCCAGCATGGCGCGGTCGCGCAGGCCGTAAGGCGTGCCGGGGTCGGCCTCGCCCAGGATGGCCTCGACCTCGGGCACCGACAGGATGGAGCGCGGCAGGTGCTTGGGGCAGCGCGGCAGGTCCAGCTCGCTGGCCGGGTTGTAGAGGATGTGGTTCTCCCGGGCCAACTGCGTGCGCCGCTGCGCGCGTGCTTCCTCGCTGCAATACTGCCGCCCACCCGCGCCGACCAGGCCGAGCTTCAGGTTCAGGTGCTCGCGGGCCTCACGCACGCGGCGCACCAGGAAGCGGCTCCAGTAGCGGCGGTCGCGCACGCGGGCGAGCTGGGCATCGAGGGTCTGACCCGGCACCAGTTCGCCGAAGCGGAGTTCGGCCGCCGCGACCATGGCAGCGGCATAGCCTGCCGGTTCAGCGGCTTCGGCTTCGGCCTCGCTGTCCGGCTCGATGCCGCGCACCTTGTCGAGCAGCCGGCGCTGTTCGCGCAACTGCTGGCGCACCAGCTCGTCCAGTTGGCGCGGGATGCGCTGGGCTTCGTCGCGCAGCTCGTCATGGGTGAAGCGCAGGTAGGGCAGCACCGCGCCGGCGTGGCCGAGCAGCTGGGCTTCCCAAGTTTTCCAATCCAGCAGGCTCGCATCGAGCGCGAAGGCTTCGGCTTGCCGCGTGTCGGCGCGGGTCTCGGGAACGAAGGGGATGGCAGGGGCGCCGTCGGCCGCGTGTTGGGCTCGGGCTTTGGAGAGGGCCGCCGCAATCGCGGTCGGCAAGGGGTAACGCATTGGAGGACTCCGTGCAATGAAGGAGTCCCGTCTAGGAATGCGTTGTTAGCCTCCCGGCTTTAAGAGCGGCTAACAGAACTCCGGCAATGCGCGAGCGCAAATGACGCAGCACGCCAGGCTCAGGAGTGCAACGTGAG
>NZ_JBWKPM010000052.1:0-8947 GCF_059418245.1 Roseateles sp. GW821-FHT09B06 | reverse complement strand
GGGCGCCGCCGCCACCCCTCGCGCCGGCGCCGGCCCCGCCGCCCGCTGCGGCCCAGCCGGCCGCGCCGGTGGCGCCGCCCTTCCCCTATCAGCTGATCGGCCGCCTCGAGGAGGGCGGCCAGAGCCAGGCCCTGCTGGCCGGCGCGAACCGCAGCATCTCGGCCAAGGCCGGCGATGTGATCGACGGCCAGTGGCGGATCGAGCGCATGAGCCCCACGGGCCTGACGCTGGTCTGGCTGCCGGCCCAGCAAGCACAGCACATTTCATTCAAGCCCTCGTCATGACGCCACCGATCCATCGCCGCCCCGCGTGGCTTGCTGTTCTTGCCGCCCTGCTGCTGGCGGGCTGCGCCCATCCGGCCCTGCGCCAGGCCGACGAGCTGGCGCGCGGCAACCAGTTGCGCGAGGCCAATATGGTGCTGCGGGAGGCGCTGCGCCAGAACCCCGCCGACCCGGCGCTGCGCGCGGCCCAGCTGCGCACCCGCGAACAGCTCGCCAACCGGCTGGTGATGCAGATCGAGGGCCAGCGCGCCGCGGGTCGCTGGGACGAGGCGCGCGCCAGCGCGCAGCAACTGCGCGAGGCCGACCCGGCGCAGCCGCGCCTGGCCGCCTTCGAGACCGAGATCGAGCGCGGCCAGCGCCAGGAGAGCCTGCTGCAGCAGGGCCGCCTGGCGCTGCGCGAGGGCAGGCTGGCGCGGGCCGAGAGCATGGCGCGCGACATCCTGGCGGAGGCGCCCCATCACGCCGGCGCCCGCACCCTGCTGGCCCAGGTGGCGCAGGCGCGGCCGCTGGAGGCCGCCGCCAGCGGCGAGCTGGGCCCGGCCTTCCAGAAGCCGGTGACCCTGGAGTTCCGCGAGGCACCGCTGCGCCAGGTGTTCGAGGCGCTGGCGCGCAGCAGCAGCAATGTCAACTTCGTGTTCGACAAGGACGTGCGCGCCGATGCCAAGGTGACGGTGTTCCTGCGCCAGGTCTCGCTGGACGAGGCGATGCGCGTGATCCTCAGCACCCAGCAGCTGGACCGCAAGCTGCTCAATGACAGCTCGGTGCTGATCTTCCCCAACACCCAGGCCAAGCAGCGCGAGCACCAGGAGCTGATCACCCGCACCATCTACCTGACCAATGCCGACGTGAAGGCCGCGCAGGCGATGGTGCGCACCATCGCCAAGGTGCGCGACATCCATATCGACGAGCGCCTGAACCTGATGGTGGTGCGCGACACGCCCGAGGTGATGCGCCTGGTGGAGAAGCTGATCGCCTCGGTCGACCTGCCCGAGCCCGAGGTGATGCTGGAGGTGGAGGTGATGGAGCTGGCCACCGACCGGGTCGACGCGCTGGGCCTGCAATGGCCCGAGCAGGTGCAGTACGGCCTGCCCGGCGTCACCGGCCAGGTGGACCTGGGCCTGCGCGACAGCTTCCGTGCCAGCGTCGCCAACCCGGCCCTGGTGGCGACGATACGCGGCACCTCGGGCAATGCCAATCTGCTGGCCAACCCGAAGATCCGCGTGCGCAACCGCGAGAAGGCCAAGGTCCATATCGGCCAGAAGCTGCCGGTCTTCACGACCACGACCAACTTCACCGGCAGCACCTCGGTGGCGGCCTCGGTGTCCTATCTGGACGTTGGCCTGAAGCTGGACGTCGAGCCCACCATCCAGCTGGACAACGACGTGGTCATCAAGGTCGGGCTGGAGGTCAGCAACCTGATCCGCCAGGTCACCGGCCCCGGCGGCACCACGGCCTACGAGATCGGCACGCGCCAGACCGCCACCTCGCTGCGCCTGAACGATGGCGAGACCCAGATCCTGGCCGGCCTGATCAACGACGAGGACCGCAAGAGCGCCACCGGCATCCCGGGCCTGTCGGGCCTGCCGGTGCTGGGCAAGCTGTTCGGCGTGCAGACCGACACCCGCAACAAGACCGAGGTGGTGCTCCTGATCACGCCGCGCATCGTGCGCAACGTGGCCCTGCCGGACGCCGCCCTGACCCGCCTGCCGGGCGGCACCGATGCCCAGCCCGGCGCCTTCAGCAGCCGGCTGCGCGAGCAGGCGCGCGCCGGTGTGGGCCTTGCGGGCGCCGCGCCGGCAAGACCTGTCGCCGCGGCGGGCCAGGGCGCCCAGGCGAGCGACGCCGAGGTGATGCTGAAGCTCGACGTGACGCCCCAGGTGCAGGCCGGCGGCACCATCAGCGTGACCCTCAGGCATGACAGCGGCGTCTCGGTGAAGGGCGAGCTGGAGTTCGACGCCACCAAGCTACAGCCGGCCCAGGCCGCGGCCGGCAATGCCGCGCCGGGGCGCCTGCCCTTCGAGCTGACGCCGCGCGGCGAGCGCGTGCTGGTGCTGCGCGCGCTGCCCGCCGCGGCCGGCCAGGTGCTGTCGGTCGGCGTCAGCGGCTTGAGCGCCTCCGGCCTGAATGGCGAGGCGCCGCCGGTGCGGCTGGAGGGCTCGGGCATGGTGGCCATTGAGGCCGCTCGTTAAGGGCATGCGATGAGAGGCTGGAACATCGGCGCCGCGGGCCCAGCGCCGGGCCGCCCCAAGCGGGCCCGCATCCCCTCGGGGGATCGGACCGTGCACTCACGGGCCGAGGGGCTGGGATTCACCCTGATCGAGATGCTGGTCGTGCTGGCGATGCTGGGCGTGTTGGCGGCGGCGGCGCGGCCGATGCTGCTGCTGTCGGTGCAGCGCAGCCAGGAGTTCCAGCTGCGCGAAGGGCTGCGCCAGATTCGCGGCGCGCTCGATGCCCACAAGCGCGCGGCCGAGGCCGGCCAGATCAAACAGAGCCCCGAGGACAGCGGCTATCCGCACCGGCTGCTGGATCTGGTGCGCGGCGTGCCCGATGCGAAATCGCCCGACGGCCGCCAGCTCTACTTCCTGCGCCGCCTGCCGCGCGATCCCTTTGCCGAGGCCGGCCTGGAGCCGGCCGACAGCTGGGGCCTGCGCTCGGCCGACAGCCCGCCGGACCAGCCGCGCGAGGGGCGCGACGTGTTCGACGTCTATTCGCTCTCGGAGCGCCGCGCGCTGGACGGCACGCGCTATCGAGACTGGTGATGAACGTGCCACGCATTGATGGCCCGCGCCAGCCGGGCACCTTCGAGCGGAGCCCGGGGATCCGGCTTCGCCGGTCCTGCGGGCTCGCCCCCCTGGGGGGGCGCGCGCAGCGCGTCGGGGGGGGATTCACGCTCATTGAACTGATCGTCGTGATGGCGATCGTCGCGCTGCTGGCCTCGATCGTCGCGCCGCGCTATTTCAACAGCCTGGACAAGGCCAAGGAGACCGCGCTGCGCAGCTCGCTGGCCACCTTGCGCGATGCGATCGACCAGTTCGCGGCCGACAAGGGCCGCTACCCCGACAGCCTGGAGGAACTGGCCGCGGCGCGCTATCTGCGCGAGCTGCCGGAGGACCCGGTGGCCGGCCGGCGCGACGCCTGGATCGAGCTGCCCCCGCCGCCCGACGCGCAGCTCAAGGGCCAGCTCTATGACGTGCGCAGCGGCGCGGCCGGGCGCGCCAGCGACGGGCGCCTGTACGCCGACCTGTAGTCCCCCGACGATGCGGCAGCGCGGCTTCGGCTATCTGGGCATGCTCTTCCTCGTCGCGCTCACGGCCGCGGCGCTGGCGGCGCTGGGGCCGCGCTGGAGCACGGCGGTGCAGCGCGAGAAGGAGCGCGAGCTGGAATTCCGCGGCCAGGAGATCGCACGGGCGATCGCCAGCTATCTGAAGGCCGGCGCCGCCCAGCCCGGCGGGCCGGGCGGCGCCCATCCGCGCAGCCTGGATGAGCTGCTGACCGACGAGCGCGGACCCAAGGCGCGCCATCATCTGCGCCGTGCCTATGTCGACCCCTTCACCGGCAAGCCGGACTGGGTGCTGGTGCCGGCGCCGACCGACCCGCAGGGCTTTCGCGCCGTGCACAGCCGCTCCGAGCAGGAACTGTTGCGCCGCCTGCCGCCCGACGAAAGCGTGCCGGCACGGGCCATGGACTGGCTGTTCACGGCCGACCAGGCCATGTCCGACCCCGCCCTGCCGGCCGCGAGTGCCGCATCGGCGCCGCGCTGAGCGCTCAGCGCGTGCCCGCCGCGCTCCCGCCGCTCGGCTGCAGCCGGCAGCGCCCGGCGTGACAGGCGGCCCCCGGATCGGCGATATAGCGGCAGTCCGACACCCGGCCCGCGCGCTCCGACTCGGCGCGCTCGGCCTGGGCATGGGCCTGCACCAGGGCTTCCAGCTCGCCCTGCCGGACATTGCGGGTGGACCAGGCCAGATAGCCGGCCGGGCCGCCGCAGGCCTTGAAACCCACGGCGATGCTGCGGCACTGGGCATCGCTGTCGCAGGGGGCGTCGCCGATCATCGTCCCGATGCGCGGCCGCAGCAGGGCCGCGCTGTCGGCCGGCACCGCGGCGCCCGGTGGTGGCGGGGCGGCGCAAGCCAGTCCGGCCAGGCTCAGCCAGCAGGCGATGCAGCGGCCGGCGATTGGTGAAAGAAGAACGGATTTCATGCTTCGATGCTCGCGCAGACGCCGGCGGCCCGCAACTCGGCCTCAGAATCCCCAGCTCGGGAGGATGTATCGATGAGGCTGTGGGCGCTGCTGATCGCGGTGGCAATGAGTGGCGTGGCGGCGGCGCGGCAGCCCGTCGAGGCGGCCGTGTGCAAGGTCACGCCCGAGGCGGCCCAGCGCATGCTGAGCGCGCTGCGCGCCCAGGCCCATGCCTGCGGCCTTGCCGCGATGCCCGCCGCCGGCGCCTTGCAATGGGACGAACGCCTGGCCCAGTCCGCGCGCAGCTATGCCGAGGAGCTGGCGCGCCGCGGCTCCCTCAGCCATGACGGCCAGCAGGCGCGCAGCCTGCGCGAGCGCCTGCGCCTGGCCGGCTACCGGATGCGGCTGGCCGGCGAGAACCTGGCCGCCGGGCCGAACACGCTGGACGAGGCCCTGGGCCAATGGCTTGCCAGCCCGGCCCATTGCGACAACCTGATGGCCGCCGATTTCGAGCAGATGGGCCTGGCCTGCGCCGCGGGCGCCGCGCCCTACGGGCATTACTGGGTGCTCCACCTCGGGCGCAGCCTGCCCGAGTAGGCGCCGCCCGCTCGAGTCTCAGATCCAGCCGAGGTCGATGGCGCGCAGCACGGCCTGGGTGCGGTCGCGCACGCCCATCTTGGAGAAGATGGCCGAGCAGTGGTTCTTGATCACGCCCTCGCTATTGCCCAGCAACGCGGCGATCTCGGTGTTGCTGCGGCCGCTGGCCACCAGGCGCAGCACCTGCAGTTCCTTCGGCGACAGCGGATCGGGTTCGGGCGTCGCCTCGAAGCCCCGCGCCACCCTGGGCGCCTCGCGCTCGATGCGCTCGGTCAGGCCGGGGCGCAGCGCGGTGCCGCCGCGGGCCACGTCGCGCAGCGCCTGCAGCAGGGTGTCGGGGCTGATGGCCTTCAGCAGAAAGCCCTTGGCGCCGGCGCGCACCGCCTCGTCGAAGGCGGCGCTGTCGTCGAAGGTGGTCAGCAGCAGCACCGGGATGGACAGCGCGCGCGCCGCCAGCGCGCGGATCAGGCCCAGGCCGTCCAGCCGCGGCATGCGCATGTCCGACAGCACGACGTCGGGCATCAGGGCCGGGATCAGCGCCAGCGCCTCGGCGCCGTCCGCCGCCTCGCCGACGATCTGCAGCTCGGCATGCAGGGCCAGCAGGCCCTTGAGCCCCTCGCGCACCAGCTGCTGGTCCTCGACCAGCAGCACCTTGATCGTATCCTTGCTCTCGTTCATCGTGGTCATGCTCCCCTGGGGCAACGCAGTTCGATCATGAAGCCGGGGCTGTGGCGCGTCACCGTCATCGCGCCACCGAGTTCGGCCATGCGCTCGGCCATGCCCTTCAGCCCGTTGCCGGCCGTCAGGCGCGGCGTGCCGCCGCCATCGTCGTCCACCGTCACCCGCACCTGCTCGCCCTCGGTGGCGAGGGCCACCCGCACCCGCTCGGCGCGGGCATGGCGCACGCTGTTGGTGACGGCCTCCTGCACGCAGCGCAGTATCGCGTGCGCCAGGCGCGGGCTGAGGTCGCGCGCGGCGGGCGCGATGTCCAGCTCGATGCGGGTGCTGGCAATGCCCTCGGCCAGGGCCTGCAGCGCCTCGCTGAGGTCGATGCGCTGCGAGCCGCGCTCGGCCGACACGGCGGCGCGCACATCGGCCAGCAGCCGCTCGGCGCTGCCGCGCGCCTTCTCGACGGCCCGGGCCGCGCCCTCGGCATCGGCGCGCTGCAGCAGCGCGCCGCCCAGCTGCAGCTGCAGGTTCAGCGCGGTCAGGTGGTGGCCGACCACATCGTGCAGCTCGCGGCCGACAGCCAAGCGCTCGGCGTAGCGCAGCTGCTCGGCCTGCAGGCGTTCGGCGCTGAGCTTATCGGCCAGCATGGCCTGCAGCCAGCGGCGCTTCTCGGCCTCGGCGGCGGCCATGCGGCCCAGGCCGAAGGCCATGCCATGCAGGGCCACCATGGCCATCAGCTGGCCGAGGGCGTCCAGCCACAGCGGCTGCTCGGAGCGCAGCTGCTCCAGCTGCTGGCCCTCGCTGGGCAGCAGCAGGTAGAGGCCGACGCTCAGGGCCACCTGGGCCAGCGCGAAGCCGAAGGCCGGACGCAGGCGCAGGATGATGGCCGCCAGCGCCGTGACCAGGAAGGGCAGGCCCGGCGTGACGGCCAGGGCCAGCAGGTCCAGCGCGACGATGCCGGCCAGCGCATGGCGCGGCGCGCGGTCGGTGATGCTGCTCTGCCGGGCCAGGCGCCAGTAGCCCAGCGCGAACAGCAGCACCAGGGCAAAGCTCAGCAGGGTCAGGCCGACGCCGCCGCCGCCCAGGCGCTGGGACAGGCCGGCCAGCAGGCCGTCATAGGGCTCGGTGCGCCGGCCCAGCAGGGCGCCGACCAGGGCCCACAGCTCCAGCACGCAGACGGCCAGCGCGGCGATGCGCAGCACGAAGCCGGGCTGGGCGATGCGGGCAAGCAGGCGGTCGAGACTCACGGGGCGGGTTTTAACGCAAACCCGCGAGGGTGCCACAGCCGGGGCGGACCCGGCCGTGCCGGAGGTCATGCCAGCGCTTGTGCGATCACGCCGCCGCCCAGGCAGACCTCGCCGTCGTACAGCACCGCGCTCTGGCCCGGCGTCACCGCCCATTGGGCCTGCGGGAAGTCCAGCCGGACCCGGCCCGTGTCGGGCGTCAGCGCGCAGGGCGCATCGGCCTGGCGGTAGCGGGTCTTGGCGCCGTAGCCGCCGAAGCTCGGCATCGCGCCGCTGGTCCAGCTGAGGTCGTCGGCCAGCAGCGAGCGGCTCTGCAGCAGCGGATGCTCGTGGCCCTGCACGACGACCAGGGTGTTGCTGTCGAGGTCCTTGCGGGCGACGAACCAGGGCTCGTGCGCGCCGCCGCCGCGCGGCGCGCCCTTCTCCTTGATGCCGCCGATCCCGAGGCCCTGGCGCTGGCCCAGCGTGTAGAAGGACAGGCCCAGATGCTCGCCCAGCTTGCGGCCGCGCTCGTCCTTGATCGGGCCCGGCTGATGCGCCAGATAGCGGTTCAGGAACTCGCGGAAGGGGCGTTCGCCGATGAAGCAGATGCCGGTCGAATCCTTCTTCCTGGCATTCGGCAGGCCGATCTCCGCGGCGATGCGGCGCACCTCGGTCTTGGCCAGCTCGCCGACCGGGAACAGGGTCTTGGCCAGCTGGGCCTGGTTCAGGCGGTGCAGGAAGTAGCTCTGATCCTTCAGCGGGTCCAGGCCCTTGAGCAGCTGGAATTCGCCCCCAGCCTCGCGCACGCGGGCGCTGTCGGGCGCAACCGCGCCCGACCCGTCATGACGGCCAACGGCCATGCCGGAGTCCGGTGGCACCCATCGGACTCTGGCGTAATGGCCGGTGGCGATCTTCTCGGCGCCCAGGCGCATCGCATGGTCGAGGAAGGCCTTGAACTTGATCTCGGCATTGCACAGCACGTCGGGGTTGGGCGTGCGGCCGGCCTGGTACTCCTGCAGAAAGGCGGCGAACACGCGGTCCTTGTAGTCGGCCGCGAAATTGACATGCTCGATCTCGATGCCGATCACGTCGGCCACCGCGGCGGCGTCGACGAAGTCGATATTGGACGAGCAGTATTCGCTGTCGTCGTCGTCCTCCCAGTTCTTCATGAAGATGCCGACGACCTCGTGGCCGGCCTGCTTCAGCAGATGGGCGGTGACGGCGGAGTCGACGCCGCCGGAGAGGCCGACGACGATGCGGTGCTTGCGCTGGGAACTCATGGGTCGGTATTTTCCCGTATCGCGCAAAGACCTGCCCCGCCGGGCCTTTCTCAGTTGCCCTTGAGCAGCGGCTCCCACAGCGAGGCATGGGCCTTCACCGCGTCCAGCGGCAGGCGCCGGCCCGCCAGATGGTCCTCCACGCATTGCAGCAGCAGCGGGCTGCGGTGGCGGGCCTGGGTGGCGCGGATCTCCTCGGGCGTCAGCCACAGGGTGCGCAGGATGCCCCGGTCCAGGCTGCGGCCCGGCAAGGGGGCGCCGACGCTGCCGCAATAGGCCAGGCGCAGAAAGGTCACGTCCTCGCCGCTGCTGGGGCGCAGGAAGCGGGCCAGGTACAGGCCCAGCAGCGCCTCGGGGCGGAATTCGCGCGCGGTTTCCTCCAGCGCCTCGCGCACCACGCCCTGCTCGGGCGTCTCGGCGGGCTCCAGATGGCCGGCGGGCTGGTTCAGCATCGGGCCTTCGGGCGTTTCCTCCTCGACCAGCAGGTAGCGGCCGTCCTGTTCGATCACGGCGGCCACGGTGACCGAGGGTTTCCAGCGTTCGGTGTTGGACATCTGCGTCTTTCAGGCTTGTACGGGTGTCGATCCGGGTGCCTATTGTGTAAGCTGGCCGCAAGCTGCCTCAAAACTCCGGAGGGATCATCCATGCTGATAGGTGTTCCGCGCGAAAGCGCGGCGGGAGAGACGCGTGTGGCGGTGACGCCCGAGACGGTCAAGAAGCT
>NZ_JBWKPM010000051.1:0-10000 GCF_059418245.1 Roseateles sp. GW821-FHT09B06 | reverse complement strand
TCGTAGTCTGCAACTCGACTGCGTGAAGTCGGAATCGCTAGTAATCGCGGATCAGCTTGCCGCGGTGAATACGTTCCCGGGTCTTGTACACACCGCCCGTCACACCATGGGAGCGGGTTCTGCCAGAAGTAGTTAGCCTAACCGCAAGGAGGGCGATTACCACGGCAGGGTTCGTGACTGGGGTGAAGTCGTAACAAGGTAGCCGTATCGGAAGGTGCGGCTGGATCACCTCCTTTCTAGAAAATGGTCGAGCAGTTGATTGCTGCATGCAGTGATTAACCAGCGAGATCCAATACTCTTTCCTCAAGCGCTCACACTTATCGGCTGTAACACACAACAGTGAGTGAATAATGCGTGAGCCTGCCGAGCTGGCCTAAACAGTTAGTAAACGGGCCACGATAGCTGAGACAGGCGCATGCGACAAACGCGTGGGTCTGTAGCTCAGTCGGTTAGAGCACCGTCTTGATAAGGCGGGGGTCGCTGGTTCGAATCCAGCCAGACCCACCACGAGATTGAAGTGAGAGCTTCAACGGGGGATTAGCTCAGCTGGGAGAGCACCTGCTTTGCAAGCAGGGGGTCGTCGGTTCGATCCCGTCATCCTCCACCAGTTCACTCATGCCAGGTTGGCAAACCAGAACATCTCAGGCGCTTATATTGATAGGTGCTGAAAGATCTTCTGGTTTGCCAGTCTTAGACTTGAAAAAGTCGGCTGTTGTTCTTTAACAATTCGTAGAGTCGAATCAGCGTTGTTGGCGGAAAGCCGCAGTTCGTAAAGGGGCTGCAGGCACCGTGCCGCCAATGACATTTGATTGCGTCACCAGACTTCAACTCTGCAACAGCAGAGAATTGATTGAAGAACGGCATAACGCGTAATACTCAAACCATTCAATGAACAAAGATTGAATGGCAGTCCTTGACGACAGTGCAGTCAGCGCTGTCAAAGTTATAGGGTCAAGTGACTAAGTGCATGTGGTGGATGCCTTGGCGATTACAGGCGACGAAGGACGTGATAGCCTGCGATAAGCTTCGGGGAGCTGGCAAATTAGCTTTGATCCGGAGATTTCCGAATGGGGAAACCCACCTCGCAAGAGGTATTGCATGCTGAATACATAGGCATGCAAGGCGAACCGGGTGAACTGAAACATCTCAGTAGCTCGAGGAAAAGACATCAACCGAGATTCCGAAAGTAGTGGCGAGCGAAATCGGAGTAGCCCTCGTGTTTTAGCAGTTGGCATATCAGAACGGAATGGAAAGTCCGGCCATAGCGGGTGATAGCCCCGTATGAGAAATGTTGATTGTGGAACTAGGCACGAATAGAGTAGGGCGGGACACGTGAAATCCTGTCTGAATATGGGGGGACCATCCTCCAAGGCTAAATACTCGTAATCGACCGATAGTGAACAAGTACCGTGAGGGAAAGGCGAAAAGAACCCCGGGAGGGGAGTGAAATAGATCCTGAAACCGCATGCATACAAAAAGTAGGAGCCCGCAAGGGTGACTGCGTACCTTTTGTATAATGGGTCAGCGACTTACATTCAGTGGCGAGGTTAACCGAATAGGGTAGCCGCAGGGAAACCGAGTCCGAACAGGGCGATTCAGTCGCTGGGTGTAGACCCGAAACCAAGTGATCTATCCATGGCCAGGATGAAGGTACCGTAACAGGTGCTGGAGGTCCGAACCGACTAGTGTTGCAAAACTAGCGGATGAGCTGTGGATAGGGGTGAAAGGCTAAACAAACTTGGAAATAGCTGGTTCTCTCCGAAAACTATTTAGGTAGTGCCTCAAGTATTACCATCGGGGGTAGAGCACTGTTATGGCTAGGGGGTCATGGCGACTTACCAAACCATTGCAAACTCCGAATACCGATGAGTACAGCTTGGGAGACAGAGCACCGGGTGCTAACGTCCGGACTCAAGAGGGAAACAACCCAGACCGCCAGCTAAGGTCCCCAAAATTGGCTAAGTGGGAAACGAAGTGGGAAGGCTAAAACAGTCAGGATGTTGGCTTAGAAGCAGCCATCATTTAAAGAAAGCGTAATAGCTCACTGATCGAGTCGTCCTGCGCGGAAGATGTAACGGGGCTAAGCCAGTTACCGAAGCTGCGGATGTGCAATTTATTGCACGTGGTAGGAGAGCGTTCTGTAAGCCTGTGAAGGTGTCTCGTGAGGGATGCTGGAGGTATCAGAAGTGCGAATGCTGACATGAGTAGCGTTAAAGGGGGTGAAAAGCCCCCTCGCCGTAAGCGCAAGGTTTCCTACGCAACGTTCATCGGCGTAGGGTGAGTCGGCCCCTAAGGCGAGGCAGAGATGCGTAGCTGATGGGAAACAGGTCAATATTCCTGTACCGATCTATAGTGCGATGTGGGGACGGAGAAGGTTAGCTCAGCCGGGTGTTGGATGTCCCGGTTCAAGCCTGTAGTCGTGCCTGGTAGGCAAATCCGCCGGGCTTAGATGAGGGGTGATAACGAGTCTGCTTGCAGACGAAGTGAGTGATACCCTGCTTCCAGGAAAAGCCACTAAGCTTCAGCTATAGACGACCGTACCGCAAACCGACACTGGTGCGCGTGATGAGTATTCTCAGGCGCTTGAGAGAACTCTGGAGAAGGAACTCGGCAAATTGACACCGTAACTTCGGAAGAAGGTGTGCCTTTAGTAGGTGAACCATTTACTTGGGGAGCCCAATGAGGCCGCAGAGAATCGGTGGCTGCGACTGTTTATTAAAAACACAGCACTCTGCAAAGACGAAAGTCGACGTATAGGGTGTGACGCCTGCCCGGTGCTGGAAGATTAAATGATGGGGTGCAAGCTCTTGACTGAAGTCCCAGTAAACGGCGGCCGTAACTATAACGGTCCTAAGGTAGCGAAATTCCTTGTCGGGTAAGTTCCGACCTGCACGAATGGCGTAACGATGGCCACACTGTCTCCTCCAGAGACTCAGCGAAGTTGAAATGTTTGTGATGATGCAATCTCCCCGCGGAAAGACGGAAAGACCCCATGAACCTTTACTGTAGCTTTACATTGGACTTTGAACAGATCTGTGTAGGATAGGTGGGAGGCTTTGAAGTGAGGACGCTAGTTCTCATGGAGCCAACGTTGAAATACCACCCTGGTGTGTTTGAGGTTCTAACCTTGTCCCGTTATCCGGGATGGGGACAGTGTATGGTGGGCAGTTTGACTGGGGCGGTCTCCTCCCAAAGTGTAACGGAGGAGTTCGAAGGTACGCTAAATACGGTCGGAAATCGTGTTGATAGTGCATTGGCATAAGCGTGCTTGACTGCGAGACTGACAAGTCGAGCAGGTACGAAAGTAGGACAAAGTGATCCGGTGGTTCTGTATGGAAGGGCCATCGCTCAACGGATAAAAGGTACTCTGGGGATAACAGGCTGATACCGCCCAAGAGTTCATATCGACGGCGGTGTTTGGCACCTCGATGTCGGCTCATCTCATCCTGGGGCTGTAGCCGGTCCCAAGGGTATGGCTGTTCGCCATTTAAAGAGGTACGTGAGCTGGGTTTAAAACGTCGTGAGACAGTTTGGTCCCTATCTTCCGTGGGCGCTGCAAGATTGAGAGAGCCTGCTCCTAGTACGAGAGGACCGGAGTGGACGCACCTCTGGTGTATCGGTTGTCACGCCAGTGGCATTGCCGAGTAGCTAAGTGCGGAAGAGATAACCGCTGAAAGCATCTAAGCGGGAAACTCGTCTCAAGATGAGTCTTGCCGGGGCCTAGAGCCCCCTGAAGGGTCGTTCGAGACCAGGACGTTGATAGGCTGGGTGTGGAAGCGCAGTAATGCGTTAAGCTAACCAGTACTAATTGCCCGTGAGGCTTGACCCTATAACTTTGACTGCATACCGCATGTCAAAGGACGAGGTTACAAGTTATACCGTTCTTCAAGAAGTCTGAAGACGCAATCAAATCAAAGCTGATTCACGCAACATAGCTTCCCAGCTATAATGCAACTCTACGAATTGGGTTTGCTGTTGAATCCTCAACAGCAGGCCAACCAGTCAAGCCTGATGACCATAGCGAGTCGGTCCCACTCCTTCCCATCCCGAACAGGACAGTGAAACGATTCAGCGCCGATGATAGTGCGGATTCCCGTGTGAAAGTAGGTCATCGTCAGGCTATTATTCGAGGCGCCCGGTCACGAGACCGGGCGTTTCTATCTGCACAGCAGATACAAGCATTGATTGCAGTGTTTGTATGTGCTGGCAGGCTGATGCAAATCGGCCGCCTGCAGATTGAAGCAAATAGATGTTGACACTAAGACGAAAGTCGTCAATAATCTCACTTCTGTGCTGATCACTGATTGGCGACGCGAAACGAAGCAAGGCGGTGCGAAGTGCTGCTGAGTGAAGTGAGCGATGTTCTTTAAGAATTCACAGCCGATAAGCGTGGGCGTTTGAGGCAAAGAGTTGATGTCAGGTGACTGATATCAAGTCCTTTGGACTTTAAACGCTCACGGAAAGAGAATGAAGCTATGCAAATAGTCTTTGTTCGATTCCGTTGAGTAAATCAAGATCGAACTGTAGAGTTTGATCCTGGCTCAGATTGAACGCTGGCGGCATGCCTTACACATGCAAGTCGAACGGTAACGCGGGGCAACCTGGCGACGAGTGGCGAACGGGTGAGTAATATATCGGAACGTGCCCAGTTGTGGGGGATAACTGCTCGAAAGAGCAGCTAATACCGCATACGACCTGAGGGTGAAAGCGGGGGATCGCAAGACCTCGCGCAATTGGAGCGGCCGATATCAGATTAGGTAGTTGGTGGGGTAAAGGCCCACCAAGCCAACGATCTGTAGCTGGTCTGAGAGGACGACCAGCCACACTGGGACTGAGACACGGCCCAGACTCCTACGGGAGGCAGCAGTGGGGAATTTTGGACAATGGACGCAAGTCTGATCCAGCCATGCCGCGTGCGGGAAGAAGGCCTTCGGGTTGTAAACCGCTTTTGTCAGGGAAGAAACGCTCTGGGTTAATACCTCGGGGTAATGACGGTACCTGAAGAATAAGCACCGGCTAACTACGTGCCAGCAGCCGCGGTAATACGTAGGGTGCAAGCGTTAATCGGAATTACTGGGCGTAAAGCGTGCGCAGGCGGTTATGCAAGACAGATGTGAAATCCCCGGGCTCAACCTGGGAACTGCATTTGTGACTGCATGGCTAGAGTACGGTAGAGGGGGATGGAATTCCGCGTGTAGCAGTGAAATGCGTAGATATGCGGAGGAACACCGATGGCGAAGGCAATCCCCTGGACCTGTACTGACGCTCATGCACGAAAGCGTGGGGAGCAAACAGGATTAGATACCCTGGTAGTCCACGCCCTAAACGATGTCAACTGGTTGTTGGGAGGGTTTCTTCTCAGTAACGTAGCTAACGCGTGAAGTTGACCGCCTGGGGAGTACGGCCGCAAGGTTGAAACTCAAAGGAATTGACGGGGACCCGCACAAGCGGTGGATGATGTGGTTTAATTCGATGCAACGCGAAAAACCTTACCTACCCTTGACATGTCTGGAATCCTGAAGAGATTTGGGAGTGCTCGAAAGAGAACCAGAACACAGGTGCTGCATGGCCGTCGTCAGCTCGTGTCGTGAGATGTTGGGTTAAGTCCCGCAACGAGCGCAACCCTTGTCATTAGTTGCTACGAAAGGGCACTCTAATGAGACTGCCGGTGACAAACCGGAGGAAGGTGGGGATGACGTCAGGTCATCATGGCCCTTATGGGTAGGGCTACACACGTCATACAATGGCCGGTACAGAGGGCTGCCAACCCGCGAGGGGGAGCTAATCCCAGAAAACCGGTCGTAGTCCGGATCGTAGTCTGCAACTCGACTGCGTGAAGTCGGAATCGCTAGTAATCGCGGATCAGCTTGCCGCGGTGAATACGTTCCCGGGTCTTGTACACACCGCCCGTCACACCATGGGAGCGGGTTCTGCCAGAAGTAGTTAGCCTAACCGCAAGGAGGGCGATTACCACGGCAGGGTTCGTGACTGGGGTGAAGTCGTAACAAGGTAGCCGTATCGGAAGGTGCGGCTGGATCACCTCCTTTCTAGAAAATGGTCGAGCAGTTGATTGCTGCATGCAGTGATTAACCAGCGAGATCCAATACTCTTTCCTCAAGCGCTCACACTTATCGGCTGTAACACACAACAGTGAGTGAATAATGCGTGAGCCTGCCGAGCTGGCCTAAACAGTTAGTAAACGGGCCACGATAGCTGAGACAGGCGCATGCGACAAACGCGTGGGTCTGTAGCTCAGTCGGTTAGAGCACCGTCTTGATAAGGCGGGGGTCGCTGGTTCGAATCCAGCCAGACCCACCACGAGATTGAAGTGAGAGCTTCAACGGGGGATTAGCTCAGCTGGGAGAGCACCTGCTTTGCAAGCAGGGGGTCGTCGGTTCGATCCCGTCATCCTCCACCAGTTCACTCATGCCAGGTTGGCAAACCAGAACATCTCAGGCGCTTATATTGATAGGTGCTGAAAGATCTTCTGGTTTGCCAGTCTTAGACTTGAAAAAGTCGGCTGTTGTTCTTTAACAATTCGTAGAGTCGAATCAGCGTTGTTGGCGGAAAGCCGCAGTTCGTAAAGGGGCTGCAGGCACCGTGCCGCCAATGACATTTGATTGCGTCACCAGACTTCAACTCTGCAACAGCAGAGAATTGATTGAAGAACGGCATAACGCGTAATACTCAAACCATTCAATGAACAAAGATTGAATGGCAGTCCTTGACGACAGTGCAGTCAGCGCTGTCAAAGTTATAGGGTCAAGTGACTAAGTGCATGTGGTGGATGCCTTGGCGATTACAGGCGACGAAGGACGTGATAGCCTGCGATAAGCTTCGGGGAGCTGGCAAATTAGCTTTGATCCGGAGATTTCCGAATGGGGAAACCCACCTCGCAAGAGGTATTGCATGCTGAATACATAGGCATGCAAGGCGAACCGGGTGAACTGAAACATCTCAGTAGCTCGAGGAAAAGACATCAACCGAGATTCCGAAAGTAGTGGCGAGCGAAATCGGAGTAGCCCTCGTGTTTTAGCAGTTGGCATATCAGAACGGAATGGAAAGTCCGGCCATAGCGGGTGATAGCCCCGTATGAGAAATGTTGATTGTGGAACTAGGCACGAATAGAGTAGGGCGGGACACGTGAAATCCTGTCTGAATATGGGGGGACCATCCTCCAAGGCTAAATACTCGTAATCGACCGATAGTGAACAAGTACCGTGAGGGAAAGGCGAAAAGAACCCCGGGAGGGGAGTGAAATAGATCCTGAAACCGCATGCATACAAAAAGTAGGAGCCCGCAAGGGTGACTGCGTACCTTTTGTATAATGGGTCAGCGACTTACATTCAGTGGCGAGGTTAACCGAATAGGGTAGCCGCAGGGAAACCGAGTCCGAACAGGGCGATTCAGTCGCTGGGTGTAGACCCGAAACCAAGTGATCTATCCATGGCCAGGATGAAGGTACCGTAACAGGTGCTGGAGGTCCGAACCGACTAGTGTTGCAAAACTAGCGGATGAGCTGTGGATAGGGGTGAAAGGCTAAACAAACTTGGAAATAGCTGGTTCTCTCCGAAAACTATTTAGGTAGTGCCTCAAGTATTACCATCGGGGGTAGAGCACTGTTATGGCTAGGGGGTCATGGCGACTTACCAAACCATTGCAAACTCCGAATACCGATGAGTACAGCTTGGGAGACAGAGCACCGGGTGCTAACGTCCGGACTCAAGAGGGAAACAACCCAGACCGCCAGCTAAGGTCCCCAAAATTGGCTAAGTGGGAAACGAAGTGGGAAGGCTAAAACAGTCAGGATGTTGGCTTAGAAGCAGCCATCATTTAAAGAAAGCGTAATAGCTCACTGATCGAGTCGTCCTGCGCGGAAGATGTAACGGGGCTAAGCCAGTTACCGAAGCTGCGGATGTGCAATTTATTGCACGTGGTAGGAGAGCGTTCTGTAAGCCTGTGAAGGTGTCTCGTGAGGGATGCTGGAGGTATCAGAAGTGCGAATGCTGACATGAGTAGCGTTAAAGGGGGTGAAAAGCCCCCTCGCCGTAAGCGCAAGGTTTCCTACGCAACGTTCATCGGCGTAGGGTGAGTCGGCCCCTAAGGCGAGGCAGAGATGCGTAGCTGATGGGAAACAGGTCAATATTCCTGTACCGATCTATAGTGCGATGTGGGGACGGAGAAGGTTAGCTCAGCCGGGTGTTGGATGTCCCGGTTCAAGCCTGTAGTCGTGCCTGGTAGGCAAATCCGCCGGGCTTAGATGAGGGGTGATAACGAGTCTGCTTGCAGACGAAGTGAGTGATACCCTGCTTCCAGGAAAAGCCACTAAGCTTCAGCTATAGACGACCGTACCGCAAACCGACACTGGTGCGCGTGATGAGTATTCTCAGGCGCTTGAGAGAACTCTGGAGAAGGAACTCGGCAAATTGACACCGTAACTTCGGAAGAAGGTGTGCCTTTAGTAGGTGAACCATTTACTTGGGGAGCCCAATGAGGCCGCAGAGAATCGGTGGCTGCGACTGTTTATTAAAAACACAGCACTCTGCAAAGACGAAAGTCGACGTATAGGGTGTGACGCCTGCCCGGTGCTGGAAGATTAAATGATGGGGTGCAAGCTCTTGACTGAAGTCCCAGTAAACGGCGGCCGTAACTATAACGGTCCTAAGGTAGCGAAATTCCTTGTCGGGTAAGTTCCGACCTGCACGAATGGCGTAACGATGGCCACACTGTCTCCTCCAGAGACTCAGCGAAGTTGAAATGTTTGTGATGATGCAATCTCCCCGCGGAAAGACGGAAAGACCCCATGAACCTTTACTGTAGCTTTACATTGGACTTTGAACAGATCTGTGTAGGATAGGTGGGAGGCTTTGAAGTGAGGACGCTAGTTCTCATGGAGCCAACGTTGAAATACCACCCTGGTGTGTTTGAGGTTCTAACCTTGTCCCGTTATCCGGGATGGGGACAGTGTATGGTGGGCAGTTTGACTGGGGCGGTCTCCTCCCAAAGTGTAACGGAGGAGTTCGAAGGTACGCTAAATACGGTCGGAAATCGTGTTGATAGTGCATTGGCATAAGCGTGCTTGACTGCGAGACTGACAAGTCGAGCAGGTACGAAAGTAGGACAAAGTGATCCGGTGGTTCTGTATGGAAGGGCCATCGCTCAACGGATAAAAGGTACTCTGGGGATAACAGGCTGATACCGCCCAAGAGTTCATATCGACGGCGGTGTTTGGCACCTCGATGTCGGCTCATCTCATCCTGGGGCTGTAGCCGGTCCCAAGGGTATGGCTGTTCGCCATTTAAAGAGGTACGTGAGCTGGGTTTAAAACGTCGTGAGACAGTTTGGTCCCTATCTTCCGTGGGCGCTGCAAGATTGAGAGAGCCTGCTCCTAGTACGAGAGGACCGGAGTGGACGCACCTCTGGTGTATCGGTTGTCACGCCAGTGGCATTGCCGAGTAGCTAAGTGCGGAAGAGATAACCGCTGAAAGCATCTAAGCGGGAAACTCGTCTCAAGATGAGTCTTGCCGGGGCCTAGAGCCCCCTGAAGGGTCGTTCGAGACCAGGACGTTGATAGGCTGGGTGTGGAAGCGCAGTAATGCGTTAAGCTAACCAGTACTAATTGCCCGTGAGGCTTGACCCTATAACTTTGACTGCATACCGCATGTCAAAGGACGAGGTTACAAGTTATACCGTTCTTCAAGAAGTCTGAAGACGCAATCAAATCAAAGCTGATTCACGCAACATAGCTTCCCAGCTATAATGCAACTCTACGAATTGGGTTTGCTGTTGAATCCTCAACAGCAGGCCAACCAGTCAAGCCTGATGACCATAGCGAGTCGGTCCCACTCCTTCCCATCCCGAACAGGACAGTGAAACGATTCAGCGCCGATGATAGTGCGGATTCCCGTGTGAAAGTAGGTCATCGTCAGGCTATTTACCCCCAGAACCCCCGCCTCAGCAATGTGGCGGGGGTTTTGCTTTTGCAGCGGGCGAAATGCTA
>NZ_JBWKPM010000050.1:0-11947 GCF_059418245.1 Roseateles sp. GW821-FHT09B06 | reverse complement strand
CTGAGCCCCAGAGGCACTAACAAGGGTGGGTCAAGATTGGATGGAAACGGTGGGTCAGGATTGCGCGGGAATCAACAAGCATGGCCCTCCCTGCCCAAGCCCTGAAACCGGGCTTTTGGAGCGTGTAGCCTATTTGGGAGGGGCCCCTGTTGGCAATACGCTTGGCGCGCCCGGCAAGGGTCAGCGACCGGAAGGCATAGTCGCCCGGCCGCAGACCGGCTGACGCTCAGCGCGGGAACTCAGCGTCCCGGATGATGGAAAGTTCGCGCGCGAGTTTCTTGGCTTCACGACGGAAGCGCTCGAGCTGAGGGGGCAGGAAAGACACAGCCATGGCTTGACTCCGCGGTCGCGGTGACTCCGATGCGCCCACACACCGAGCCAGCGGCGACCATTGGAAGGTCAAGGCAGGACTCGTCGATGAAGATGTTCGCGCTGCCGATACGGCTTCGCCTTGTGGGCGGGCAGGCCGGCGGAACGGCCCGTGCCATGAGTGTAGGACAACTGGACCGGCCCACTCAAGAACGGGAAACCCTGCTAGGCCTCATCGTCTGCCGACGCTGCCCCTGCCATCAGTTCCGAAAGCAGCGCTGCCACCGTCAGCCCGCGGCGAACGGCGAGCGCGGTTAGCGCTGCATGCGTCGACATCGGAAGCCGCAGCACTCGGCTGGCCTCCTGACGACTTGCCCCTGCTTTGCTCTGCCGAAGGGCCGCCAGCATTGCCTGGCGACCTTCTGCAGTCAGGTGCTGCTCGAGCCAGCTGTTGGCCTCCACCGCAAAGTCACCTTGGCGAAGCGTCAGGCTGCGCCTTCGAAGGGCGCCCAAAGACCGCTTCGTCTCCTTCAGGCCGGCTGAGAAGTACTCGGCCTTGCGGTTGAGGGCGCGTTGGGCATAGGCGAGCGCCTCATCGGCCTGACCAGGGGGAAGCGAGGTTCGGGGGCGTCCCATAGACCGCATGTTGGCGTGATTGACTCACGCCTATTTTGCCAAGCGAAATGGGGCGCAAGAATCGCTAGAGGAAGCACCTCAACTCCCCGCTAGCCCGCGCCAATGCTCACTCTCCGGGATTTCTTGGGTCAACAGCGTAGTAAAACCCGGGGAAGAAAAAAAGGCCGGCTGATGCCGGCCTTTCTGCTTATTTCCAGGGGCCGCCGCGCAGCCGGGCGCCGGCCTTGATCGCGCGCTTGGCGAACCAGCCCTGGTTCATCTCCAGCGCGTAACGCACCGGCCTGGCCGAGCAATGTTGGGCCTCCGACCGGGGCCGCATCTCGGCGACGTTGACGATGCTGCCATCGTCCGCCAGGAAGGCGATCGACAGCGGCAGCAGGGTGTTCTTCATCCAGAAGCATTGCACGCCGGGCTGTTCGAACACGAACAGCATGCCGGCGTTGGCGGGCATGCTGGGCCGGTGCATCAGGCCGATCGCACGCTGCTCGGGCGTTTCGGCCAGCTCGGCCTGGATCAGGTGCATGCCGGCGCTGAGCTGGGTGGCGGGCAGGCGCCGCGCCCCGTCCTGGGCCAGCGCGGGGCCGGCCAGCAGGGCGGCGAGGGTCAGGGATGCGAGTGTCTTGATATAGATCATGTCTTGGGGGGCTCGGCCTGCCTAGATTATCGGGTGACGACAAGCGCCTCGATGAGCACAGCCACCCTCTCCATTGCCGACCGCGAAGCCCTGGACCAGCGCGAGGCGCAGGCGCCCTTCACGCAATGGCGCGCGGAAGGGGCCGAGGCGGTGTCCCAGCTCAGGCTCTCGGGCCTGCATTGCGCGGCCTGCGCCGGCATCATCGAACGGGCGCTGCGGGCCGAGCCCGGCGTGCTGGCGGCCGAGGTCAATGCGGCGGCAGAGCGCCTGCGGCTCACCTGGGCGCCGCAGCGCACGCGCCTGAGCCGCCTGATCGAGGCGGTGCGGCGCGCCGGCTACGACGCGCTGCCGGATGCTGCGGCGCCGGCCCGGCAGTTGCGCGAGCGCGAGCAGCGCCGCGCGGTCTGGCGCCTGTTCGTGGCCGGTTTCCTGATGATGCAGGTGATGATGCTGGCCTGGCCTTCCTATGTGGCGGCGCCGGGCGAGCTGAGCGAGGACCTGCGCCGCCTGCTGAACTGGGGCTCCTGGGTGCTCTCGCTGCCGCTGCTGCTGTTCGCGGCCGGCCCCTTCTTCGGCAGCGCCTGGGCGCAGATCCGCCAGCGCCGCCTGGGCATGGACGTGCCGGTGGCGCTGGGCATCGCGGTGACCTTCGTCGCCAGCAGCGGTGCCACCTTCGACCCGGGCGGCGCCTTCGGCCGCGAGGTCTATTTCGATTCGCTGACCATGTTCGTCAGCTTCCTGCTGGCCGGGCGCTGGCTGGAGCTGCGCGCGCGCCACCGGGTCGCGCGCGAGCTGGAGGGCGCGATGGGCCGGCTGCCGGAGCTGGTGGAGCGCATCGAGGCCGACGGGCAGGGCCGCCGGGTCGCGCCCGCGGCGCTTCGCGTCGGCGATCTGCTGCGCGTGCCGGTGGGCGCGGCCTTTCCGGCCGACGGCCGCATCGAGCAGGGCAGCACGGCGGCCGACGAGGCCCTGCTGAGCGGCGAGTCCGAGCCGGTGGCCAAGCCCTGCGGGGCGGCCGTGGTGGCCGGCAGCCTGAACCTGCAGGCGCCGGTGCTGCTGCGGGTCGAGCGGCTCGGCGCCGACACGCGGTTCGAAGCCATCGTGCGCCTGATGCGCGAGGCGCTGGTGGCGCGTCCGGCCTCGCTGGCCCTGGCCGAGCGGGTGGCCGGACCCTTTCTGTGGGCCGTGCTGCTGCTGGCGGCCGGCGGCGCGCTGGCCTGGAGCTTCATCGCGCCGGAGCGTGCGATCTGGGTGGCCGTCTCGGTGCTGATCGTCACCTGCCCCTGCGCGCTGTCGCTGGCCGCGCCCTCGGCCCGGCTGGCGGCGGCCGGTCACCTGGCGCGGCGCGGCGTGCTGCTGGCGCGGCTGGAGCTGCTGGAGAGCATGGCGCGGGTCGACCTCGTCGTGCTGGACAAGACCGGCACGCTCAGCGAGGAGGGCATGGCCCTGCTGGAGCAGGCGGGCGAGGCGGAGCTGCTGCCGCGCGCCGCGGCGCTGGCGCGCCGGTCGCAGCATGTGTTCGCGCGTGCGCTGGCGCAGGCCTGTCCCGACGGGCAGGGCGCATGGCACGAGGTCGAGGAGATCCCCGGCCGCGGCCTGCGGGCGCGCGACGAACAGGGCCGGTTGTGGCGCCTGGGCGCGCCGGCCTGGGTCGGCGCGGGGGGCGAGGCCGCAGCGCAGCTGGCCTTCGGCACCGGGGGGCAGGTCTTGCTGAGCCTGCGTTTCGGCGAGCGCCTGCGCGCCGATGCGCAGGCCGCGATCGCGCGGCTGCATGCGCTGGGCCTGGCGACGCTGCTGCTGTCCGGCGATGCGCCGGCGCGGGTCGAGGCCATGGCGCGGCGGGCCGGTGTGCAGCGGGCCGTCGGCGGCGCCAGTCCGGAGGACAAGCTGGCCGAGGTCGAGCGGCTGCAGGCGGCCGGCCACCGGCTGCTGATGCTGGGCGACGGCATCAACGACGCACCGGTGCTGGCGCGCGCCGATGCCAGCCTGGCGATGGGGCAGGGCGCGCTGCTGGCGCGCGCGCAGGCCGATGGCGTGCTGCTGTCGGGGCGCCTGGGCGACGTGGCGCGCCTGCGCGAGCTGGCGCTGCGCACGCGCCGCGTGATCCGCCAGAACCTGGCCTGGGCGGCCCTTTACAACGCCGCCAGCATCCCGCTGGCGCTGGCCGGGCTGATGCCGCCCTGGGCCGCCGGCCTGGGCATGGCGCTCAGCTCGCTGTTCGTCGTGTTGAACGCCCTGCACCTGCAAAGGAACTGAGAAGCGCGATGGAAATCATGTACCTGTTGATCCCGCTGTCGGTGGTGCTGGTGCTGGCCATCGTCGGCCTGTTCGGCTGGGCGCTGCACAGCGGCCAGCTGGAAGACCTGGAGCGCGAAGGCGAACGGATTTTCGAAGCGGAAGCGCCGCCGGTTGACGGCGATCAAGCCCCGGCAGCCGAGCGCCGCCGAGAATTTTTGCCATCATCACAAGGAGCGTCGCAATGACGAGTGGGGCAACCGGGCGTACAGGGCCCGTTTACGAGGACGGGGTCGTGCGCGCCTTTGCGCTGGCCGCCGTGCTGTGGGGCGTGGTGGGCATGCTGGTGGGGGTGATCATCGCCGCCCAGTTGGCCTGGCCCGAACTGAACCTGGGCATTTCCTGGCTGAGCTACGGGCGCCTGCGCCCGCTGCACACCAATGCGGTGATCTTCGCCTTCGGCGGCTGCGCGCTGTTTGCCACCGCCTATCACGTGGTGCAGCGCACCGGCCAGACCCGGCTGTTCGCGCCCAAGCTGGCCTGGGCCACCTTCTGGGGCTGGCAGCTGGTGATCGTGGCGGCCGCGATCACCTTGCCGCTGGGCATGACCAGCGGCAAGGAATACGCCGAGCTGGAATGGCCGATCGACATCCTGATCACCCTGGTGTGGGTCAGCTACGCGATCGTGTTCTTCGGCACCGTGGGCATCCGCAAGGTCAGGCACATCTATGTGGCCAACTGGTTCTTCGGCGCCTTCATCATCGCGGTGGCCCTGCTGCACCTGGTGAACAGCGCGGCGCTGCCGGTCAGCTGGACCAAGAGCTACTCGGCCTATGCCGGCGTGCAGGATGCGATGGTGCAGTGGTGGTACGGCCATAACGCGGTGGGCTTCTTCCTGACCGCGGGCTTCCTCGGGATGATGTACTACTACATCCCCAAGCAGGCCGAGCGCCCGGTCTACAGCTACCGCCTGTCGATCGTGCACTTCTGGGCGCTGATCTTCACCTATATGTGGGCGGGCCCGCACCACCTGCACTACACCGCGCTGCCCGACTGGGCGCAGAGCGTGGGCATGGTGTTCTCGCTGGTGCTGCTGGCGCCCAGCTGGGGCGGCATGATCAACGGCGTCATGACCCTCAGCGGCGCCTGGCACAAGCTGCGCGACGACCCGATCCTGAAGTTCCTGATCGTCTCGCTGAGCTTCTACGGCATGTCGACCTTCGAGGGCCCGATGATGTCGATCAAGACGGTCAACGCGCTGTCGCACTACACCGACTGGACCGTCGGCCATGTGCACAGCGGCGCGCTCGGCTGGGTGGGCCTGATCTCGATGGGCTCGCTGTACCACCTGATCCCGCGCATGTATGGCCGCACCGAGATGTTCAGCAAGCGCGCGATCGAGCTGCACTTCTGGATCGCGACGCTGGGCATCGTGCTCTATATCGCCGCGATGTGGATCGCCGGCGTGATGCAGGGCCTGATGTGGCGCGCCACCAATCCGGACGGCACGCTGGTCTACAGCTTCGTCGAGAGCGTCAAGGCCAGCTATCCCTTCTACGTGATCCGCCTGGCGGGCGGCCTGCTGTACCTCGGCGGCATGTGCGTGATGGCCTGGAACGTGTTGATGACGGCGCGTATCGGCCGCTACGAGCCGGTGCGCGTGCCTGCCGCCGTCGCTCACGCCTGAGGAGGAGCCCAAGATGACAACGAAATCCGTGAGCGGTCACGAGAAAATCGAGACCAGCAACTTCCTGATGATCGTGCTGGTGCTGCTGACCGTGCTGGTCGGCGGCGTCGTCGAGATCGTGCCGCTGTTCTTCCAGCGTTCCACGACCGAGGCCGTGCCGGGGCTCAAGCCCTACACGCCGCTGCAGCTGGCTGGGCGCGACATCTATGTCCGCGAGGGCTGCTACAACTGCCACTCGCAGATGATCCGCCCCTTCCGCGCCGAGACCCTGCGCTACGGCCATTACTCGACGGCCGGCGAATTCGTCTACGACCGTCCCTTCCAATGGGGCAGCAAGCGCACCGGCCCGGACCTGCAGCGCGTCGGCGGCCGCTACAGCGACGAATGGCACCGCATCCACCTGATCAATCCGCGCGATCTGGTGCCCGAGTCCAATATGCCGGCCTACCCCTGGCTCGCCAGCGCCGGCGTGAACCCGGCAGAGATGGCGCCCAAGCTGCAGGCCCTGCGTACGCTGGGCGTGCCCTACAGCGACGCCGACGTGGCCGGCGCGGCCGAGGCCGTCAAGGGCAGGAGCGAGCTGGAGGCGGTGATCGCCTATCTCCAGGTCCTCGGCACGGCCCTGAAGTGAGGGACTCAGTGATGGACATCAATGACCTGAGAAGCGCCGTCACCGTGCTGCTGCTGCTGATGTTTGCGGCCATCGTGGCCTGGGTGTACAGCAGCAAGCGCGACGCGCATGCCTTCGACGAACTGGCGGCCCTGCCCTTGCAGGACGAGGCTGGAGTGACAAGCAATGAGTAGCGACTTTTTCTCCAACGGTTGGTCCTGGTTTGTCGCCGCGACCACGATCGGCGGCCTGCTGTTCTGCCTGCTGCTGCTGATCATCGCGGCGCGTCGCCGTGTGATGGCCGGCGACAACACCACCGGCCATATCTGGGACGAGGATCTGCGCGAGCTGAACAACCCGCTGCCGCGCTGGTGGATGGGTCTGTTCGTGTTGACCGTGCTGTTCTCCGGCATCTACCTGGCGCTCTACCCGGGCCTGGGCAGCGCGGCCGGCACGCTGGGGTGGAGCAGCACGGGCCAGTACGAGACCGAGCAGGCCAAGGCCCGCGCGGCGCTGGCCGAGGTCTATGCCAAGTACCGGGCGATGCCGGTCGACAAGCTGGCCGGCGACGCCAACGCCATGGCCATGGGCGAGCGCATCTTTGCCAACAACTGCGCCAGCTGCCATGGCTCGGACGCCAAGGGCAGCAAGGGCTTTCCCAACCTGAGCGACGGCGACTGGCTCTACGGCGGCGCGCACGAGACCATCATGGAGACCATCGCCAAGGGCCGCACCGGCGTGATGCCCCCGATGGCGGCCGCGGTGGGCAATGCCGACGATGTGCGCAATCTGGCCCACTATGTGCTGAGCCTGTCCGGCAGCCCGCACAACTCGGTGGCGGCGCAACTGGGCAAGGACAAGTTCGGCGCCTGCGCGGCCTGCCATGGCCCCGGTGGCAAGGGCAACCCGGCCCTGGGAGCGCCGAACCTGAGCGACAAGGTGTGGCTGCACGGCTGGGGCGAGGACGCCGTGGTGGCGATGATCAACGGCGGCAAGAACAATCAGATGCCGGCCCATGAGGCGCGCCTGAGCCCCGAGCAGATCCGGGTGCTGGCGGCCTATGTCTGGGGCCTGTCGCATGCCGCCAAGCAGTAAGGCCATCCGATGAGCAGTCCGGGCCGTCCCCGCGCCAAGGTCATCCCGCTGCAGCCCGTCGATGCGGGCAGCGGCGAGCTGGTGTCGCTGTACCAGTCGGAAGGAAAGATCCATGCCCGCGCGGTGCATGGCTGGTTCGCCGCCTGGCGCTGGGCTCTGGTCTGGATCACGCAGCTGGTGTTCTACGGTCTGCCCTGGCTGGAGTGGAACGCCCGCCAGGCGGTGCTGTTCGACCTGGGCGCGCGGCGCTTCTACATCTTCGGCCTGGTGCTGTATCCGCAGGACTTCATCTACCTGACGGCCCTGCTGCTGGTCTCGGCCTATGCACTGTTCTTCTTCACCGCGGTGGCGGGGCGGCTGTGGTGCGGCTACGCCTGCCCGCAGACGGTCTACACCGAGATCTTCATGTGGGTGGAGCAGAAGTTCGAGGGCGACCGCCATGCGCGCATCAAGCTCGACGCGGCGCCCTGGGGGCTGAACAAGCTCTGGCGCAAGGGCGGCAAGCAGCTGGTCTGGATTGCCATCGGCCTGTGGACCGGCTTCAGCTTCGTCGGCTACTTCACGCCGATCAAGGAACTGGGCCGCGAGCTGCTGTCCTTCGGCCTAGGCCCCTGGGAATGGTTCTGGGTGCTGTTCTACGGCTTCGCCACCTATGGCAATGCCGGCTATATGCGCGAGCAGGTGTGCAAATACATGTGCCCCTACGCGCGTTTCCAGAGCGCGATGTTCGACCGTGACACGCTGATCATCAGCTATGACGCCGAGCGCGGCGAGCCGCGCGGTTCGCGCTCCAAGAAGGCCGATCTAAAGGCCCTGGGCCTGGGCTCCTGCATCGACTGCACGCTGTGCGTGCAGGTCTGCCCCACCGGCATCGACATCCGCAAGGGCCTGCAGTACGAGTGCATCGGCTGCGCGGCCTGCATCGACGTCTGCAATGACGTGATGGACAAGATGAGCTATCCGCGCGGCCTGATCCGTTACGACACCGAAAACGGCCTGGCCCAGCACCTGAGCCGCGCCCAGCGCTGGCGCCGTGTGCTGCGCCCGCGGGTGCTGATCTACGGTGCCGTGTTGCTGCTGCTCAGCGGTGCGATGCTGGCCGGCCTGGCGCTACGCGCGCCGTTCCGGGTCGATGTGCTGCGCGACCGCGCCGCGCTGGCGCGCCTGGTCGACGAGGGCCGGATCGAGAACATCTACCGCCTGCAGATCATGAATGCCACCGAGCGCGTGCAGCGCTACCGGGTCGGCGTCGAGGGCCTGCCCGGGCTGGCGCTGGCCAAGCCCCTGGAACTGGAACTGATGCCGGCCGAGGGGCGCTGGGTCGCGCTGGCGCTGCGCCTGCCGCCCGACAGCGCGGCCCGCGCCGGCGCCGGTGCCCATCCCATCCATTTCGAGATCCTGCGCGCGGCGGCGTCCGGCGCGGAGGCGAGCGCGGGCGATGACGCCCGCTCGGTGCGCGAGAAGTCCACCTTCGTGGTGCCGCGCTGAAGCACGCGAGTCAAAGGAGAGAGATCATGTCGAGCAAGCCCTCCGCGAGCCCCGCCGACCCGGCTGCGCCGCGCCCCTGGTGGCGCGAACGCATGATGTGGTTGGTGGTCGGCGGCCCCGGCGCCGTCGTGCTGGCCTCCATCGCCACCCTGGTGCTGGCCATCACCCATCCCGATCCGGTGATCGAGACCCGGGTCGGGCCCTCGGCCGACATGCGCCAGAGCCAGGCCCTGGAGCCGGCGGTCAAGGCGCGCAACCATGCGGCCACCGGCGCTGCTCGGCCTCGCTAGCATGGACGGCGCGGCCGGCCCGGTCGGGCAATCGCGGCCATCGCGGCAATCGCGCCGGCTGATGGCGGCGCTGTGGCCCTCGTTCCTGATGGCGGGCGTGCTGGAGGGGCTGCTGTTCAGCCTGCTGGACCCGGCCGTGCTGGCCGGACCGGCGGGCCTGTCCGCGACCGCGGTCTACAGCCTGGCCTTCCTGTGCTTCTGGGCGGTCACGGCCCTGACTTCGGGCCTGAGCCTGCTGCTGGCAGGCGAATGATCAGCAGTTCGTGCTGTTGATCAGGCGCTGCAGCCCGGCCTGGTCGAGGATGCGGATCTGGCGCTGCTTCACGTCCAGCAGGCCTTCCTCCTGGAACTTGGAGAAGGTGCGCGACACCGTTTCGAGCTTCAGGCCCAGATAGCTGCCGATCTCCTCGCGCGTCATGCGCAGCACCAGGCTGGAGGCCGAGAAGCCGCGCGCCTGCAGGCGCTGGGTCAGGTTCAGCAGGAAGGCCGCCAGGCGCTCCTCGGCGCGCATGCTGCCCAGCAGCAGCATCACGCCATGATCGCGCACGATCTCGCGGCTCATGATCTTGTGGAACTGGTGCTGCAGGTCGGTGAACTCGCGCGACAGCTCTTCCAGCTGGCCATAGGGGATCACGCAGACCTGGGAGTCCTCCAGCGCGACCGCGTCGCAGGAATGGCGGTCGTTGCTGATGCCGTCCAGCCCCAGCAGCTCGCCGGCCATCTGGAAGCCGGTCACCTGGTCGCGCCCGTCCTCTGCCGACACGCAGGTCTTGAAGAAGCCGGTGCGCACAGCGTACAGCGACTGGAAAGTGTCGCCGGTGCGGAACAGGGTGTCGCCGCGGGCCACGTTGCGGCGCGTGGCCACCAGGCTGTCGAGCTGCTCCAGATCCTGCTTCGACATGCCCACCGGCAGGCACAGCTCGCGCAGATTGCAGCTGGAGCAGGCCACCTTGAAGGGCTCGATCTTGATCGGGGGGATCGCGTTGGCGTTCCTGGCCGCCACCCGGCCGGAGCATTCGGCGCCGTTGGCGCTGGCGGGATCCTGCGAGGCTTCTATCGATGTGGACATGATGCTCCTTAAACTTGCAGCGATTGTTGTCGCGGTTTCTCGCATCGGGCTTGATGCACATCAAGGACCCTTTGCTGCCGGCTTGGCAAAGTGGGCCCATGCCTTCCTGCACAACAATTTCCACCGCCGGCCCGGTCATCAACCCGGAGCTGCTGCGCCGATACGATATTGCGGGGCCGCGCTACACCTCCTATCCGACCGCCGATCGCTTCGTCGAGGCCTTCACGGTCCAGCATTATGAACAGGCCCTGGCCCAGCGCGCCAGCGGGGCCCTGGTGGGCGGGGGGGCGCCGCTGTCGCTGTATGTGCATGTGCCCTTCTGCGAATCGGTCTGCTACTACTGCGCCTGCAACAAGGTCATCACCCGCCATCACGAGCGCGCCACCGAGTATCTGCAGGCCCTGGTCAGCGAGATGGACCTGACCCTGGCGCAACTGGGGCGTGCGCCGGCGGTGTCGCAGCTGCACCTGGGCGGCGGTTCGCCGACCTTTCTGAGCGATGCCGAACTGAGCCGCCTGATGCAGGACCTGCGCGAGCGCTTCCGGCTGGAGGCGGGTGCGGAAATCTCGATCGAGGTGGATCCGCGCACCGTCAGCACCGAACGCCTGGCGCATCTGCGGACCCTGGGCTTCAACCGGCTGAGCTTCGGCGTGCAGGATTTCGACCCGGCCGTGCAGCAGGCCGTGCACCGCCAGCAGAGCCACGCCGAGGTGGCGGCCCTGATGGGCGCAGCGCGCACATTGGGCTTCGAGTCCACCAATGTCGACCTGATCTACGGCCTGCCGCTGCAGACGCCGGCCTCCTTCGAGCGCACGGTCGCCCAGGTGGCGGCGCTCAGACCCGACCGCATCGCGCTCTACGGTTATGCGCATCTGCCGGAGCGCTTCAAGCCGCAACGGCGCATCGACAGTGCCCAGCTGCCCCAGGCCGGCGACAAGCTGGCGATGCTGTCGGGCGCGATCGCCGGCTTCATCGCCCAGGGCTACAGCTATATCGGCATGGACCATTTCGCGCTGCCCACCGACTCGCTGGCCGTGGCCAAGCGCCAGGGCCGGCTGCACCGCAACTTCCAGGGCTACAGCACCCAGGCCGACTGCGACCTGATCGGTCTGGGCGTCTCGGCCATCGGCCGGGTCGGCGCCACCTACAGCCAGAACGCCAAGACCCTGGACGAGTACTACGAGACGCTGCGCCAGGGGCGCCTGCCGGTGGTGCGCGGTCTGGCGCTGAACCGCGACGACCTGGTGCGGCGCGCGGTGATCATGGCCCTGATGTGCCAGGGGCGGGTGGAGTTCGAATCGATCGAACTGTCCCACCTGATCAAGGTGCCCGAGTATTTCCGCACCGAGCTGGAGCGCCTGGCGCCGCTGCAGGAGGCCGGCATGGTGATCCTGTCGCCGGGCGCCATCGAGGTGACCGCGCTGGGCTGGTACTTCGTGCGCGCGGTGGCGATGGTGTTCGACCGCTATCTGCAGGCCGACCGCACGCGCGCGCAGTTCTCCAAGATCATCTGACGGCGTCGCGGCATGGACGCTGCACTGCTCGCCTCCGCAGCCCTGATGGGCCTGGCCGGCTCCCCGCATTGCGTGGCGATGTGCGGTGCGGCCTGTGCCGGCCTGGCCGGCGGCGAACGGCGCGCCGCCTGGGGCTTCCAGCTGGCGCGGGGGGCGAGCTATGCGGTCGGCGGCACCCTGGCCGCGGCCAGCGCCGGCTGGGCCGCCCAACTGGGCCAGGCCAGCGCGCTGCTGCGGCCGTTGTGGGTGATGCTGCACATGGCGGCCTTTGCTCTGGGCCTGTACCTGCTGTGGCGCGGCCGCCAGCCGGCCTGGCTGGAGCGGCTGGGTTGGCGCCGCGGGCCGGACGCGCGCCCCGCCGGCGTCGCGCTGGCCGGCAT
>NZ_JBWKPM010000049.1:0-12055 GCF_059418245.1 Roseateles sp. GW821-FHT09B06 | reverse complement strand
AAGCGCTCGGCTGCGTTCATCGATCCTCCGGCATGAAGTTGAGAGGATCGCATTATCTACTTTATGACACAGTAAGATTAACGAAACTTGCCGCGCATTTCAGCACAGGACCGTTCAAGCGTCCCAGCCATCGCCGGTCAAGCCGCCGCTGGAAACCGTACTGGGTGTTGCTCGTGCATCCGCGCCTCAGGATCACGCCCGCCGCTGCTGCCCACCCCCGCCTCTGCCGCCCCGCATCTGCCACAGCGGCTTCTTGCCCTTCAGATGGCGCTCGATGCCGTCGTTGAGCCGGCCGCGCAGGTCCACCACCGCGTCCACGCTGCCGTAGATGCCGGGGAAGCGCAGGTCCAGCCATAGCCACAAGGTGCAGGAGCGCAGCGCCTGCTCCATGCGGTCGAGCCGGCTGTGCTCGTCCACATCGCTCAGGAACCAGGGCTGGCCGGCCTGGCCGCTGCGGGCATGGCGGGCGGTCCAGTCCAGGAACTCCTGCACCTGGGCCGGCGTGCGGCTGTCCACCGGCGCCTGGGCGTAGATGAAGCGGGTCTTCAGCGGCAGGCCGGCGGCGGCCTCGTCCAGCAGCTCGGCCAGCTCCAGCATCTGCTCCAGCTCGGCCACCGCGAAGTGGGCGTCGTCCAGGCGAAGCTGGTCCACGAACACGTCCAGCACCGCGCGCAGCTTGCTCAGGCCCAGCTGCGAGGCGATGGTCTGCACATGCCACCAGTTGGGCGCCACCGCGGCCTTGAAGTCGCGCGGCGCGCGCGGGGTCTTGGGCAGCAGCTCCTTCAGCGTGCGCGCCGCCGCGGGCTCGGCCTCGCGCAGCACGCCGACGAAGCCCTCGTCGAACATGCCGTAGCGACCGGCGCGGCCGGCGATCTGGTGCGTCTCGGAGACGCTCAGCGCGCGGTCGCCCACGCCGTCGAACTTGGTCATGGTGCTGAACAGCACGCGGCGGATCGGCAGGTTCAGCCCCATGCCGATCGCGTCGGTGGCCACCAGGATATGCGAGGCCCCCTCGGCGAAGCGCTCGGCCTCGCGGCGCCGCACCTCGGGCGGCAGCGCGCCGTAGATCACCGAGACCGGATGGCCGGCCGCGGCGATCTGGTCGCGCAGTATCAGCACCTCGCGGCGGCTGAAGGCCACCACCGCGTCGCCCTTCTTCAGCGCGGCGATCGGCACCGGGGCGCTCATCAGCTGCACCTCCTGCTTGCGCTCGAAGCTCTTCACCGTGCAGCGCTCGCCGGCCAGGCCCAGGAGGTTCTCGATCGCCGGCACCGCATAGGCGCTGCAGATGATGATCAGCTCCTTGGCCGGCACCGCGACGATGGCCTGGGTCCAGGCCCAGCCGCGGTAGGTGTCGAACAGCATCTGCGCCTCGTCGATCACCGCCACGTCGATCGGCTTGTTGGTGTTCACCATCTCGATGGTGCTGGACACCACGCGCGCGCCGTCGGCCGGCACGCTCTCCTCGCCGGTCAGCAGCGAGCAGGGCACGCCGCGGCCCACTAGGCGGTCGCGTCCCTCCAGCGCCAAGAGGCGCAGCGGCGCGAGATAGGCACCGTCCTGGGCCCGGGCCAGGCGCTCGAAGGCCGCATAGGTCTTGCCGCTGTTGGGCGCGCCGACATAGAGCGTCACCTGGCGCTGCAGGCGCCGCGCGATCTCGAAGCTGTCCGGGTAGCCGCGGAAGGCCAGGGTGCTATTCAGGCGCGCCAGCGCGCCCTGCTCCTCGACATGGCGCTCCCAGCGGTCCTGCGCGCGGGTGCAGGCGGCCTTGAGCCGGTCGATCGGCTGCGGCGTCGCGCATTCGGCCTGCAGGCGCGGCAGCAGGGAGGCCAGCTGCTCGGCCGTCGCGCCCAGGGACTCGCTGCGCTCCAGCAACTGGTTGACATGCGCCAGCAGCGGCTCGGCATGCTCGTAGGCCGGCTGCTGGCCCAGGGCGGCGCGCAGCGCGGCGGCGTCGCCGTCGCGGTAATAGTCCCACAGCGCCGCCACCTGGGCCGGCTCGGCCAGCGGCACGCGATAGAACACCTGCAGCTGCCAGTCTGACTGGGCCGGCTTGAGGATGCGGTTGCACAGCCGGCTCCAGCCCAGGCCCTCGCGCAGCACGCCCAGGCTTTCCAGATGGGCGGCGCGCTGCTGCATCAGCGCGCGCACCGTGGGCGTGCCGCCCACGGCGTCCAGGTGCTGCAGCGCGCTGGCGATCAGCCGCGGCTCGATCCAGCGGCTGGGCCGCGCGCCCGAGACCGCCTTCTGGATCATGATCAGGCCCAGGCGGTCGAGGTCGGGCTGCTTGTGATGCGGCTCATGGCCGCCGCCGCCCTCGTCCAGATCGGCCGGGCTCAGCACATGGGGCAGCTGGTAGGCCGACTGGCGGATGCGCTGCCACTGCTCCGGGCCCACCTCGGCCGGGATGCGGGCGGCATGGCGCGGGTTGGGCAGGGCGTAGGAGGGAGGCGGCGCTGCGGCGGCGGCGGGGGAATGCTGGAATTCGGTATCGGACTTCACGGTAGGAAGTGGAACACATGCCGGGGCCCCGCCAAACTCGCGATTGACGCGCCCGGGCCGGATCGCTCCAATCGGCGCATTCGAAGGGGTGGGCCGGCCGGCCGTCGATGCGGGCTCCCGCCATTCGTCGTGTTGACGGAGCGCCAAGCTCTGCACCCCACCACCAAGGACCGAACGACCATGAGCACCGCCAACGCCACACCGACCACCCTGCGCCTCCACCGCGTCCTGCGCGCCCCGCCGGAGCGCGTCTACCGTGCCTTTCTCGATGCCGGCGCCTGGGCCAAATGGCTGCCGCCGCATGGCTTCACCGGCCAGGTCCACGAGATGGATCCCAAGGTGGGCGGCCGCTACCGCATGTCCTTCACCAACTTCACGACCCAGCAGCGCCACGGCTTCGGCGGCAGCTATCTGGAACTGGTGCCGCACGAGCGCATCAGCTACACCGCCACCTTCGAGCCCGAGCTGGGCCTGCCCGGCGAGATGCGCACCACGGTGACGCTGCGCGAGGCGTTCTGCGGCACCGAGATCCATATCGTGCAGGAAGGCGTTCCGGCCGTGATCCCGGCCGAGGCCTGCTATCTGGGCTGGCAGGAGTCGCTGACCCTGCTGGCCCAGCTGGTCGAGCCCGAGATCAAGGAAGGCTGAGGAGCCGAGCGCCGCGCGCGCATCCACCATGTATTCCCATGTCTATCTCGGCGCGGCCGACTTCGAGCGTGCCCTCGCCTTCTACACGCCGGTGCTGGCGAGCCTCGGCCTGGCGCCGCGCTTTTGCGAGCGCGAGGGCCGCCGCTGGGCCGGCTGGCAGACGCCGGGCGCGGCCCGCCCGCTGTTCCTGATCGGCGAGCCCTACGACGGCCGGCCCCACCGGGCCGGCAACGGCCAGATGGTGGCCTTCCTGGCCGCCAGCCGGGCCATGGTGGACGCGGTGCATGCCGAGGCGCTGCGCCGGGGCGGCCGCTGCGAGGGCCCGCCGGGCCCGCGGCCGCAATACCACCCGAACTACTACGGCGCCTATTTCCGCGACCCCGAGGGCAACAAGCTCTGCGTGGCCTGCCACGAGGCCGAGGGTGGCTGAATAGGCGTTCCAGACTCAAAGGAGACCTGGGCCCTGAGCGGCGAGACGCCCGCGCGCCCCTGAACAAGCGGCGGGCGCGGTCAAAAAGCACGGCCCCCTGTACGGCGGACGCCCGGGGGTCTAGGCTTGCGACTGGCGCCGGCCTCCCGGCACAAGCATCGTCTCCCATGAGCGACTCCGCCAGCATCAGCCCGCGCAACCCGCCGCGACCCGGCGATACCAAGACGCCCGAGGACCCGGAGCCGGGCCTGCTGCCCGTCGACCCCGACCAGGGGCCGCTGCAGCAGCCGGTGCTGCCCGAGCCCGAGGGCGAGGGCGCCGGCGGCGAGCCTCAGCGTCCGGTGGTCTGAAACGCCCGCAGCTCGTCCGGCCGCAGGAAGAAGGCGCTGTTGCCCGCCACCCGCTGCACCGCCAGCTCGATGAAGGCCCGCACCCGCGCGGGCTGGGCAACGCGGCTGCCGTAGTAGAGATAGAGGCCGAGGTGTTCGGCCACATGCGCGGTGAGCAGCGGCACCAGGTGGCCGGCCCGGATCAGCGGGGCCGCCGCGATGCCCACCAGCTGGCCGATGCAATGGCCGGCCAGCACGGCCTGGGTTTCCATCTCGATGTCGTTGGTGCTGAGCGCGGCCGGCAGGTCGCGCGCGACGATCTCGCCGTCGACGGCGAACTCCCAGGGCATCAGCTTGCCGCTGCCGGGGCGGCGAAAGCCGCTGCAGCGGTGCCGGCCCGAGCTCAGGTCGGCGATGCTGGCGGGCGCGCCATGGCGCGCCAGATAGGCCGGCGCGGCGCAGACGATCAGCTGCAGCGCCAGCAGGCGCCGCGCGATCAGGCCCTCCTCCGGCGGCGCCCCGGCCCGCAAGCCCACGTCCACCCGGTCTTCCACCCAGTTGCCCAGGCGGTCGTCCAGCCGCACATCGGGCTCCACCTCGGGATGCCGGCGGCAGAACTCGTCCAGCAGCGGCCATAGCAGGGGTTGGGCGATGAAGCGCGGCGCCACGATGCGCAGCGGCCCGGCCAGCTCCTCGCGGTCGCGGCGCGCGCCGTGCAGCGCGCGCTGCAGGCTGTCCAGCCCCGGCTGCGCGGTTTCCAGGAAGCGCTGGCCCTCCTCGGTGAGGCTGAGCTTGCGGGTGGTGCGGTGGATCAGGCGCACGCCCAGATGCGCCTCCAGCTGGTTCAGCGCCTGGCTGGCGGCCTGCGGCGTGATGGCCTGGGCGGCCGCGGCCTGGCGCAGGCTGCCCAGCTCGGCGGCCTTGATGAAGGTGGCGATGGCGCGCAGTTCGTTGAAGGCCATGGCGGGATTGTCACGAATTGCTTGCTGATCAATGACGGGATTGTGGGCTAGTTGGCGCGCAATCCAAAACCTACATTGGCTTCACGCACCCAGCGTGAGCTTCACCAACCCCCGCAACAAGGATCGAACATCATGAGCAGCCCCCAAGATTTCAAGCGTGTCTGGATGATCACCGGCGCCTCGCGCGGCATCGGCGCGCGCATCGCCGAAGCCGCCCTGGCCAACGGCGACGCCGTGATTGCCACGGCCCGCGACACGGCCTCCCTGCAGCAGCGCTTCGGCAGCAGTCATCCGGCCCTGCTGGCCGTGCCGCTGGACGTCACCGACGAGGCCCAGGCGGCCCGGGCCGTCGAGACCGCGCTGGCGCGCTTCGGCCGCATCGACGTGCTGGTCAACAACGCCGGCTTCGGCCTGCTCGGCGCGGTGGAGGAAGCCAGCGGCGCCGAGGTGCGCAAGCTCTACGAGACCAATGTGTTCGGCCTGCTGAACGTCACCCGCGCCGTGCTGCCCGCGATGCGGGCGCGCCGCAGCGGCCATGTGATCAACATCTCCTCGCTGGGCGGCTACCAGTCCTCGGCCGGCTTCGGCGTCTACTGCTCGACCAAGTTCGCGGTCGAGGGCCTGACCGAGGCCCTGCATGCCGAACTGGCGCCGCTGGGCATCCATGCCACGGTGGTGGAGCCGGGCTATTTCCGCACCGACTTCCTGGAAAGCCAGTCGCTGACCGTCTCGCCGAAGATCCTGGACGACTATGCCGCCAGCGCCGGCCAGGTGCGCGAGGCGGCCAAGCGCATCAGCCTGAACCAGCCGGGCGACCCGCAGCGCCTGGCCCAGGCCATGGTGCTGCTGGTCGAGGCCTCGCGCCCGCCGCTGCGCCTGCCGCTGGGCAGCGATGCCCTGCAGGTGATCGGCGCCAAGCATGCCCGGGTCGAAGAGGAAACGGCCGCCTGGCGCGGGCTCTCGGCCTCGACCGACTTCCCCAAGGGCGAGTGAGCGCGGGGAGCGGGCGTCAGCGCTCCTGCGCGGCCGGCGCCGGCCGGCCGCGCCAGCTCAGGCCCAGGCCGACGCCCAGATTGCCCAGCGCGATCAGCGCGATGCCCAGCCATTGCGCCAGGCCCAGCTGCTGGCCGTAGAACAGGTGGTCGACCCCCAGCGCGATGGCCGGGTAGATGAAGGACAGCACCGCCACCCGCGGCGTGGGCAGGCTCTGGATGGCCGAGTAGAGCAGGATGTACATCAGCCCGGTGTGCAGCAGGCCCATGCCGACCAGCCAGGCCCAGGGCGCCGGCGTCGTGGGCAGCGCCGCGAAGTCGACCAGCGGCAGCAGCAGCAGCACGCCCAGGCTCACCTGCAGCAGGGCCGTCAGTTGCGGCGGCACGCCGGCCAGGCGCTTGATCACCAGCGCGGCAAAGGCATACAGCAGGGCCGCGCCCAGGGCCATCGCGAAGCCCAGCAGGGCATCGCCGCGCAGCTCGCCCAGCGCGCGCGGATCCACCCCGACCAGCAGCAGCAGGCCGACGAAGGCCGTGGCGATCCAGGCCAGGCGCGCGGCCGTGACCCGCTCGCCCAGCAGCAGCACCCCCAGGCCGATCAGCATGAAGGGCTGGGTGTTGTAGACCGCGGTGGCGATCGAGATCGAGGCGTGGCGGAAGGCGCCGAACAGCAGCACCCAGTTGAAGACGATGAACACCCCGCACAGGGCCGACAGCGCCAGCATGCGGGGCGTGAAATGGCGGCGCTGCAGCAGGCCGGTGGCCGCGCAGTACAGCGCCAGGCTGAGGGCGCCGAACAGGCAGCGGAAGAACACCACATTGAACGGCGCCTGACCCGACTCGAGCACGAAGGCCCCCACCGTGCCGGAGATCGCCATGGCCGCCGCCATCTGCAGGCTGCCGCGTTGCTGGGGAGTGATTTGCATGCCCCATTGTCTTGGCGGTGGCCCGAATTTCACCTAGGCTTATCTCGGCAGATTTGCCGGATCCGCCTTCAAATCCACAGAGATTTTCGATGCCAGCCTTGGATTCCATTTCAACCGATGCGCTCGATGCGCGCCTCCTCACCCTGCTGGCCGGCGACGGGCGCATGCCGCTGAGCGAGCTGGCGCGCCAGGTCGGCCTGTCGGCACCCAGCGTCACCGAGCGGGTGCGCCGGCTCGAAAGCGAGGGCGCGATCCAGCGCTACGCCGCCGCGCTGGACCTGGAGCGCCTGGGCTACCCGCTGCTGGCCCTGGTGCGGCTGCGGCCGGTGCCGGGCCGGCTGCGCGACGTGGAGGCCCTGCTGCAGAAGACGCCCGAGTGCATCGAATGCGACAAGGTCACCGGCGAGGACTGCTTCGTCGCCCGCTTCGCGCTGCGCTCGATCCGCCACCTGGACCAGGTGCTGGAGCCCTTCGCCGACTGCGCCGAGACCAATAGCGCGCTGGTCAAGTCCACGCCGGTGCCGCGCCGCCTGCCGCCCCTGTCGGCCCCGGGCGGGCGCCCCTGAGGCGGCCCAGGCACTACCATGGCCACACCATGAGCGCCAACGCCCACAGCCCCCAGATGCCCGCGCCGCCGCCGGCGGCGCGACCCGGCGACCCGCTGTCGGCCGTCGACACGCCGGCCCTGCTGCTGGACCTCGATGCCTTCGAGCGCAATCTGGACCGCATGCAGGCTGCGGCCGATGCCGCCGGTGTGGCGCTGCGGCCGCACGCCAAGGCGCACAAATGCCCGGAGGTCGCGAAGGCGCAGATCCTGCGCGGCGCGGCGGGTATCTGCTGCCAGAAGGTCGGCGAGGCCCTGCCCTTTCTGCGGGCCGGCATCACCGACATCCACATCAGCAACGAGATCGCGCTGCAGCCGGCCAAGGCGGCCTTGCTGGCGCGGATGGCCTGCCACGGGCGCTTCAGCGTCTGCGTCGACCATGTGGACCAGGTGGCGCTGCTGGCCCGCGCCGCCGCCGAGGCCGGCAGCCGGCTGGGCCTGTTCGTCGAGATCGATGTCGGCCAGGGGCGCTGCGGCGTGGTGGCCGATGCCTTGGCCGTGCGGCCGCTGGTGGACGTCATCGCGGCGCATTGCGCGCAGCTGGAGTTCCGCGGCCTGCAGGCCTACCACGGCGGCATCCAGCACCTGCGCGGCCATGCCGAGCGCGGCGCGGCCGCGGCCCGGGCCGCCGAGCGCGCCGCCGCGGTGCGCGACGCCTTGCTGGCGGCCGGCCTGCCCTGCCCGGTGGTCACCGGCGGCGGCAGCGGCAGCGTCGAGTTCGACCTGGCCGGCGGCGTGTTCACCGAGCTGCAGCCGGGCTCCTACGCCTTCATGGATGGCGACTACGGCCGCAACGAGTACGCCGGCTCCTTGCGCTTCGAGCATGCGCTGTTCCTGGCCAGCACGGTGATGAGCGTGGGCGACGGCGCGCGCTGCATCGTCGATGCCGGGCTCAAGTCCCTGGCGGTCGACTCGGGCCTGCCCCAGGTCTGGGCCGAGCCCGATCTGGCCTATGCGGCGGCCAACGACGAGCATGGCATCGTGCGCGCGGCCCGGTCCGGCGCGTTGCTGCCGGCGCTGGGCAGCCAGCTGCGGCTGCTGCCCGGCCATTGCGACCCGACCCTGAACCTGCACGACGAACTGCTGGCCTGCCGCGGCGAGCGCGTCGAGGCGGTCTGGCCGATCGCGGCGCGGGGCCTGAGCCGCTGACTCACAGCACCGCGTAGCGCCCCGGGCGGTGGTTCACCGCGATGAACAGGTTCATCACCACCGCGGCCAGCACCGAATAGGCCACCCGCTGCGGGTCCACCACGAACAGGGCCAGCAGCACGATGGCGCAGTCGATGCCCATCTGCACCTTGCCGGCGCGCCAGCCCCTGGCGCGCTGCAGGTAGAACGAGACGATGGTGGCGCCGCCCAGGCTGGCACGATGGCGCGCCAGGAACAGGCAGCCCGAGCCCAGGAGCAGCCCGCCCAGCACCGCCGCATAGCCCGGATGCAGGCGCTCGATCGCGAACAGCCGCGGCGAGAACTCGGTCAGCGCCGACAGCAGCGCGATCGCGATGAAGGTCTTGAGCGTGAACTCGCGGCCCATGCGCGTCCAGGCGAACCAGTAGAAGGGCAGGTTGATCAGGAAGAACAGCTTGCCCAGGCCGATGCCGGTGGCGTAGTGCAGCACGAAGGCCGCGCCGGCGGTGCCGCCGGTCAGCAGCCCCACCTGGGCGAACAGGACCAGCGCCAGCGAGACGAAGAGCACGCCGGTGAAGATGGCCTGGGCGTCTTCAAACGGGGTATGGCTGCGGATCGAGGGGTCGGCGGCGGTCACGGCGGGCTCGGGCATGGTGAGGAGGGAGGTGCAGGAAGCATGCCACGCAGGCATGGCATTCCTAGGCCCACCCCGCCGCCGCCGCGATGCCCTGGCGGAAACGGGCCCACAGCGGCTCCGGCAGGTCGTGGCCCATGCCTGGCACCACGTCGAGGCGGGCGCCGGCGATCTTGCGCGCCAGGTCCTGCCCGCCGGGCAGGGGCACCAGCGGGTCGGCGTCGCCGTGGATGATCTGGGTCGGGGCCTGGATCTGTGCCAGCAGCGGCGAACGGTCCGCGTCGGCGGCCACGGCGGCGAGCTGGCGCAGCAGGCCGCGCGGGCGGTGGCTGCGGCGGATCGCGCGGTCGACCCGCGCCTCGATCCAGCCGGCCGGCGCCGGATAGGCCGGGCTGCCGATCAGGCGCACGAAATCGGCGCTGTGGGCCACCAGGCCCTCATGGTCGCGCGGCGGCCGCGCCAGCAGGCCCGAGCGCACCCTCAGGGTGGGCCCGGGCAGGCGGCGCGAGCCGCTGCTGGTCATCATCAGGGTCAGGCTCTTGACGCGCGCCGGATGCCGCGCCGCCAGGTGCTGGGCGATCATGCCGCCCATCGAGGCGCCGCAGACATGGGCGCGGGCAATACCCAGCGCATCGAGGATGCCGCGCGCATCCTCGGCCATGTCCGCCAGGGCATAGGGGCTCTTCACCGGCAGATGCAGCAGGTGCAGCATGGAATTCAGCCCCAGATGGGGCACGCCCAGCTGATCGAAGTCCTGGCTCAGGCCGATGTCGCGGTTGTCGAAGCGGATCACGCGAAAGCCGGCGGCCACCAGCTGATCGACGAATTCGTCGGGCCAGCCCAGCAGCTGCATGCCCAGGCCCATGATCAGCAGCAGGGGCTCGCCATTGGGCGGGCCATGGTCCTCGACCTCGAGGGCGATGCCGTTGGCGCAAATCTGCATCGGGGGGACTCCGTCGTCGTGATGGCTTCCATGGTAGTCGGCCGGCGCCGGCGAGAATGTGCCGCGCCGTCGATATCCGGCCGGCCCGGACGTCGTGCCGACAGGAGGCCGGTATCCATCGGCCCGAACCGGAGATGCCATGAACCCCTTATCCAAGATCCGCCGCCTTGCCCTGCTCGGCGTCCTGGCGGTCGGCCCGGCCCTGGCCGCGCCGGTCGACTACGAGATCGACCCGCAGCACACCTTCCCGAGCTTCGAGGCCGACCATATGGGCATCTCGGTCTGGCGCGGCAAGATGAACCGCAGCAGCGGGCGGGTGGTCTATGACAAGGAGACCGGCGCCGGCCGGGTGGAGATCGAGATCGATCTGGACGGCGTCGACTTCGGCCATCAGCAGCTCAACGCTTGGGCGCGCGGCGGCGATTTCTTCGATGTCGCCAAGTATCCGAAGGCGGTCTACAAGAGCCGCATCGAGCCGGAAGCCCAGCCGAGCCGGCCGCGCCAGGTGCTGGGCGAGCTGAGCCTGCATGGCGTGACGCGGCCGGTGAACCTGACCCTGCACTGGATCCGCTGCATCCCGCATCCGCTCAACAAGCGCGAGCTGTGCGGCGCCGATGTCAGCGGCAGCTTCCAGCGCGACGAGTTCGGCCTGAGCGCCGGCAAGGACTACGGCTTCAAGATGGACGTGCAGCTGCGCATCCAGGTGGAAGCGCTGGCCAGGCAGTCATGACTTCCGGCAGGGTTATCGGGGTGTCGTCCACAATCGCCGCTGCTCATCTTCCTCGTCCGGGAAACATCCCAGGGAGACCCCGATGTCTTACATGCTGCTGATCATGGAACCCTATGGCCAACGCCAGGAGCGCGGCCGCGCCAATGGCGAGAAGGCCTGCCAGACGATGATGGACTTCGCCGCCGACCTGCAGCGCCGCGGCCTGCTGGAGGGCGCCAACTCGCTCGCCTCAACCAAGAACGCGGCGCGCGTGCAGATGCAATCCCCCGGCAAGTCCCGCCTGATGGACGGTCCCTTCGCCGAGGTCAAGGAGATCATCGGCGGCTATTTCATCGTGAACTGCGCCACCCGTGAGGAAGCCATCGCGATCGCCGAGCAATGCCCGGCGGCGCAATGGGCGACGGTGGAGGTGCGCAGGCTCGCGCCCTGTTACGAAGATTGATTGAGGGTGGGCGCCGGCGCCTGGGTGATGCGACGCGAACTGCCGAAAAGCCGCCGCTCAACAAGTTTGCGCCGGCGGACCCCGCCGGCAAGGCGCTTGGGCGAAGGGGTAGGCGTCGTGCCGGGACTTGCGCCCTCGATCAATCCTTCATCGGTGCGCGCCGGTACAAGACCTTGAACTCCGTGTTCCAGGAGTTGCCCTCCGGTCGCTCACGGCGGATTTCAATCGACTCGGAGTCTCTCAGGCGCCAGACCGAGCGATAGGCAATCTTCGCCGGGTCCGCTCGAGCCGGCACGGGGAAGACGAGCTCCTCGCCGACATGCTGAGCCTCGAGCCGACGATGGCTTCCGTCGGAGCCCCAGATGTAGTAGACGACCCGAGCGTTCTTCTCGTCCCAGGCGAACAGCGAGTCGCCCTCGAACAAGGTGGCTTGGCTGCCGTCTCTGAGCTGCGCCAGCACAGACGTGCCGCGGATGAAGCTCCCGAACTGTGACGAGTAGCAGTGAGTGTGTTGGCTTGATCTCTCGGGGAGGTGCCCCGTCCAGCAGGAGCCGACGACGCTGCGAAACCAGCCAAAGCCAGCGGGCAACTCCTGCCCGAGCAGCGGAAGAGGCGCGGCGAGGGGCAGCAGCAGCAGCAATCGGGTGATCACCATGTCGAACACTCCACCGGGGGTGTGGCGAAGCATAACGTCCGCTCGATGCAGGCGTTAGCCATCGCGGTTTGGCAAGGTAAGTGCAACACCGTCTCCAAAGAAGGTAGGGAGCTGGCCATAGTGCAGAGAC
>NZ_JBWKPM010000048.1:0-15402 GCF_059418245.1 Roseateles sp. GW821-FHT09B06 | reverse complement strand
CCCGAATAGACGCGCACAAAGGTCAGCTGGCCGACATAGGGGTCGGTCATCAGCTTGAAGGCCAGGGCGGCGAACTTGGCGTCATCGGAGGCCTTGCGCGTCGTCGGCTGGTCATCCTCGTCCGTGCCGGGCACGGGAGGAACGTCCACCGGCGAGGGCATGAAGTCGATCACGCCGTCCAGCATGCGCTGCACGCCCTTGTTCTTGAAGGCGGTACCGCAGAACATCGGCTGGATTTCAGCGGCGATGGTGCGGGTGCGGATACCCAGGATGATCTCGGCCTCGCTCAGCTCGCCGGACTCCAGGTACTTGTTCATCATCTCTTCGCTGGACTCGGCCGCGGCCTCGACCAGGTTGTCGCGCCATTTCTGGGCGTCGGCCATCATCTCGGCAGGAATGTCGCGATAGTCGAACTTCATGCCCTGAGACGCTTCGTCCCAGTAGATCGCCTTCATCTTGATCAGGTCGATCACACCCTTGAAGTTTTCCTCGGCACCGATGGGCAGCACCACCGGCACGGGGTTGGCCTTCAGGCGCAGCTTCATCTGGTCGACGACCTTGTAGAAGTTCGCGCCGGTGCGATCCATCTTGTTGACGAAGGCCAGGCGGGGCACCTTGTACTTGTTGGCCTGACGCCAGACGGTCTCGGACTGGGGCTGCACGCCACCCACGGCGCAGTAGACCATGCAGGCGCCGTCCAGCACGCGCATCGAACGCTCCACCTCAATCGTGAAGTCCACGTGTCCGGGGGTGTCGATGATGTTGATGCGGTGCTCGGGGAAGGACATGTCCATGCCCTTCCAGAAGCAGGTCGTCGCGGCCGACGTGATCGTGATGCCGCGTTCCTGCTCCTGCTCCATCCAGTCCATCGTGGCGGCGCCGTCATGCACCTCACCGATCTTGTGGTTCACACCGGTGTAGAACAGGATGCGCTCGGTCGTGGTGGTCTTGCCGGCATCGATGTGCGCGGAGATACCGATATTGCGGTAGCGCTCGATGGGGGTCTTGCGGGACATGGTGTCACTCCAAATGCATTGAGCCGCCAGCGGGTCGGTAGAAACCCGCGGCGGCTGGGACAAGGTGGTTTAGAAGCGGAAGTGCGAGAAGGCCTTGTTGGCCTCGGCCATGCGGTGCACTTCGTCGCGCTTCTTCATCGCGCCGCCGCGGCCCTCGGAGGCCTCCAGCAGCTCGTTGGCCAGACGCTGGGCCATCGACTTCTCACCACGCTTGCGGGCCGATTCCTTCAACCAACGCATGGCCAGAGCCATCCGGCGGACGGGACGAACTTCCACGGGAACTTGGTAGTTCGCACCGCCGACACGGCGGGACTTCACTTCGACCATGGGCTTCACGTTGTTCAGGGCGATCATGAACACTTCCAGCGGGTCCTTGCCGACCTTCTTCTCGACCTGCTCGAGGGCACCGTAGATGATGCGCTCGGCAACGGCCTTCTTGCCCGATTCCATGATGACGTTCATGAACTTGGACAGATCAACGGAACCGAACTTCGGATCCGGCAGGATCTCGCGCTTGGGTACTTCGCGACGACGTGGCATGGGAATCTTCCTCTTGCTTCAGTTGGCTGTGGAGCCTTGGACGACCACCAACATCAGGGGCCATCCACTTACTCGGCCGCTGCGCTCACGATGGAGTCGCACGAACCGCAAAATAATCCGGCGACAGCGGAGCTGCACGCCATGACAGACGATGGATTTACTTCTTCGGACGCTTGGCACCGTACTTGGAACGCGACTGCTTGCGGTCTTTCACGCCCTGCAGATCCAGCGAACCGCGCACGATGTGGTAACGCACACCCGGCAGATCCTTGACACGACCGCCGCGCACCAGCACGACGCTGTGCTCTTGCAGGTTGTGGCCTTCACCGCCGATGTACGAGATGACCTCGAACCCGTTGGTCAGACGCACCTTGGCAACCTTACGCAGAGCCGAGTTCGGCTTCTTCGGGGTCGTGGTGTAGACGCGGGTGCAGACGCCGCGGCGCTGCGGGCAATTCTGCATTGCCGGCGACTTGGATTTCGTGACCTCGGCCTCACGGCCTTGGCGCACGAGCTGATTGATAGTTGGCATAAGTAACTTGTTCCCGTTTGAAGTCACAGATCTCCCCGCAGCCAGCGGCCAGGGTGGCCCAAAGCATCCGGCGCGCACGATTGATTTCTGGAAACGAGTAAACGCACCACGCTGGCGCGCAGTGCGTTCCTCATTCCCTATCAGTCCATCAGTGGCGGCCGCAGACGCAGCTAGTCCTGCTAGAGAGCCCGCGATTGTAGCCCAGCTCCCCAAATACGCACAAGTCCGCCCTGCTTCGGCTATGCTGCCGGCCCCGCCACCCGCCCCAGCCTATCGATGAGCGACCCGCAAACCCGGCCCCTGGTGGTGCTGGACACTCAGGTAGTGATGGACTGGCTGGTGTTCTCGGAGCCCGGTGTGCAGCCGCTGGTCGATGCCCTGGAAGCCGGGCGGCTGTGCTGGATCGGCGCGCCGCGCATGCTGGACGAGTTGCGCCATGTGCTGGCCCGCGGTGTCGCTGCCGAGCGCCGGCCCGACATGGCCCGGATCGAGGCCGCTTTCGCACGCCTGTGCCGGATGCAGGAGCAGCCTCCGCCACCAGCGGTACGCCTGATCTGCCGCGACCCGGACGACCAGATCTTCATCGATCTGGCCCTGGCCGCCGGCGCCCGCTGGCTGATCTCGCGCGACCGCGCGGTGCTGGCCCTGGCCAAGCGAGCTCGCAAGCTGGGTCTGGAGATCCTGGGCCCGGCGGCCTGGATCAAGCAGCCACCACCACCCGACGCCACATGAAAAGGAAAAGGGCCGCCCGAAGGCGGCCCTTTTAGCAGGAACCAAGCCGGGAGGCGACAGCCGATTACTCGGCCGAGCCTTCGGCCGGCGCATCGACGCTGGCCATCTGTGCGGCAGCCAGCTCCTCGGCCTCCTGCATCGCGATGGCGCGGCGCTCGGCCTCGTCCATGCTTTCCTTGGCACGACGGGCGTCGTGGAAGGCCATGCCGGTACCGGCCGGGATCAGTCGGCCGACGATCACGTTCTCCTTCAGACCACGCAGCTCATCGCGCTTGCCCATGATGGCAGCCTCGGTCAGCACGCGGGTGGTTTCCTGGAAGGAAGCCGCGGAGATGAAGGAGTCGGTCGACAGCGAAGCCTTGGTGATACCCAGCAGCACGTCCGCATGGGTGGCAATCATCTTGCCCTCCTTGCGCATGCGGTCATTGGTATCCAGCAGCTCCGAGCGCTCGACCTGCTCATTCAGGATGTAGTGCGTGTCGCCGGGGTTGGTGATCTGCACGCGGCGCAGCATCTGGCGAACGATCACCTCGATGTGCTTGTCGTTGATCTTCACGCCCTGCAGACGGTACACGTCCTGCACTTCGTCGACGATGTAGCGCGCCAGTTCCTCGATGCCCAGCAGACGCAGGATGTCCTGCGGATCGGCCGCGCCGTCGACGATCAGCTCGCCGCGGTTCACCACCTGGCCTTCGTGCACCAGGATGTTCTTCTCCTTGGGCACCAGCACTTCGTGCTTCTTGCCGTCCGGATCGGTGATCTCCAGGCGCACCTTGCCCTTGGTCTCCTTGCCGAAGGACACGGTACCGGTCTGCTCGGCCAGCACGCCCACATCCTTGGGCGAACGGGCTTCGAACAGCTCAGCCACGCGCGGCAGACCGCCGGTAATGTCGCGGGTCTTCTGGCCTTCCACCGGGATACGCGCCAGCACCTCGCCGGGGGCCAGATCCTGGCCGTCGCGCACCTGGATCAGCGCACCGACCTGGAAGCCGATCGTCACCGAATGGTCGGTGCCGGGGATCTTCACCTCGTTGCCGTTGGCGTCCAGCAGCTTGACCTGCGGGCGCACCACCTTGGCGGCGCCGCGGCGCTTCGGATCGATCACGACCAGAGTCGACAGACCGGTGACCTCGTCCACCTGCTTGGCGACGGTGACGCCTTCCTCGACATTCTCGAACTTCGCCTGGCCGGCGAACTCGGTGATGATCGGGCGGGTCAGCGGATCCCAGTTCGCCAAGATCAGGCCAGCCTTGATGGTCTGGTCGGCCTTGATGTTCAGGATCGCGCCATACGGCACCTTGTGACGCTCGCGCTCGCGGCCATGCGGGTCGGCGATGATGATTTCGCCGGAACGCGAAATCACCACCAGCTCACCCTTGCCGTTCGTGACGTAGCGCATCGTGGCATTGAAGCCGATGATGCCGTCCGACTTGGCTTCGACGCTGGAAGCCACCGCAGCACGCGAGGCCGCACCACCGATGTGGAAGGTACGCATCGTCAGCTGCGTGCCCGGCTCACCGATCGACTGCGCGGCGATCACGCCCACGGCCTCACCGGTGTTGACCAGGCCGCCACGACCCAGATCGCGGCCGTAGCACTTGGCGCAGAGACCGAAGCGGGTGGCGCAGGTCAGCGGAGTGCGGACCTTGATCTCGTCGACGCCGGCCTGCTCCAGCACGTCCAGGATGTCCTCGTCCAGCATATTGCCGGCCGACATCAGCAGACCCTGAGTCTCGGGGTGCAGCACATCGATGGCCGCTACACGACCCAGCACACGGTCGCGCAGCGATTCGATGACCTCACCGCCTTCGACCAGGGCACGCATGTTCATGCCGTTGTCGGTACCGCAATCCACTTCGGTGACAACCAGATCCTGGGTCACGTCGACCAGACGACGGGTCAGGTAGCCGGAGTTCGCGGTCTTCAGCGCCGTATCCGCCAGGCCCTTACGAGCACCGTGGGTGGAGATGAAGTACTGCAGAACGTTCAGACCTTCACGGAAGTTCGCCGTGATGGGCGTCTCGATGATCGAGCCGTCCGGCTTGGCCATCAGGCCCCGCATGCCAGCCAGCTGACGGATCTGGGCCGCGCTACCGCGGGCACCGGAGTCGGCCATCATGTAGATGGAGTTGAAGGACTCCTGATCCACTTCCTTGCCGTTGCGGTCCAGGGTCTTCTGCTTGGAGAGCTGGGTCATCATGACCTTGCCCACCTCGTCACCGGTCTTGCCCCAGATGTCGACGACCTTGTTGTAGCGCTCGCCGGCGGTCACCAGGCCCGAGACATACTGCTGCTCGATCTCCTTGACTTCCTTCTCGGCACGCTCGATCAGCTCGTGCTTCTGCTTGGGCACCAGCATGTCGTCCACCGCGATGGAGATGCCGGCGCGCGTGGCGAGCTTGAAACCGCTTTGCAGCAGCTTGTCGGCCAGCACCACGGTCTCCTTCAGACCGCATTTGCGGAAGGACGTGTTGATCAGGCGCGAGATTTCCTTCTTCTTCAGCGCCTTGTTGATGTTCGAGAACGGCAGGCCCTTGGGCAGGATCTCGCTCAGCAGGGCGCGGCCGACGGTCGTGTCCACCAACTTGGTCTCGGGGATCCACTCGCCGGATTCCTTGTCCTTGGTGTACTCGGTCAGGCGCACGCTGATCTTGGCGGTGATTTCCACGGCGCCGTTCTCCAGCGCGCGGATGATCTCGCTCACGTCGGTGAACACCAGGCCTTCGCCCTTGCCGTTGATGCGCTCGCGGGTGGCGTAGTACAGACCCAGCACCACGTCCTGCGACGGCACGATCGAAGGTTCGCCGGAAGCCGGGAACAGCACGTTGTTGGAGGCCAGCATCAGGGTGCGGGCTTCCATCTGCGCTTCGATCGACAGCGGCACGTGAACGGCCATCTGGTCACCGTCGAAGTCGGCGTTGAAGGCGGCGCAGACCAGCGGGTGCAGCTGGATGGCCTTGCCTTCGATCAGCACGGGCTCGAAGGCCTGGATGCCCAGACGGTGCAAGGTCGGCGCGCGGTTCAGCAGCACCGGATGCTCCTTGATGACCTCTTCCAGGATGTCCCAGACCACCGGCGTGCCGGATTCGACTTCCTTCTTCGCGGCCTTGATCGTGGTGGCGATGCCCATCGCCTCCAGACGCGAGAAGATGAAGGGCTTGAACAGCTCCAGCGCCATCAACTTGGGCAGACCGCATTGATGCAGCTTGAGCGTCGGACCCACCACGATGACCGAACGGCCCGAGTAGTCGACGCGCTTGCCCAGCAAGTTCTGACGGAAACGACCGCTCTTGCCCTTGATCATGTCGGCCAGCGACTTGAGGGCACGCTTGTTCGCGCCGGTCATGGCCTTGCCGCGACGACCGTTGTCCAGCAGCGAATCGACGGCTTCCTGCAGCATGCGCTTTTCGTTGCGCACGATGATCTCGGGAGCCTTCAGCTCCAGCAGGCGAGCCAGACGGTTGTTGCGGTTGATGACGCGGCGATACAGATCGTTCAGATCCGAGGTCGCGAAGCGACCGCCGTCCAGCGGCACCAGCGGACGCAGGTCCGGCGGCAGCACCGGCAGCACTTCCATCACCATCCAGTTCGGCTTGATGCCGGACTTCTTGAAGGCCTCCATGACCTTCAGGCGCTTGGAGTTCTTCTTGACCTTCAGCTCCGAGCCGGTCATGTCGTTGCGCAGGCGATCGATCTCGATGTCGAGATCCATCTCCTCCAGCAGCTTCTTGATGCCCTCGGCGCCCATCAGGGCGATGAACTCGTCGCCGAACTCCGCGCGCTTCGCGTCGTAGTCGTCCTCGCTCATGATCGAGAACTTCTTCAGCGGGGTCATGCCGGGATCGACCACCACATAGGCTTCGAAATACAGCACGCGCTCGATGTCGCGCAAGGTCATGTCGAGCACCAGGCCCAGACGCGACGGCAGCGACTTCAGGAACCAGATGTGGGCGCAGGGTGCGGCCAGGTCGATATGGCCCATGCGCTCGCGACGCACCTTGGTCTGGGTGACTTCAACGCCGCACTTCTCGCAGATCACGCCGCGGTGCTTCAGGCGCTTGTACTTGCCGCACAGGCACTCGTAGTCCTTGATCGGGCCGAAGATCTTGGCGCAGAACAGGCCATCGCGCTCGGGCTTGAAGGTCCGGTAGTTGATGGTCTCGGGCTTCTTCACCTCGCCGAAGGACCACGAACGGATCTTCTCGGGCGAGGCCAGCCCGATCTTGATCGCGTCGAAGTGCTCGTCCGGCGTGAACTGCTTGAACAGGTCCAGCAAACCTTTCATGTGTCTCTCCTGTTCCTATGCTTAGTTGCGCTCGAGCTCGATGTCGATACCGAGCGAACGGATTTCCTTCACCAGCACGTTGAACGACTCCGGCATGCCGGCCTCGATCGCGTGCTCGCCCTTGACGATGCTCTCGTAGACCTTGGTACGGCCGTTCACGTCGTCGGACTTCACGGTCAGCATTTCCTGCAGGATGTAGGAGGCGCCATAGGCTTCCAGCGCCCACACTTCCATCTCACCGAAACGCTGGCCGCCGAACTGCGCCTTACCACCCAGCGGCTGCTGCGTGACGAGCGAGTACGGGCCGGTCGAACGGGCGTGCATCTTGTCGTCCACCAGGTGGTGCAGCTTCAGCACGTGCATGTAGCCGACGGTGGTCGGGCGCTCGAACTGCTCGCCGGTGCGGCCGTCGTACAGATAGGCCTGGGTGCGCGTCGGGGTCAGGCCCTTCTTCGCGGCGATGTCGTCCGGGTAAGCCAGCTTCAGCATGGCGCGGATTTCTTCTTCCTTGGCGCCATCGAACACCGGGGTCGCGAACGGCACACCCTTGGAGAGGTTGTGCGCCATCTCGACGACTTCGTCGTCGCTCAGCTCGTCCAGGTTCTCGCTCTTGCCGCCGCTCTGGTTGTAGAGCTCGTCGAAGAACTTGCGCAGTTCGGCCACCTTGGCCTGCTGCTGCAGCATGTCGCCGATGCGCTGACCGATGCCCTTGCCGGCCCAGCCCAGATGCACTTCCAGCACCTGACCCACGTTCATGCGCGAAGGCACGCCCAGCGGGTTCAGCACGATGTCGGCGGGCGTGCCGTCGGCCATATAGGGCATGTCTTCGATCGGGGTGATCTTGGACACGACGCCCTTGTTGCCGTGGCGGCCGGCCATCTTGTCGCCGGGCTGCAGGCGGCGCTTGACGGCCAGGTAGACCTTGACCATCTTCAGCACGCCGGCCGGCAGCTCGTCGCCCTGCGTCAGCTTCTTGCGCTTCTCTTCGAAGGCCAGATCGAACGAATGGCGGGTCTGCTCCAGCGAGTTCTTGATCGATTCCAGCTGGTTGGCGACGTCGTCCTCGGCGGGACGGATGTCGAACCAGTGGAACTTCTCGACGCCGGCCAGATAGGCCTTGTCGATGACCGTGCCCTTGGCGATCTTCTGCGGGCCGCCGTTGGCGACCTTGCCCACCAGCAGCTTCTCGATACGGTCGAAGGCATCGCTCTCGACGATGCGCAGCTGGTCGTTCAGGTCCAGGCGGAAGCGCTTCAGCTCGTCGTCGATGATCTGCTGGGCGCGCTTGTCGCGCTGGATGCCTTCGCGGGTGAAGACCTGCACGTCGATCACGGTACCGTTGGTGCCCTGGTCCACGCGCAGCGAGGTGTCCTTCACGTCCGAAGCCTTCTCGCCGAAGATGGCGCGCAGCAGCTTCTCTTCCGGCGTCAGCGTGGTCTCGCCCTTCGGCGTGACCTTGCCGACCAGCACGTCGCCGGGGTTCACCTCGGCGCCGACGTAGACGATGCCCGATTCATCCAGACGCGAGAGTTGCTGCTCGCTCAGGTTCGGGATGTCGCGGGTGATTTCCTCGGAGCCCAGCTTGGTATCGCGGGCCATCACGACGAGCTCTTCGATATGGATCGAGGTGTAGCGGTCTTCGGCCACCACACGCTCGCTGATCAGGATCGAATCCTCGAAGTTGTAGCCGTTCCAGGGCATGAAGGCCACCAGCATGTTCTGGCCCAGGGCCAGTTCGCCGATGTCCGTCGAGGCGCCGTCGGCGATGATGTCCTCGGCCGCCACCTTGTCCCCGCGGCGCACGATCGGGCGCTGGTGGATGTTGGTGTTCTGGTTGCTGCGCTGATACTTGATCAGGTTGTAGATGTCCACGCCGACTTCGCCGGCCACGGTCTCGTTGTCGTTCACGCGGATCACGATGCGGTTCGTGTCCACGTAGTCGACCACGCCGCCGCGGCGCGCCGCCACCACGGTGCCCGAGTCCTTGGCCGCGACGCGCTCGACGCCGGTACCGACCATGGCCTTCTCGGGACGCAGCGTCGGCACGGCCTGACGCTGCATGTTGGCGCCCATCAGCGCGCGGTTCGCATCGTCGTGCTCCAGGAAGGGCACCAGCGAGGCCGCCACCGACACGATCTGTGTCGGCGCCACGTCCATGTACTGGATGCGCTCGGGCGAGGTCAGCACCGATTCGCCGTTTTCACGGGCCGACACCAGTTCATCAACCAACTGGCCCTGCTCGTTCAGCGAGGCATTGGCCTGGGCGATGACGTACTTGCCTTCCTCGATGGCCGACAGATAGTCGATCTGCGAAGTCACCTTGCCGTCGACGACGCGGCGGTAAGGCGTTTCCAGGAAACCGTACTCGTTGAGCTGCGCGAACAGTGCCAGCGAGTTGATCAGACCGATGTTCGGGCCTTCCGGCGTTTCGATCGGGCAGACGCGGCCATAGTGGGTCGGGTGCACGTCGCGGACTTCGAAGCCGGCGCGCTCGCGGGTCAGACCGCCCGGGCCCAGGGCCGAGACGCGACGCTTGTGCGTGATCTCGGACAGCGGGTTGGTCTGGTCCATGAACTGCGACAGCTGCGACGCACCGAAGAACTCCTTCAGCGCCGCGGAAATCGGCTTGGAGTTGATCAGGTCGTGCGGCATCAGGGCCTCGGTCTCGGCCTGACCCAGACGCTCCTTGACGGCCTTTTCGATACGCGCCAGGCCCGAACGGTACTGGTTCTCGGCCAGTTCGCCGACGCAACGCACGCGACGGTTGCCCAGGTGGTCGATGTCATCGACCTCGCCGCGGCCATTGCGCAGTTCGACCAGGATCTTGACGACGTCGAGGATGTCCTCGTTCGACAGATTCATCGCGCCTTCGGGCGTGTCGCGGCCCACGCGGGCGTTGAACTTCATGCGGCCGACGCGCGACAGATCGTAGGTGTCGGTGCTGTAGAACAGACGGTTGAACAGCGCTTCCACCGCGTCTTCCGTCGGCGGCTCGCCGGGGCGCATCATGCGATAGATCGCGACGCGTGCGGCCAGTTGGTCGGCGGTTTCGTCCGAGGCCAGGGTCTGGCTGATGTAGGCGCCTTCATCCAGCTCATTGGTGAACAGGACCTGGATGTCCTTGATGCCGGCCTGGCGCAGCTTCTTCAGCAACGCGTCGGTCAGCTCGTCGTTCGCCTTAGCAATGATCTCGCCGGTGTCTCCGTCGACCATGTTCTTGGCCAGCACGCGGCCGACCAGGTAGTCCTCGGGCACGGTTACATGCTGGGTGCCGGACTGCTCCAGCTGGCGCACGTGGCGGGCGGTGATGCGCTTGTCCTTCTCGACGATGACATTGCCGCTCTTGTCGGTGATGTCGAAGCGCGCGACCTCGCCCTTCAGGCGGTCGGCCACGAACTCCATCTGGGCACCGGAGTCCATCAGACGGAAGTTGTCGAACACGAAGAAGTGGGCCAGGATCTGCTCGGGGTTCAGGCCGATGGCCTTGAGCAGGATCGTGACCGGCATCTTGCGGCGACGGTCGACGCGGAAGAACAGGATGTCCTTCGGGTCGAACTCGAAGTCCAGCCAGGAGCCGCGGTAGGGGATGATGCGGGCCGAGAACAGCAGCTTGCCGGACGAGTGGGTCTTGCCCTTGTCGTGCTCGAAGAACACGCCGGGCGAGCGGTGCAGCTGCGAGACGATGACGCGCTCGGTGCCGTTGACGATGAAGGAGCCATAGTCGGTCATCAGGGGCACTTCGCCCATGTAGACCTCTTGCTCCTTGATTTCCTTGACCGTCTTGGCCTGCGGGCTCTCACGGTCGTAGATGATCATCTGCAGGCGCGCGCGCACGGCGGCTGCATAGGTCAGGCCACGCTGCTGGCACTCGCGGGTGTCGAACGGCGGCTTGGCGATGTTGAATTCGAGGAACTTCATCTCCACGAACCCGTTGTGCGACACGATCGGGAAGGCGGAAAGGAAGGCAGCCTGCAGGCCTTCGGGCTTGCGCTTGGCTGGGGGGACGTCTTTTTGCAGGAAGGCGACGTACGAGTCCTTCTGCATGGTCAGCAAATAGGGAACGTTGAGAACGCTCTCGCGCTTGCCGAAGCTCTTGCGGATACGCTTGCGCTCGGTATAGCTATAGGGGGTTGTTTGCGCCATAAACACTCCGTGTCGAGAGCCCATCCCTGGCCGTGGAACGGGCTTCGTCGGCGACTGGCTTTTCGAGTATTGCGCTCGAAGCTTGGTGGTTGGCCACTACCAACCGCTGGCGGACAACCCTGGCATTGCACCAAGGCCCGACCAAACCGGCTCTCTGCAGTCGGATCAGAGAACACTTGAAAGAACCGCGCATCATACCGCGAGCACGGCTCTTTCAGCTGCCCTCAATGGGACTAACCCTAGACGACGAAAGGGGAGGCCCCGAGGACCACCCCTTTCTCGCTGTCGAACCGGGCAGCAAGCCGCCCGGCCCGGACCTCGGTCTTACTTGAGTTCGACCTTGGCGCCGGCTTCTTCCAGCTTCTTCTTGGCGGCTTCGGCGTCGGCCTTGGCAATGCCTTCCTTGACGGGCTTCGGAGCGCCGTCCACCAGGTCCTTGGCTTCCTTCAGGCCCAGGCCGGTGATTTCGCGCACGGCCTTGATGACCGAGACCTTGTTGGCGCCGGCTTCGGTCAGCACCACGGTGAACTCGGTCTTCTCTTCGACAGCAGCGGCACCACCGCCGGCAGCACCGCCAGCAGCGGGAGCAGCCATCGAAGCGGCGGACACGCCGAACTTCTCTTCAATTGCCTTGACCAGGTCGTTCAGTTCCAGAACGGTCATGCTGTCCAGGGCAGCCAGGAAAGCGTCTTTATCGAATGCCATGATAGTTTCCTAAATACAGATTGATTGCTTGCGCGCTTAGCGCGTCGATCAGGCCGCAGCCGGGGCTTCGGCAGCGGCTTCCGAAGAAGCGGCGCCTTCGCCACGCTTTGCGGCCAGGGCTGCCAGCACGGCCGCGGTGCGCTGCACCGGCGACTTGAGCAGGCCGGCGACTTGCGACAGCAGCACTTCCTTGCTCGGGACGGCCGCCAGCGCCTTCACGCCGTTGACGTCCAGAGCCTTGCCGCCGTAGGCACCACCCTTGATGACGAGCTTGTCGTTGCCCTTGGCAAAGTCGGCGATGACTTTGGCCGCGGCGACAGCGTCTTCCGAAAAGCCGTAGATCAGCGGGCCGACCATGCTCTCCGAGGCAGCCTCGAACGGGGTGCCGGCGACAGCACGACGCGCCAGGGTGTTCTTCAGCACGTGAAGATACACACCCTGGGCACGCGCGATGACGCGCAGCTTGTTCAAGGCTTCCACGGTGAGGCCACGGTACTCGGCCAGCGCCAGCGTCTGGGCCTTGGCAGCTTGCGCTGCCACGTCCGACACGACGGCTGCTTTCTCGTTGCGATTGAGACTCAAGGTCTACTCCTCACATTACGCCCCTCGAGCCTCGCGACCCTCGGAGCACCGGGATTTAGCGACCTTCTGTCAGGAAACCACCTCGATTGCTCGAGGCATCAATCCTTTCAGCGGGACCGCCATCTGCGCTGGCCGGAAATCGAGATCCCCGATTAAGCGTCGCCTTCCGATACTGCAAAGGCTCCGCACCAGCGGTCTTGGATGGCCTGAGCCGGTTGCCCGGCTCAGCCCACCAATTCATCAGCGCGACGCCAGACTAGCGCCACACCTCGTCTGAGTTCGCTCAGGCCGTGGCCGCGGCGTTGATCGTCGCGATTTCCACGCGGGCGCCGACGCCCATCGTGGAGGACACCGCCACCTTGCGCAGGTAGATGCCCTTGCTCGACGCCGGCTTGGCCTTGTTCAGGGCCTCGATCAGCGCGCGCAGATTGCCTTCCAGCTTGTCGGTGTCGAACGAGCGACGGCCGATCGTGCCGTGGATGATGCCGGCCTTGTCGACGCGGAACTGGACCTGGCCAGCCTTGGCGTTCTTGACGGCGGTGGCGACGTCCGGGGTCACGGTGCCAACCTTGGGGTTAGGCATCAGGCCGCGCGGACCCAGGATCTGACCCAGGGTACCGACGATGCGCATCGTGTCCGGCGAGGCGATCACCACGTCGAAGGGCATGTCACCAGCCTTGACGCGCTCGGCCAGGTCTTCCATGCCGACCACGTCGGCGCCGGCGGCCTTGGCTTCCTCGGCCTTGGCGCCCTGGGCGAACACGGCCACGCGCTTGGTCTTGCCGGTGCCGTTAGGCAGCACGACGGCGCCACGCACCACTTGGTCCGACTTCTTGGCGTCGATACCCAGTTGCACGGCCACGTCGATCGACTCATCGAACTTGGCGGTGGCCAGGCTCTTGATCAGATTCAGCGCGTCGCCCAGCGGGTACAGCTTGGTGGACTCGACCTTGCCCTGCAGGGCTTTTTGCTTCTTCGTCAGCTTGGCCATGTCACACGCCCTCCACGATGATGCCCATCGAACGGGCGGAACCGGCGATGGTGCGAACGGCGGCATCCATGTCGGCGGCCGTCAGATCCTTCTGCTTGGTCTTGGCGATCTCTTCCAGCTGGGCGCGGGTCAGCTTGCCGACCTTGTCCAGATGCGGGCGCTGCGAGCCCTTCTCGATCTTGGCAGCCTTCTTCAGCAGCACGGTCGCCGGGGGCGACTTGATGATGAAGGTGAAGCTCTTGTCCGCGAAGGCGGTGATCACCACCGGCAGCTTCAGACCCGGCTCATAGCTCTGCGTCTGGGCGTTGAAGGCCTTGCAGAATTCCATGATGTTCAGGCCGCGCTGACCCAGCGCGGGACCGACCGGCGGCGAAGGATTTGCCTTGCCAGCCGGAATTTGCAGCTTGATAAAGCCGACAATCTTCTTGGCCATGTTTTCTCCTAGAAGCACCACGACGGCCACGCCGCAATGCCTGAGTGCTAGCGCGAAGGACTAGGGCTTGCGCCTTACCTTCACTCCTCTTGTCCGCCTCTCGTTGCAGACTGACTACGAGCGGTATCGATGGCCGAAGCCTCCGGGCACCGCCAAGCCCGAATCTTGTCGATCAGACCTTCTCGACCTGTGCGAAATCCAGTTCCACCGGCGTTGCGCGACCGAAGATCGTGACCGAGACGCGCACCTTGGACTTGTCGTAGTTGACCTCCTCGACCGCACCGTTGAAGTCGGTGAACGGGCCTTCCTTGACGCGCACGATCTCGCCCACCGTCCACTCGACCTTGGGCCGGGGCTTCTCGATGCCTTCCTGCATCTGGTTGACGATCTTCATCACCTCGGCCTCCGAGATCGGGGCCGGTCGGTTCTTCGCGCCGCCGACGAAGCCGGTCACCTTGGAGGTGTGCTTGACCAGGTGCCAGGATTCGTCGTCCATCGCCATCTCCACCAGCACATAGCCGGGAAAGAAGCGGCGTTCGGTCACGGCCTTCTTGCCGTTCTTCAGCTCGACCACCTCTTCGGTCGGCACCAGGATGCGACCGAACTTGTCCTGCATGCCGGCGCGATCGATGCGTTCGCGCAGATTGCGCTCGACGGCCTTCTCCATGCCCGAATAGGCATGCACCACATACCAGCGCTTGGGCAGGCCCGCCGGGGCAACGCTTTCGACGACGTTCTGTTCTTCGCTCATGTCTTCCTCTTCAGCGCTTCCAGCCCAGGACCAGGTCGTACAGCACCCATTCCAGCGTCTTGTCGGTCAGCCACAGGAACAACGCCATCACGACGACAAAGGCGAACACGTACAGGGTCATCTGGCGCGCCTCCTTGTGCGTCGGCCAGACCACCTTGCGGACTTCCTTGATCGAGTCCTGACCGTAAGCGATCAGCGACTTGCCCGACTCCGACGTGAAGAAGGTGCCCGTCGCCGCCGCCAGCAGCACCAGCAGCGCCGCCCACTGGGCGATCGCACCCTGCTTGGACAGTGCGTAGAAAGCCACCAGGGCGCCGATCAGCAGGATGGCGGCGCCAGCCAGCTTGACCTTGTCGGCGCCGGTCGTGACCGTTTCGACTTGAGGATTGGACATTGATGCTTCTCTTGAACCTGCCGAGCGGCCCCTCACAAGAAAGACCCATCAGCAGCAAAGCCCGCCGAGATCAACTCCCGCGGGCTGCTGTTTGACCACTGGAACCGGCGATTATCGCTGAGGACTTTCGCTGGCAGGGGCAGAGGGTCTCGAACCCCCAACCTTCGGTTTTGGAGACCGACGCTCTGCCAATTGAGCTATGCCCCTGTGGCCTTCTTAAAACTTAGGCGATGATGGTCGCGACGACGCCGGAGCCGACGGTACGGCCACCTTCACGGATGGCGAAGCGCAGGCCTTC
>NZ_JBWKPM010000047.1:0-26098 GCF_059418245.1 Roseateles sp. GW821-FHT09B06 | reverse complement strand
GCGCCGCCCCGGCCGCGGCCAGGCCCAGCAGCCACCAGGCGCTGGTCGCACCGCCGCCTCCGCCACCACCGTCGCTGGCGGGGGTCGGCGTGGGGGCGGGGGTCGGTGCGGGGGTGGGCGCAGGCGTGGGGGTCGGCGTCGCGGCGGCCACCGCGGCGGCCGCGTCCAGCATGCCCGCGCCGCAGGTGCTGGTGGTGCAGTAGCACTCGTCCTGCGCCGTGCTGGTGGGCGCCTGGCATTGCGGGATCCCCGCCGTGGCGCCGCTGCTGACGAAGGGTCGCGCGGTGCTGCGCAGCAGGCTCGCGACCTGGCCGGGCGTCAGGCCGGGCTGGCGTGCCAGCATCAGGGCCACGGTGCCGGCCACCAGGGGTGTGGAGAAGCTGGTGCCGACGCCGCTGGCGTAGCGTTCGTCGTTCAACACCGGGCCCTGGGCCCCGCTGTTGCTGGTGCTCAGGATGGGATAGAGGCAGGGGCCGGTGGGATTGCCGTTGGCATCGATGTTGACGCAGTTGCCGCCCGGCGCAGCCAGGGTGACCTCGGGGCCGAGGCTGGAGAAGCCCACCTTGGAGCCGATGTGGCGCAGGCCGGCCACCGTGATCACGCCCGCGCAACTGCCCGGCAGGCCGACCGCCAGGCCCTCGGTATTGCCGGCCGCGGCCACGATCACCGTGTTGGCGGCCGTCACCTCGGCCACGGTTTCGCGGTACAGCGCGGCCGTGCCGCCGCCGGTACAGCTGCCGCTGCCGCCCAGGCTGAGGTTCAGCACCCGGGCCGGGTTGGGATTGCCGGGCAGGCCCGGCACCGCGATGCCCGCGGCCCAGCGCATGCCGGCCATGATGTCGGAGTCGTAGCCGCCGCATTTGCCCAGCACGCGCACCGGCAGGATCTTGCTGCCCCAGGCCACGCCGGCGATGCCGCGGCCGTCGTTGCTGCTGGCCGCGACCAGGCCGGCCACGCGGGTGCCATGCCAGCTGCTGTTGCCGACGTCGTCGCTGGTACAGCCGCTGCCCAGGGTGCCGGCATCGACGTCGGCCTGGGTGACCCAGTCGCCGGGGTCGGAGGCATCGTCGTCGGCACGGTTGCCGTCGTTGGCGGTGGCCAGCGCGGTGGCGCTGCTGCTGGAGTAGGCCACCAGGTCGTAGCCGCCGACGATCTGGGAAGCCAGCTCGGGGTGATCCTTGCGGATGCCCGTGTCCAGCACGGCCACGACGATGGCGGCGCTGCCGGTCGTCAGGTCCCAGGCCGCGGGCGCGTTGATGCTGGACACCAGCTCGCCGGCCGGCGCCTTCAGGTACCACTGGCCCGCGGCCGGGGTATTCGACGGGCCGACCGCGTAGTACGGGTCGTTGGGTTCGGTGTAATGGCGGCGGCGCCGATCCACGGCCACCAGCTCCACCTCGCCGTCCTGCGCCAGGCGCTGGGCCAGCGCGGCCGAGCTCAGGCCGCTGGCGGTCATCACATGGGTGCGCTCGTCCAGGCTCAGGCGCGCCCGCAGGCTGCGGCCGGCACGCAGGCCCAGGGCATGAGCGCGGGTCTGGGCCACGTCGGCGGCCTCGGCGGCCCGGGCGCGCAGGGCCAGGGGCCGGGCGCGCACGCTCTGGGCCTGGGCCTTGAAGCGCACGATCACGCGCGCCTCCTCGGCCACCGGCGTCTGGGCCAGGGCCGGGAGGCCCTGCGCCAGGGCCGCAGCCAGCAGGGTCAGAGGAATGACGACAGGACGCTGAGATTTCATGACGGGCGGCTCCACCGGAACTGCGGCCAGTGTAGGGGGTCGCAGCGCGCTCAAAGGGCGAGAAAGCGGCGCGAAACCCGCGCGCTTTGCATGCCCTTACATCTGGGTGCCGCGCCTGCCCCGTCTTGCGCGCCCGGCCCGGCGTAGTCCCAGGCCCGCCAGCAACAGGGCCAGGATCCAGGCCGGCCCTGTGGCGCCGCCGCCACCTCCGCCGCTGCTGCCGGTGTCGCTGCCGCCGGAGGTCGTCGCGCCGCTGCCGGCCGCGGCCGCGGCGATGCTCAGGGTCTGGCTGCTGCTGGCGCTGTAGCCCAGGCTGTCGGTCACGGTCAGGCGCAGGGTCAGGCTGCCGGCGGCGTTCAGGTTCAGCGTCGCGCTGGAGGCGGTGGCCGAGCCGGCGAAGCCGGCCAGCGTGTTGCCGGCCGTGATCTCCCACAGATAGGCCACGATGCCGGCCGAGCCCCGGGCGGCCGAGGCCGAGCCGTCCAGTTGCAGGCTGGCGCCGGCCTGCGGCGTGCCGCTGACGACGAAGCTGGCCGTGGGCAGGCCGGCCGCGACGGCAAAGCTCTGGCTGGTGCTGGCCGTGGCGCCGGCGCTGTCGGTGACGGTCAGGCGCACGCTGACCATGCCCTCGGCCCGGGCCAGCAGGCTGACGCGCGCGAGATTCGCCGCGCTGGAGAAACTGGCCGAGCCGGCGCCGCTGCCGATCTCCCACAGATAGCCGGCGATGCTGCGCCCGGCGGGTGCGGTCGAACCGCTGCCGTCCAGCGTCAGGGTCTCGCCGGCCAGCACGATGGCGGGCGGGCTGCTCACCACCGCGGTGGGCAGGGCGGCCTGCGCGGCGGCGACGGCCGCACCGGCGTCCAGCATGCCGGCGCCGCAGGTGCTGCTGCTGCAGTAGCACTCGCCGGTCTGGGCCGTGGCGCTGGGGGCGCGGCAGGCGGCCACGCCCGCATCGGCGCCGCTGCTCGGGAAGGCGCGCGCCGAGGCCTTCAGCAGGCTGGCCACCTCGCCCGGCGTGAGTCCGGGGTTCACGGCCAGCATCAGCGCGACGGTGCCCGCCACCAGCGGGGCGGAGAAGCTGGTGCCCACGCTGTAGCTGCCGCCGTCGCTGTAGCTCGACGCGAGCGGCACGGTGCTGCCGCTGTCGGTGGCGGTGATCAGCGGATAGAGGCAGCTGCCCGTGCTGTTGACGCAGTTGCCGGCCGGCGCGCTGAGCGCCACCTCGGGGCCCAGATTGGCATAGCCCACCTTGGTCCCGCTGTGGCGCAGGCCGCCCACCGCGATCACGCCGCTGCAGTTGGCCGGCACGCCGACGGCCAGGCCCTCGTTGCCCGCCGCGGCCACCACCACCACCTTGGCGGCGCTCAGCTCGGCAATGGCCTCCTGGTAGGCCGCGCTGCAGCTGCCCGAGGCGCCGAGGCTGAGGTTGATCACGCGGGCCGGATTGGGATTGGCCGGCATGCCGGCGAGCACGAGCCCGCCGGCCCAGCGCATCGCCGCGATGATGTCGGAGTCGTAGCCGCCGCATTTGCCCAGCACCCGCAGCGGCAGCAGCAGCGCCAGCGGCGCCACGCCTGCCATGCCGACGCCGTCGTTGGTGGCCGCACCGATCAGGCTGGCGGTGCGCGTGCCATGCCAGCTGCTGTTGCCGGCGCCGCAGCCCTTGAAGCCGCCGGCGGCGTCCTCGGCGCTGCTGATCCAGTCGCCGGGATCCGAGGGGTCGGCATCGCGCCCGCCGCCATCGTTGGCCACCGCGCTGTCGCTGACGAAGTCGTAGCCGGCCAGCAGCTTGGCGGCCAGATCGGGGTGGCTCCCGCGCACGCCGGTGTCCAGCACCGCGACGACGATGGACGGGCTGCCCTGGCTCAGCGCCCAGGCGCTCTCGACGTCGATGGCCGAGCGGATGGCTGCGCTGTTGGCGCGCAGGTACCACTGGCCGGCCACCGGCGTGGCGCTCGTCTGCTTGTCGCCATAGAGCGGATCGTTGGGGGCGGCCAGCGCATAGCGGCGGCCGTCAACCACGGCCCATTCCACCTCGGCGTCCGCCGCCAGGCGCTCGGCCAGCGCGCGCGAGCTGAGCCCGCTGCCGTGCAGCACCTGGGCGCGTGCGCCGAGGGCGCGCCCGTCGCTGAGCGCGAGGCCGGCGCCCAGGCGCCCGGCCATCCGCAGGGCACGCTGCGGGCCGCTACCGCCACCACTTTCGCCGCTGCGGTACTTGACGATGACCCGGGCCACGCTGCTGCTGCTGTCCTGCTCGGGATCGCGGCGCGCTGCGGCAGCGGCATCGCCGAGCGCCGGCAGGGCCAGAAGAAGAAAAGGCAACAGAGCGCGGGACAGCAAGGGCATCGGATCCTCGACGACGGGGCGAACAAAGGTCCGGCAGTCTAGGAAGCACCCGGTTACCGCCTCATTGCTGCGGCATGTCAGCGCCGACACAAAGAAAAAGGGCCCGGCGGGCCCCTTCAGGATTGCGCTGCCGCGCTTACTTGGCGACGACGCGCACCATCTCCAGCACCTTGTTGGAGTAGCCCCACTCGTTGTCGTACCAGGCCACCAGCTTGACGAAGGTGCCGTCCAGCGCGATGCCGGCGTCGGCGTCGAAGATCGAGGTGCGGGCGTCGCCGCGGAAGTCGGTGGCGACCACCTTCTCTTCCGTATAGCCCAGCACGCCCTTCAGCGCGCCTTCCGACTGCGCCTTGAACTCGGCGCAGATGTCCTTGTACGTGGCTTCGCTGTTCAGCTCGACGGTCAGGTCGACCACCGACACGTCGCTGGTCGGCACGCGGAAGCTCATGCCGGTCAGCTTCTTGTTCAGCTCGGGGATCACCACGCCGACGGCCTTGGCGGCGCCGGTGCTGCTGGGGATGATGTTCTCCAGGATGCCGCGGCCGCCGCGCCAGTCCTTGTTGGACGGACCGTCGACGGTCTTCTGGGTGGCGGTGGCGGCATGCACCGTGGTCATCAGGCCGCGCTTGATGCCCCACTTGTCGTTCAGCACCTTGGCCAGCGGGGCCAGGCAGTTGGTGGTGCAGCTGGCGTTCGAGATGATGGCCTGGCCGGCGTAGGTCTTGTCGTTGACGCCGTAGACGAACATCGGCGTGTCGTCCTTCGACGGGGCCGAGAAGATCACCTTCTTGGCACCGGCGGCCAGATGCTTCTCGCCGCCGGCCTTGTCCAGGAACAGGCCGGTCGCCTCGATCACGATGTCGGCGCCGACCTCGCCCCACTTCAGCTCGGCCGGATCCTTCACGGCCGACAGGCGGATGCGCTTGCCGTTGACGATCAGGGTGTTGCCGTCGACCGCGACCTCGCCGTCGAACCTGCCGTGCACCGAGTCGTGCTTGAGCATATAGGCCAGGTAGTCGGGCTCCAGCAGGTCGTTGATGCCCACCACTTCGATTTCCTTGAAGTTGGCGATGGCGGCGCGGAACACCATGCGGCCGATGCGGCCGAAGCCGTTGATACCGATCTTGATCGTCACGTCAGTCTCCTGAGAAAAAACAAAAACCAAGGAAAGAAGGGGCGCTCGCGCACCCCTTCGTCACATCACTTCTTCTTGGGGGCCTTCAGCCGGGCCACGCCCAGCGCCACCTTGACCGTGTCGGCCACGTTCTCCGCCGTGAAGCCGAAATGCTTGAACAGCACGCCGGCCGGGGCCGACTCGCCATAGCTGTCGATGCCGACGACGGCGGCGCAGCGGTACTTCCACCAGAAATCGGTGACGCCGGCCTCGACGGCCACGCGCGGCAGGCCCTCGGGCAGCACGCCGGCCTTGTACTTGGCATCCTGGCGGTCGAACACGCTGGTCGAGGGCATCGACACGACGCGCACCGCGATGCCGGCCACGGCCAGCTGCTGCTGCGCGGCCAGGGCCAGTTGCACCTCGGAGCCGGTGGCGATGATCACGGCCTGGGGCTTTTTCTTCTTCAGACCCACGGCGGCGGGCTCGCTCAGCACGTAGCCGCCCTTGGCGATCTCGTCCACCGCGGTCTTCGCGGCATAGGCCAGGTTCTGGCGCGACAGCGCCAGCACGCTGGGGCGCTGGGCGTTGCCGATCGCCATGGTCCAGGCGACGACCGTCTCGGTCGTGTCGGCCGGTCGCCAGACGTCCAGGCCGGGGATCAGGCGCAGGCTGGAGACATGCTCGATCGACTGGTGGGTCGGGCCGTCCTCGCCCAGGCCGATCGAGTCGTGCGTGAACACATGGATGACGCGCTGCTTCATCAGCGCGGCCATGCGGATCGCGTTGCGGCTGTAGTCGCTGAAGGTCAGGAAGGTGCCGCCGTAGGGGATGTAGCCGCCATGCAGGGCGAGGCCGTTCATGATCGCGGCCATGCCGAACTCGCGCACGCCGTAGTTGATGTGGCGGCCGCCGTTGGCGCCGCCGTCGGCTTCCAGGCGGAAGGCCGGCGTGCTCTTGGTGTTGGTCAGGTTCGAGCCGGTCAGGTCGGCGCTGCCGCCCAGCAGCTCGGGCAGCGCGGCGGTGAAATGCTCCAGCGCCAGCTGGCTGGCCTTGCGGCTGGCCACGGTCTGGGCCTCGCCATGGGCCTTGACGACCGCGTCCACCGCCACCTGCGCGAAGTTCTCCGGCAGCACGCCGGCCATGCGGCGCTGGAACTCGGCGGCCAGCTCGGGATGGGCCTCGGCATAGGCGTCGAAGCGCGCGTCCCAGTCGCTCTCCAGCTTGGCGCCGGCGTCCTTGGCGTCCCAGGCGGCGTAGACCTCGGCCGGCAGGTGGAAGGGCTCGTGCACCCAGCCCAGCGCATCGCGGGTCAGCATGATCTCCTCCGGGCCGAGCGGCTCGCCATGGGCCTTGGCGGTGTTGGCGCGGTTCGGCGAGCCCTTGCCGATATGGGTCTTGGCGATCACCAGCGAGGGCTTGTCGCTGCTCTGCTTGGCCCGGGCGATGGCGGCGTCCACCGCGTCGACATCATGGCCGTCCACCGGGCCCACCACGTTCCAGCCATAGGCCCCGAAGCGCTTGGCCGTGTCGTCGATGAACCAGGGCTCGACCTGGCCGTCGATCGAGATGCCGTTGTCGTCGTAGATCGCGATCAGCTTGTTCAGCTTCCAGGCGCCGGCCAGCGCGCAGGCCTCGTGGCTGATGCCCTCCATCAGGCAGCCGTCGCCCAGGAAGGCGTAGGTGTGGTGGTCGACGACCCGGTGCTGCTCGCGGTTGAACTCCTTGGCCAGCATCTTCTCGGCCAGCGCCAGGCCCACCGCATTGGTGATGCCCTGGCCCAGCGGGCCGGTGGTGGTCTCGACGCCGGGGGTGATGCCCACCTCGGGATGGCCCGGGGTCTTGCTGTGCAGCTGGCGGAAGGCCTTCAGCTCGGCCATCGGCAGCTCGTAGCCCGTCAGGTGCAGCAGCGCATAGATCAGCATCGAGCCATGGCCGTTGCTCAGCACGAAGCGGTCGCGGTCGGCCCAGTGCGGGTTGGCCGGGTTGTGGCGCAGGTGGCGGCCCCACAGCGCGACGGCGATGTCGGCCATGCCCATCGGCGCTCCGGGATGGCCGGAATTGGCCTGCTGCACGGCGTCCATCGCCAATGCGCGGATGGCATTGGCCATCAGGGTGGGTTTGCTTGCAGCAGCGGTGTCGGCCATGGTCGAGGGCAGGAGTTGCGGGTGGGAAAACCCGGGATTTTACTTGGGTGCCGGATCCACCCCGGCTTGACCTGGAGCAAGGCCCTGGCGGGCGGCCGGCCTCAGGCTTGAGCCTGCAGCAGTCGCAGGAGCACGCCCATGGAGCCCAAGACCCTTCAGATCATCCGTGCCGAGCATGGTGCGCTGGCCGCGATGCTGCACACGCTGCTCCTGATGGCGCGCCGGCCGCGGCCCGATTTCGACGCGCTGCGCGCGATGCTGTTCTATGTGGACGAGTTCCCCGAGCGCCTGCACCACCCCAAGGAAAGCGAGCTGCTGTTCGCGCGGCTGCGGGCGCTGGCGCCGCAGGCCCGCGAACTGCTCGACCAGCTGGACGCCGAGCACGAACGCGGCGAGCGCGCCGTGCGCGCGCTGCAGCATGCCTTGCTGGCCTACGAGCTGCTCGGGGCGCCGCGCCGCGAGGCCTTCGAGAGCGCCGCGCAGCGCTATGTCGACGCCTATCTGCGGCACATGGCCCTGGAGGAACGCGAGGTCCTGCCGCTGGCACAGCGCGTGCTGGGTCCCGCGGACTGGATCGAGCTCGACGCCGCCTTCGCCGCCAACCGCGACCCGCTGACCGGCCACGCACCGGAGGAGATGTATCAGGATCTGTTTCAGCGCATCCTGCGTCTGACACCGGCGCCGCTGGGCCTGGGCATGCCCCCCACCGCCTGAGCCGCGCCGCCCGGCCCGGCGGCACCCGCCGGCGCGGGGGGGTATTTGAGAGCGCGCGGCCCTGGCATAGACTGCGGCCATCCTCATTCGACAGCGGCAGGGAGACGGCATGACCGTAACCGCGTCAGAGCAGGCCACGATCTTGTTCGTGGACGACGAGTCCTCGATCCTCAGCGCGCTGCGGCGCCTGTTCCGGCCCGAGGGCTATCGGGTGTTGCTGGCCGAAAACGCCGCCGCCGGCTTGGCCCTGCTCGAGACGGAAGCCGTGGACCTGGTGGTGTCGGACATGCGCATGCCCGCGATGGACGGCGCGCAGTTCCTCGAACAGGTGCGCCAGCGCTGGCCCGAGCTGGTGCGCATCCTGCTGACCGGCTATGCCGACATCAGCGCCACCATCGCCGCCATCAACCGCGGCGAGATCCACCGCTACATCGCCAAGCCCTGGGAGGACCAGGACCTGCTGCTGGTCGTGCGCGAGGGCCTGGAGCGGCGCCGCCTGGCGCGCGAGAACCGGCGGCTGCAGCAGCTCACCACCGAACAGAACGAGCAGCTGCAGGCCGCCAACAGCTCGCTGGAGCGCCGCGTGCTGGCGCGCACCCAGGAGATCGCCCAGGTCAACAGCTTTCTGGAGCAGACCTATGCCGAGCTGGAGCAGCAGTTCCTGCTCTCGCTCGACGTGTTCGGCGGCCTGCTGGAGCTGCGCGAGGGCGGCAGCGCCGGCCATTCGCGCCGGGTGGCGCTGCTGGCGCGCCGCATCGCCGAGCGCCTGGGTCAGGACTCGAGCGTCTGCCTGGACGTTTTCAGCGCCGGCCTGCTGCACGAGATCGGCAAGATCGGCCTGCCCGACGCCCTGTTGCGCAAACCGGTCTCGCTGATGAACGGCGAAGAGCTGGCACGCTACCGCCAGCACAGCCTGAATGCCGAGGCCGCCCTGCTGGCCCTGCCGCGGCTGCAACGCGCCGCGCGCCTCGTGCGCTGGCAGGACGAGCGCACCGACGGCCGCGGCCATCCCGACGGGCTGGGCGGCGCCGAGCTGCCGCTGGCGGCCCAGGCCCTGGGCCTGGCCGCCCATTTCCACGGCCTGCTCTCCGGCCGCCTGGCCCAGAAGCGGCCGAGCAGCGCCGAGGCCGCCGCCGTGATCGCCAACGGTGCCGGCCTGCGCTACGAGCCGGCCGTCGTGCTGGCCTTCCAGCAGGTGCTGGCCGAGGCGCCGCCGGACGAGGACGATGACGTCCTGATCCCGGCCGCCGAGCTGCGCCCGGGCATGGTGCTGGCGCGCAACCTGCTGAGCCCGCAGGGCACCCTGCTGCTGGCGACCGGCTTCTGCTTCGACGCCCAGAGGGTGCGGCAGATCCACGAGTTCATCGAGCGCGCGGGCTTCAAGCTGAGCCTGCATGTGCGCCGGCCCACCCTCGCCACGCCACCGGAGCCCGCCCATCATGAAACCGCGCATCCTGCTCGTTGACGACGAACCCCATGTCCTCAGCGCGCTGCAGCGCAGTCTGCGCCTGGGCCAGCGCGAGCAGGGCCAGCAATGGGAGCTGGAGCTCCATACCGATCCGCTGGCGGCGCTGGCGCGCGCCGGCGAATGTGCGTTCGCGCTGGCGCTCTCGGACTACCGCATGCCCGGGCTGGACGGCGTCGCCCTGCTGACCCGGCTGCGCGCGCTGCAGCCGGACTGCGTGCGCATCATCCTGTCGGGCCAGGCCGACCAGCAGGCGCTGCTGGACGCGATCAACCAGGCCCATATCGCGCGTTTCATCGCCAAGCCCTGGGTCGACGCCGAGCTGCTCGCCGCGCTGCGCGAGCTGCTGGAGCAGCGCGCGCGACGGCAGGAGACCGACGAACTGGCCGACGCGATGCGGCAGCAGCGCGGCGAGCTCAGCGCCCAGGAGCTGGAGCGGCGCCGGCTGGAGGGGCTGGAGCCCGGCCTCACCCGGGTGCGCTGGGACAGCGACGGCTCGGTCATCATGGACGACGGCCCGCTGCCCTCGCGATGAGCAGCCGGCCGATTCCTACGCAGCCGCAGCCGCTGCGGCCGGACCCGCCGGCCTGGCTGGCCCTGTGCGGCCGGGTGCTGGACGCCGTCAGCGCGCCCGCCCTCGTGCATGGCGGCGGCGCCATCCTGCTGGCCAACCCGGCCATGCAGCGCCTGCTGGGCTACACGCTGGATGAGCTGCAGGCGCTGGACTTCGACGCCTGGGCCGGCCCGGACGCGCGCGCGGCGCTGCGCGACTACGGCCTGCGCTGCCTGCAGGGCTCGGCCGAGCTGCCGGTGCTGGAGCTGCAGGTCCAGACCGCCAGCGGCAGCAGCCGCGCGCTGGAGATCAGCGCCCGCGCACTGCACGAGCAGGGCCGGATCCTGGTGCTGACCACCTGCCAGGACTACAGCGATATGCACCATGTGCAGCACAGTCTGCTGGAGGTGGGGCGGGTGATGCACCAGATCGTCGAGAACGACCCGGTGCCCACCCTGGTGATCGACGCCCAGCATCGCGTCACCCACTGGAACGAGGCCTGCTCGCGGCTGACCGGCATCGAGCCCTACGAGATGCTGGGCAGCACCGAGGCCTGGCGCGCCTTCTACCCCGAGCGCCGCCCGCTGCTGGCCGACCTGATCGTGGACGGCTGCGACGAGGCCGAGGTCGAACACCGCTACGGCGCCAAGCTGCGCCGCTCGCCGGTGGCCGAACGGGCCTACGAGGTGGAGGACTTCTTCCCACACTTCGGCCCCCACGGCTGCTGGCTGTTCTTCACCGCCGCGCCGCTGCTGGACATCGAGGGCCGCGTGGTCGGCGCGATCGAGACGCTGCAGGACGTCAGTGCGCGCCGCAATGCCGAGGAGGAGCTGAAGCGCCACCGCAACGACCTCGAACAGATGGTGACCGACCGCACGGCCGAGCTGCTGACGACCCACCATGATCTGGAGGCCTTTCTGGAAAACGCGTCGGTGGGCATCGTCGCGACGGCCAACCAGCGGATCACGCGCAGCAACAAGACCTTCGCGCAGATGTTCGAACTGGACGGCGCCAGCGCCGTCGGCCGGCCGACGCGCAGCTTCTTCTGCAGCCCCGAGGACGCGGACGAGCTGGGGCGCATCGCCTACCCGGTGCTGTCGCAGGGCCGTTCGTTGATGCACGAGATGGCGCTGTGCACGGCCAAGGGCAACCGGCTGTGGGTGCAGCTGATCGCCTATGTGGCCAACCCGCATGAGCCGACGGCCAGCACCTGGTGGCTGCTGCAGGACCGCACCGAGGTGCGGCGCGTGCAGCGCGAGCTGGAGCTCAACTACGAGCGCATCAAGCAGACCAACGCGCGCCTCGAGGAGGCGCAGAACCAGCTGCTGCAGTCCGAGAAAATGGCCTCGATCGGCCAGCTGGCGGCCGGCGTCGCGCACGAGATCAACAATCCCGTGGGCTTCGTCAACTCCAACCTCGGTTCGCTGCGCCGCTATGTCGAGGCGATGCTGACACTGCTGCAGGCCTATGCGCGGCGCGAGCAGACCGGCGTACCGGCCGACGATGCCGAGCTGGCCGCGCTCAAGCAGGCCGCCGATCTGGACTACATCGCCGAGGACCTGCCCCTGCTGCTGAAGGAAAGCGAGGAGGGTCTGGGCCGCGTCAAGAAGATCGTCCAGGACCTGAAGGACTTCTCGCGCGTCGACCAAGCCGACTGGCAGGAGGCCGACCTCAACGCCGGCCTCGAATCGACGCTCAATGTCGTGATGAACGAGGTCAAGTACAAGGCCGAGGTGCGACGCCAGTACGGCACGCTGCCGCCGGTGCGCTGCCTGGCCGGCCAGCTCAACCAGGTGTTCATGAACCTGATCGTCAACGCCGCCCATGCGATCAGCGGACGCGGCGTGATCGCCCTGAGCAGCGGCTGCGCCACGCGAGAGGGCCGGGACTGGGTCTGGATCGAGGTGGCCGACAGCGGCTGCGGCATGCCGCCCGAGGTGCAGCGCCGCATCTTCGAGCCCTTCTTCACCACCAAGCCGGTGGGCCAGGGCACGGGCCTGGGCCTGTCGTTGTCGTTCTCGATCGTGCAGAAGCACGGCGGGCATATCGATCTGGAGTCCGAGCCCGGCGTCGGCACGCGCTTCAAGGTCTGGGTGCCGGCCGCCGGCCCGACCTAGGATCCGCCCCCTCGCTACACTGCGCGCCCATGCGAGCCATCATCCTCGCGGCCGGGCGCGGCGAGCGCATGCGGCCGCTCACCGACCATACCCCCAAGCCCCTGCTGGCCGTGCGGGGCAAGCCGCTGATCGCCTGGCATATCGAGGCCCTGGCCGCGGCCGGGGTGCGCGACATCGTGATCAACACCGCCTGGCTGGGCGAGCAGTTTCCCCGGACCCTGGGCGACGGCAGCGCCTTCGGCGTGCGCCTGCACTACTCGCCGGAGCAGGAGGCGCTGGAGACCGGCGGCGGCATCGCCAAGGCCCTGCCGCTGCTGACGGCCGACGGCGACGACAGCTTCTGGGTCGTCTCCGCCGATGTCTTCCTGCCGGACTACCGCTTCGATGCCGCGCAGGCCGCGCGCTTCGCCGCGGGCTCGCGGCTGGCCCATCTGTGGCTGGTGGCCAACCGCCCCCACCATCCGCGTGGCGACTTCGCGATCACGCCCGAGGGCCTGGCGTCCAACGCGGGCGAGCCGCGCTGGACCTGGACCTGCATCGGCCTGTTCCGTGCCGCGCTGTTCGCCAGCGCCCAGGCCGGCGAGAAGCTGCGCATCCGCCATTTCATGGACCAGGGCATCGCCCGTGGGGCCGTCACGGCCGAGCTCTATCCCGGCGAGTGGCACGATGTCGGCACGGTCGAGCGCCTGGAGGCGCTCAACCGCGGCGACTGAGACTCGACGGTCGCTCAGAAGCCGATGATGATCGGCGCCACCGGCGCGCTGACATCCACGTCCACCGTCTTGAGCACGCCGCCCGAGCTGGCCTCGAGCTTGTACTTGGCGGCCGCCAGATTGTCGGGCACGAAGTTCAGCGCGATCGGATTCGGCACATAGGCCAGCTTCAGCGGCGCCGCGATCGGCAGGCGCAGCGCGAACGCGCCGGTATCGGCCAGCACCGGGGCCCAGGCCACCTCCACCGTCGTCGTGCCCAGGGTCTGCAGGGCGCGCAGGGTCGCGCTGGCCGGGGTCAGCGTGCCGGTGACGTCGCGCTCGGCCGAAGCCGGCAGGCTGATCGGCAGCGCCGCGCTGTTGACCTCGGTCGGCGTGGTGGCGACGACCGGCACGCCGGTCATCACCGCGTTGACGCGGCCGCTGGCGCCCAGCACCAGGTCGTAGTTGCCGGCGGGCAGCGGATACAGCACGAAGCGGCCGTTGGCATCGGGCCAGGTGCTCTTGATCGGCACGCCGGCCTGCTGCACCGACACGCGGGTGGCGCTGTTGGCCAGGCTGGCCTCCACATAGCCGACCACGCGGGCGCCGGCATCCGACAGGCGCGGCAGCACGCTCACCACCGGTTTCAGGTTGTAGCGTCCGGAGTTGCCGCGCGGCACCACCGACTTGCAGGCATCGAAGTCCAGCACCACGTCGGCCACCTTGCCGGTCTCGACGTCGATATTGGCGTTCAGCTTGATGCCGCTCTGCTGGCCGCTGGGCGTCTCCAGCGCGGTGCTGGCGCCGCCGCTGGGCGTGACGGCGTTGGCCAGCGGGCTGCCGGCGTCGTTGGGCGCCAGCACCAGGCGCAGCTGGGTGTAGCGGCCGGCCGGCAGCGGCAGCTGGCCCAGTTCCTCCAGCACGCCGTTGCTCAAGGTCAGCAGATCCAGACGCCTGGCCGGCGACAGCACCAGCTCGGACCAGCCGCCATCGCTGTCGCCCGCGGTGGCGCTGGCATGCACGCGCAAGCGCTGCACGGTCACATGCACCGCGTCATAGCCGCAGGACGGCGCGTCCGTGATCGCGGCGCGCAGGATGCCGGAGCCCGGTTCCGGATCGCTCCCGCCCCCACCGCCGCAGGCCGCCAGGGCCAGCGCCGCCGCCGCCGTCAACACCAAACCCAACTTCTTTGTCATCTTGTTCACCTTTTGTTTACCCAGGGAACACAAATTGTTGAGCGCGCCTCGGCGGCCGGGGTAAGCGCTTGTTACGATCGCGTCCGGCCCGCCGTATCCGTTACACCTTACTTTGCCAGCGGCTTGGCGATCGCGTCGATGCGCTCCAGCAGCTCGGGTGTCAGCCGCGGGGTCAGCGCCAGCGCACCCAGGTTGTCCTGCAGCTGGCTCAGCTTGCTGGCGCCCAGGATCACGGTGGAGACGCGCGGATTCTTGTTCGCCCAGGCGATCGCCAGCTGGGCCACATTGCCGCCCAGCTCGGCGGCGATCTGCTCCAGCTCGCCCACCGCCTTGTTGCGGGCCGGATCCTGCAGCTGCTCGCGCATCCAGCTCATGCTCTCCAGCGATCCGCGGCTGCCCGTCGGGATACCGGCCTTGTACTTGCCGGTCAGCAGACCCGAGGCCAGCGGGCTCCAGGTGGTCAGGCCCAGGCCGATCTCCTCGTACAGGCGCGCGTACTCGTTCTCGACGCGGCTGCGATGGAACAGGTGGTACTGCGGCTGCTCCATCACCGGCTTGTGCAGGTGGTGGCGCTCGGCGATGGCATGCGCGGCGCGGATCTCGTCGGCGCTCCATTCGCTGGTGCCCCAATACAGCGCCTTGCCCTGGCTGATGATGTCGCTCATCGCCCAGACGGTTTCCTCGATCGGCGTCAGCGGATCGGGACGGTGGCAGTAGATCAGGTCGACGAAGTCCAGCTGCAGGCGCTTCAGCGAACCGTCGATGGCCTGCATCAGGTACTTGCGGTTCAGCGTGTTCTGGAAGTTGACCGTCAGGCCTTCGCGGTGGAGACCCCAGAAGAACTTGGTCGACACCACGTAGCGATGCCGCGCCCAGCCCAGCTGCTTGAAGGCATTGCCCATCACCACTTCGCTCTCGCCCAGGGCATAGACCTCGGCGTTGTCGAAGAAGTTGACGCCGGCATCGAAGGCCGCGGCCAGCATCTCGACGGCGGACTTCGTGTCCACCTGGTTGTGATAGGTGACCCAGGAGCCCAGGGACAGCTCGGAAACTTGCAGGCCGCTGCGGCCCAGACGACGGTATTGCATGGAACGGGTTCCTCCTTAGGAAGGCGCGAGCGTAGCGCAGCGGCGCCGATCCTGCAGGCGGCCGGGGCCGTGTCGTCGCGCTGTCACGGCGCTTGCCAACAATGCGCGGCTTTCGCCACTCCCGCACGAGACCCGACCATGACCCAGCCCAAGCACAATCTGCTGCAGCCCCGCGAACCCAGCCGGCGCGATTTCGTGCGCGGCAGCCTGGCCCTGGCGGCCGGGGCCCTGGTGGGCCTGCCCGGCTGCGGCGGCGACGACGACGATGTGCCGGTGCGCTTTGCACAGGGCGTGGCCAGCGGCGACCCGCTGGCCGACCGCGTGATCCTCTGGACCCGGGTGGTGGCCGAGGACGCCACCGACCTGCGCGACATCCCGCTGCGCTGGGAGGTTTCGGGCGACGCCAACTTCGCCGGCATCGTGGCCGGCGGCGAGGCCCGCGCCAGCGCCGCCAGCGACTTCTGCGTCAAGGTCGATGCCACCGGCCTGCAGCCCGGCCAGCGCTACTGGTACCGCTTCATCGCCTATGGCCAGGCCTCGCCGGCGGGCCGCGCCAAGACCCTGCCGGGCGCCAATGTCGGCCAGGTCAAGCTGGCCGTGCTGTCCTGCTCCAACTATCCGACCGGCTACTTCAATGTCTATGCCGACCTGGCCCGCCGCGCCGAGGCCGAGAGCATCGACGTGGCCCTGCACCTGGGCGACTACATCTACGAGTACGGCCCCGGCGGCTATGCCAGCGGCAATGCGCAGGCGCTGGGCCGCGTGGTCGACCCCGCCCAGGAGACCGTGGCCCTGGCCGACTACCGGCGCCGCTACGCCCAGTACCGCGGCGACGCCGACCTGCAGGCCCTGCATGCCGCGCTGCCGATGATCGCCGTCTGGGACGACCACGAGATCGCCAACGACACCTGGAAGAACGGCGCCCAGAACCACAGCCCCGCCACCGAGGGCGAGTTCGCCGCGCGCAAGGCCGCCGCGCTCCAGGCCTTCCACGAATGGATGCCGATCCGCACGGGCGCCGACCCGCAGCAGATCTACCGCAGCTTCGCCTTCGGCAATCTGCTGGCCCTGCATATGCTGGACACCCGCGTGATCGGCCGAGACCAGCAGCTCGACTACGCCAACTACCTGGGCGCCGGCGGCTTCAATGCGACCGCCTTCAGCGCCGACATGGCGCGCAGCGAGCGCCAGTTGCTGGGCGCCACGCAGAGCCAATGGCTGCAGCAGCAGCTCGCCGGCTCCGGCGCCACCTGGCAGCTGCTGGGCCAGCAGGTGCTGATGGGCCGCATGAACATTCCCGCGCCCATCCTGTTCGAGGCCAATGCGCCGGGCACGGGCGTCACGGTCTCGGCCTATGCCGCGATCGTCGCCAAGGCGCAGAGCAATCCGGCCGGCCTGACCCCGCAGGAGCAGGCCGTGCTGGCCCAGCCCTCGATTCCCTACAACCTGGATGCCTGGGACGGCTACACGGTGGCGCGCGAGACCCTGCTGGCCAGCGCGCGCCAGCTCGACAAGAACCTGGTCGTGCTGGCCGGCGACACCCACAACGCCTGGGCCAGCGATCTGCAGGACATGGCCGGCAACCCGATCGGCGTGGAGTTCGCCACCTCCTCGGTCACCTCGCCGGGCTTCGAGGACTATCTGCCGAACGAGAACCCGCAGGCGCTGGCCGCCGCGCTGACCCAGCTGATCGGCCCGCTGCAATACTGCGACACCTCGAAGCGCGGCTATATGGTGCTCACCGCCACGTCCGCCGAATGCCGCAGCGACTGGATCTTCGTCAGCGGCATCGCCAGCCGCGACTTCACGGCCACGCTGGCCAAGAGCCTGAAGGTGCTGCCGGGTGCCGCGCAGCGCCGGCTGGTCGCCGCCTGACGAGCGGCGCCGTCGACATGGGCGGCCGCTATAGTGCCGCCATGTCCCTCGATACCCTGTCCGTGGCCCGGCGGCCGCTGCGCCTGGCCGTCGTCGGCGCCGGCCCGGCCGGCCTGGCCCTGGCCCTGCTGGCGGCGCGCGGCCTGCCCCAGGCCCAGATCGCCCTGTTCGACGCACGGCCGCTGGAGCGCGATGTCTCGGCCGACCCGCGCACTTTGGCCCTGAGCCTGGGCAGCGTCCAGCTGCTGCGGCGTCTCTCGGCCTGGAACGCCGCGGCGGCCCAGGCCATCGCCGAGGTCCATGTCAGCCAGGCCCCGCCGACGCTGAACCATCCGCTGTTCGGGCCGGCCGGCGAGCCGGTGGTCAGCATCAGCGCGGCCGAGCAGGGCGTGGCCCAGCTTGGCGCCGTGCTCAGCTATGGTCAGCTGGTGGCGCCGCTGCAGGCCGCCTGGCTGGCCGAGGCCGCGCGCGCGCCGCAGCGCCTCGCCAGCCGCTTCGGCCAGCCGGTGGCGGGGCTGAAGCGGGTGGACGCCGGCGTCGAGGTGGATGCCGGCATCGCCGAGACCTTCGACCTGGCCGTGGTGGCCGAGGGCGGCGTGTTCGCCGAACAGGCCCGCAAGGCGCTGACGCATGATTACCGGCAGAACGCCTGGGTCGGCACGCTGACCCTGGCCCCCGACAGCCCGCCCGGCGTGGCCTACGAGCGCTTCACGCGCAACGGCCCGCTGGCCCTGCTGCCGCTGCCGCCGCTGCATGGCGCGCGCCGCGCGGCGCTGGTCTGGTGCATGCCCCAGGACGAGGACGAGGTCGCCACCCTCAGCGATGCACAGCGCCTGGCCGTGATCCGGACCCTGCTGCCGGCGCGCGTGGGGCGGCTGCAGGGCATTTCGCCGCTGAAATGCTTCCCGCTGGGCCTGAACGCCGAGCGCAGCCTGGTCGATGGCAGGACGGTGCGCATCGGCAACGCCGCCCAGACCCTGCACCCGGTGGCGGGCCAGGGCCTGAACCTGGGCCTGCGCGATGCCTACGCGCTGGTCGAGGCGCTCAAGCGCGAGCCCGATCTGGACCGGGCGCTGCGCGGCGTCGAATGGCAGCGCGCGCCCGACCGCTGGAGCATGATCGCCGCCACCGACTTCCTGGCGCGCAGCTTCGCCTGGCGCTGGCCGGGCCTGCCAGCCGTGCGCGGCCTGGGGCTGGCGGCGCTGCAGGCCCTGCCGCCGCTCAAGCGGGCGCTGGCGCGGCAGATGATGTTCGGGCGGCGCTGAGGCACAATCCGACCGATGCAACACCACCCGGTCCGGCAGCAGATCCGCTCCCCGGCGGCCGCCCCGATGGCGGTGCGCCGGCCGCGCGCGGTCGCACATTCCTGAGCCCGGCGATCCCCCTCTCACCCTTCCCACCGCGCAACTTCCCTTCGATCGCCGGGCCCAGAGTCCGCGCATCCTCGACAGGAGTGTTGCCCTCATGTCCACCACGACGCCCACCTTCGGCGAGCGCCTGCTCACCGAACTCGACCATCAACGCCTGCGCCGCCTGGCCCGGGACCATGCCTCGCTGCAGGCCCTGCTGGACGGCGCCGAGCTGCTGCCCTCGCCGCGCCTGCCGGCCGACATCGTCTCGATGAACTCCGAGCTGGAGCTCAGCGACCCGGCCACCGGCCGCTCGCGCCGGCTGACGCTGTGCTATCCGGCCGAGGCCCTGGCCGACGCCGGCCGCATCTCGGTGCTGTCGCCGGTGGGCCTGAGCCTGCTGGGCCGCGCCGTCGGCAGCCGGGCCGAATGGCGGAGGCCCGGCGGCGGCACGGGCGAGCTGCACATCACCGCGCTGCTCTACCAGCCCGAGGCCAGCGGCGACCTCACGCGCTAGCTGGCGCAGCGCGGGCCGCCCCGGGTGCCAGGTCTTGCCCTGTCGCCTGGCCCGGCGGCCGGGCTGGCGGGGCTCCCATGCAAGGCCGCCGAGACGGTGTCACCGCCTTCGGGGACAATGGCCGCATGAGCACCAGCTTTCCGGACTCCATCCATGCCCGCCTGCGCGACGCCGTGCAGGCCTCCCTGCCCTGCCAGGCCGCGCCGGTGCAGCTGGCACTGGGCGCGCTGCTGTCGGCCCAGCAGGAACCCATGCACACGCTGATCGCCTGCAGCCTGGACGACGGCGATGCCTGCCTGCATGTGGGCGCGGCGCTGGATCTGGTGCATATCGGCTTGCAGCGCCTGCATGCCAGGGTGGACGATCCCGAGGCTGCCAGCACGGCGCTGCTGGGCACGGCCGGCAATGTGCTGGCCGGCGACTACCTGACCAGCGGCTCCTTCAAGCTGCTGCTGCATTGCCGCGACATGCGCGTGCTGCAGCAGGTAGCCGACGCCATCACCCGCACCTGCGAACTGGAATGTGCGGCGCTGGGCCAGCCGCCAAGCGGCGCCGAGCGCGCGCTGCCGCTGGGCGGCGCGGCCGCCTGGGCCGGTGCGGTGCTGGCCGGCCATGCCGAGCCCGAGCAGGCGCTGGCGCGGCGTTTCGGCGCCGAGCTGGCGGCCAGCCAGCAGGGTCTGGCCGGCGCCCTGGCCCATGCCGACGCCGCGCTGGAGGCCGCGCGCGCGCTGCTGCAGGCCACCGGCCATGCCCGGCCCCTGCAATTGGCCGAGGCCTGGCGCGCCCGGCTGGAGTCGGCGGCGAGCTGATATGGGTGCCGCGCCCCAAAAGACGAAGGCCGCATATAGCGGCCTTCCATTTGGTGCATCTTTCAGCTTGTTAGCGTTCAGAGCGCATATCCCAGTGATCTTGCGCGCCGATGGTAAACCATCGACGGACAAGTCAACAAGCCTGGCGCTCTAGCCGGAACCATAGAAGCACAGCTTGGTAGAGCTTGCATCCATGCAAACCAAAGCATACATTAATTTACCCCTCATAGAAGCACCACCATCCGCAACGCATGGTGATCTTCCTATCACCCCGTCTGACCAGACACGAATTTTGCTTCGCAGCACCAAAGGAAAGGAGCAGCGCTTTGACCAGCAATCAAACCCACAGAAGGCGATGAGGCGAGACTGGATACGAGTAAACCTGTATCCAGCCTTGTCATTGGCTCGCATCAAATTGGCGTAAAGCAAAGCACTCCAGGGAGGAGGCATCACATGAAGTACCGTCTGGCACTTGATCTGGGTTCGACGTCGCTCGGCTGGGCCCTATTGCGATTGGACGACAAAGACAGGCCCGTGGCCGTCATCAAGGCAGGCGTACGCATCTTCTCGGACGGCCGCAACCCGAAAGACGGCTCGTCGCTGGCGGTGACACGCCGCGCGGCCCGCGCGATGCGCCGACGCCGCGACAGGCTGCTCAAGCGCAAGGCGCGCATGCTGCAGTCCCTCCAATCACTCGGTTTCTTTCCTGCCGACGAGGCCGCACGCAAAGCGCTGGAGCGGCTCAACCCCTACGTGCTGCGCGCCAAGGGGCTCGACCAGGCGCTCACGCCCGCGGAGTTCGCACGCGCCCTGTTCCACATCAACCAGCGCCGTGGCTTCCTAAGCAACCGCAAGACCGACAAATCGGACAGCGACAGCGGCGCGCTGAAGACCGCTATCAGCAGCCTGCGCGCCGCAATCGACCCCGGCGGCGCGGACGGCAAGGCGCGCACGGTAGGCGAACTGCTGTATCGCCGCATGACGGACCTGAGCAAACGCCCGGAGGATCGCACCGTGCGGGCGCGCTACCGTCAGGAGCGCATCACCCGAGATGACGGCAAGAGTCGTATCGACAAGAGCTATGACCTGTACATCGACCGGGCCATGATCCTGGCCGAGTTCGAGGCCCTGTGGGTCAAGCAGGCGGAGCTCAACCCCGGTGTGTTCACCGCGGCGGCACGGCAGGAACTGCATTGGCGCCTGACGCACCAGCGTCCGCTGAGGCCGGTGCGTCCCGGCCGCTGCACGCTGATCCCCGACGAGGAGCGGGCGCCGCTGGCCCTGCCCAGTCAGCAGCGCTTTCGCATTTATCAGGAGGTCAGCAATCTGCGCATCCTCGGCGAGCATCTGAAGGACATCGAGCTGAGCAGGGAGCAACGCGACACGTTGGTAGCTGCCCTGGAGCGCGGGAACAAGTCCTTCAAGACTGCGATACCTGACTTGCTAGGCCTGCCTGGCTCCGTGCGCTTCAACCTGGCCGACGCTAAGCGCACCGAATTGAAGGGCAACACAACCAGCCTGATCCTGCGCAAGAAGGACTTGTTCGGCGAGGCCTGGCACACATTCGATGAAGCCAAGCAAGACGCCATCGTCATGCAGTTGATGCAGGAGGAAAGTGAGGAAGCGCTGGTGTCGTGGCTGCAGGTTGAGACGGGGGTAGACGAGCCGAGGGCCGAGCGAATTGCCAAGGTGACATTGCCGCCGGGCTACGGCAGCCTCAGCGCCAAGGCCCTGAGCCTTATCCTGCCTGAGTTGCGCAAGGCCGTTGTCTCCTTTGCCGATGCAGCCAAGGCGGCGGGTTTTCACCACAGCCGCCTGAGCGACAACGCGGAGGTTGCGGGTCGCAGCTTCAAGCTGGAGCAGACAGACTCCAGCACCGGTGAGGTCAAGCTGTTCCACGTTTTCCATGAACTGCCCTACTACGGTGAGTTCCTGCAGCGCCATGTGGGCTTCGCCGACCCCAAGGCGAGACCGGGCGATTTGCCAGAAAAGCGCTTTGGTCGGATTGCCAATCCGACGGTGCACATTGGACTGAACCAGGTTCGCCGGGTCGTCAATGCATTGATACAGCGTTACGGTCATCCCAGCGAAGTGGTTGTGGAAGTGGCGCGCGAACTCAAGCAGAACCAGGAAGAACGCAAGGAGCAGAGCGAGCGCCAGGCCAAGAATCAGCGCCGTAACGAACGCCTGAGGGAGCAGGCGGTGGGCCTGCTGCAATGCGCGCCGGAACGTGTGCGGCACGCGGACATCGAGCGCCTGATCCTCTGGGAAGAATTGAGCGCCGACATCGCGGACCGCCGCTGCCCCTACAGCGGCGTGCAGATCAGTGCGGAAATGGTGTTACGCGAACAGGTCGAGGTCGAGCACATCCTGCCGTTCTCCCGAACGCTGGACGACAGCCTGAACAACAAGACCCTGGCCATGCGTCAAGCCAATCGCATCAAGGGCAATCGCACGCCGTGGGAGGCACGCACCGACTTCGCGGCACAAGGCTGGGACTACGCTGACATCCAGCTACGCGCGGAACGAATGCCGAACAAGAGTAAGCGCTATCGCTTTGGCGAAGACGGCTACCAGCAATGGCTGAAGGGCGAGGACCAAGACGGCAAAGGTTTTCTCGCGCGTGCGCTGAACGATACGCGCTACATGAGTCGCGTGGCCCGGGAATACATGAGCCTGATCTGCCCACAAGGTACTCGCGTCATCCCTGGGCAGATGACCGCCATGCTGCGCAAGAACTTCGGGCTCAACGGCATACTCGGCCTGAACGGCGAGAAAAATCGCAATGACCACCGACATCATGCGGTCGATGCCTGCGTGATCGGCGTTACCGACCAGGGTTTGCTGCAGCGCTTCGCCAACGCCAGTGCGGATGCACGCAGGCAGCAACTGGACCGCCTGGTCGAGAACATGCCCGACCCATGGCCAACCTATCGCGAGCAGGTCCGCCGGGCCATTGGCGACCAGCATACGATCCCCGTGCATGTGAGCCACAAGCCTGATCATGGCCACGAGGGTGCCATGCACAACGATACGGCCTACGCGCTGCTGGGCGCCGGTCGCGTCGCAGTTCACAAGATGGTGGATGGCGTTCGTACGCGCGAAGAAGGGGCGCTCAAAGTCATCGAATTCTCCAGCGCCAAGGCGCTGCACCGGCATGGCCAACTGCCCGACGGCAGCCCCAGGCCCTACAAGGGCTACAAGGGCGACAGCAACTATTGCATCGAAATCGTTCGCGGCGATAGCGAAAAGGGCAAGTGGGGCTGGGAAATCGTCTCCACCTTCGATGCCTATCAAGCCGCTCGCAAGCATGGAGTGGCACGATTGCGCGATCCTCGCCAGAGCCTGAGCGGCAGGCCGCTGGTGATGCGGCTCATCATCGGCGACTATCTGCGGGCCCATTTCAAGGATGCGATCCGCTTGCTGGTCATCAAGAAGATCAAGGCCAACGGCGGCATCTTCGTGGCTCAGGCCAACGAAGGCAATGTTCGACAGCGGGAGGATGAGAAGGATCCGACCCTGATTTACGGCTCCTTCACGGCGGGCAGTCTGCAGAAGGCGCGCGGCCGGCGCGTCACCGTCTCGCCTATCGGCGAGCTCCGCGACCCTGGCTTCAAGGAGTAGCCCGCATGATCGGCCGCATCGTCGAGGTGGCCGATGACCGGCGCCACCTGTCCATGAACCGGGGCTTCATGGTGGTGCAGGACACCGAGGGACAGCGCAAGGAACTGGGGCAGATCCCGCTCGACGACATCGCCGCCGTGATCGCCAACGCCCATGGCCTGAGCTACACCAACAATCTGCTGGTGGCGCTGACCGAACGCGGCGCACCCTTCGTGCTGTGCGCAGCCAACCACAATGCGGTGGGCATGCTGCTGCCGATCGAGGGTAACTTCGAGCAGGCCAAGCGCATCGAGGCGCAGATCGCCGCCAGCCTGCCGACGCACAAGCGCATGTGGGCCGCCATCGTGCGCTCCAAGCTGGAGCAGCAGGCGGCCGCATTGGAAGCGGCCGGCGCGCCGACCGCGCCGCTGACGGCGCTGGCCGCAAAGGTGCGCAGCGGCGATCCGGAGAATCTGGAGGCCCAGGGCGCGCGGCGCTACTGGGGCCTGCTGTTCGGCGACGGCTTCCGGCGTGACCAGGATGGTGGCGGGCTCAACGCCCTGCTCAACTATGGCTACACGGTGCTGCGGGCCACCACCGCACGCGCGGTCATCGCCGCGGGCCTGCATCCGAGCATCGGCCTGCACCACAGCCACGACAACAACGCAATGCGGCTGGTTGACGACCTGATGGAGCCGTTCCGACCCGTCATTGACCTGAAGGTCTGGCAGCTCAAACGCAATGGCGAGGAACTGGTGACGCCCGAGGCCAAGCGCGCGCTGGTGCGCACGCTCTACGACGATATGCAGACCGCCGCCGGTGCCACGCCGGTGATAGTGTGCGCGCAGAAACTCGCCGTCTCGCTGGCCCAGGTCTATCTGGGCGAGCGCGAGAAACTCGACCTACCGCTGCCGGGCCTGCCGCTCGCGTTGGCCGCGGCCCTGCAGGACGAGTGAGATCGGATGTCAACGATGATGAGGATGAAAAGGCCACGACATCGATGCTCACCGGATATCGACTGATGTGGATGGTGGTGATGTTCGATCTGCCGGTGGTCGAGAAGTCCGAACGCCGCGCCGCCACGGAGTTCCGCAAGGCCCTGCTGGACATGGGCTTCGAGATGAGCCAGTTCAGCGTCTACATGCGCTTTTGCACCAGCGGCACCCAGGTCGAGACCTATTGCAGAAGAGTCGAAACCGCCTTGCCCAGCGGCGGCAAGGTGAATATCCTGCAGTTCACCGACAAGCAGTACGAACGCATCATCAGCTTTCAGGGCCAAGCCAAGCTTCCGCCCAACAAAACGCCCGACCAGTTCGATCTGTTTTAGCCATGTGCCTTGTTTTCCCGGCCCAAGAAAGCAAAAACCCCTTGACGAATCAAGGGGTTGCTGCCGATCTAGTCTAGATCACTGGGATATGCGCTCTGGCCGGAACGGAGGTGATGGCGACCTGGCCCGACTCGTAAGTCTAGATCACTGGGATATGCGCTCTGGCCGGAACCGGCGCCGGCGGCTACTTCTGCCGCTCCGAAGTCTAGATCACTGGGATATGCGCTCTGGCCGGAACAGAAGGTGCACGACACGCACAGCCTGACGCAGTCTAGATCACTGGGATATGCGCTCTGGCCGGAACCTGGCGGCGCGTTCTTGTTGCCAGTGATCGCAGTCTAGATCACTGGGATATGCGCTCTGGCCGGAACCGATCCTCGGGAGAGGAAGGTTCCGCCACCAGTCTAGATCACTGGGATATGCGCTCTGGCCGGAACCGCGCCCTGCATCTCCAGGATTTCGGCGACAGTCTAGATCACTGGGATATGCGCTCTGGCCGGAACTTTGACGGCAGCTCTATTGCCTGACAGGAGAGTCTAGATCACTGGGATATGCGCTCTGGCCGGAACTGGGCGGGCTGGATGGTCACGGCGTCGTTGAGTCTAGATCACTGGGATATGCGCTCTGGCCGGAACGGCCGTGAGGCTGTCTACGGCCTGCTTGACAGTCTAGATCACTGGGATATGCGCTCTGGCCGGAACGGATGCGCCGCTGCTGCGCAATGCAGACGAAGTCTAGATCACTGGGATATGCGCTCTGGCCGGAACACGTGGGTCGAGTGGCTGATGGGGTGGCCGAGTCTAGATCACTGGGATATGCGCTCTGGCCGGAACTATTGGCACTCGCGTGATGCGCCGCGAGTAAGTCTAGATCACTGGGATATGCGCTCTGGCCGGAACCGTACTGCTTGACGACCATGCAGACGTCACAGTCTAGATCACTGGGATATGCGCTCTGGCCGGAACTTGGTCAGCTCACGCCCGCAGATCGAGCAGAGTCTAGATCACTGGGATATGCGCTCTGGCCGGAACTCGTCGAGTGGTTCGCCGATGCCGGCGTGCAGTCTAGATCACTGGGATATGCGCTCTGGCCGGAACTCGGCCGTCACGCACACGGTGCGCTGCAGCAGTCTAGATCACTGGGATATGCGCTCTGGCCGGAACTCGTCGGGGTAGGCGTGCGTGATCTGCCTGAGTCTAGATCACTGGGATATGCGCTCTGGCCGGAACGAAGAAGAACGCGGCCCACCTCATGTACGTAGTCTAGATCACTGGGATATGCGCTCTGGCCGGAACAGGAACGCCACGCAGACGAACAGGCCCAGCAGTCTAGATCACTGGGATATGCGCTCATCTGCGCTCGGCCGTTGGGATGTTTTGTTAGTCTTACTGTGTCATAAAGTAGATAATGCGATCCTCTCAACTTCATGCCGGAGGATCGATGAACGCAGCCGA
>NZ_JBWKPM010000046.1:0-27814 GCF_059418245.1 Roseateles sp. GW821-FHT09B06 | reverse complement strand
CAGAACGCCAGCCGGGCGCTGCAGCTGGCCAACCGCGGCTATGTGATGGAGTCGGGCCTGGTCACGATGACCGGCGAAGGCAAGACCCTGCTCAGCGATCCCAAGGTCCGCGCCGCCTATCTGGGCGAGTAGCCACGGCGAACCGGCGCAAGGCGCTGACGCAGCAAAGGCGGCCTCGGCCGCCTTTGCTTTTGGGGCTCAGTCGAGCTTGGCTCCGGAGCGCTTGACCACGCCCTCGTACTTGGCCAGCTCGCCCTTGACGAAGGCGCCGAACTGCTCGGGCGTGCTGGGCGCGGGCTCGGCCATCAGCGTGGCCATGCGGGCCTTCATCTCGGGCGAGTTCAGGGCGTCGACGAAGGCGGCGTTCAGGGTCTTGACGGTGTCCGGCGCCATCTTGGCCGGGCCGAACAGGCCGAACCAGGTGTTGATGTCGAACCTGGCCAGGCCCAGAGCGGCCGGGCTTTCGGCGATGGTCGGGATCTCGGGCTGGGCCGCGGCGCGCTTGGCCGTGGTCACCGCGATGGCCTTGAGCTTGCCGGACTTGATATTGGCCGAGGCGCTGGCCAGGTTGTCGAAGTTCAGGTCCACCTGGCCCGAGACCAGGGCCAGTTGGGCCGGGTTGCCGCCCGAGTAGGGGATATGGGTCATGAACACGCCGGCCTGGGCCTTGAACATCTCGCCGGCCAGATGGCCCGCGCTGCCGTTGCCGCCGGAGCCGTAGTTGAGCTTGCCGGGATTCTTCCTGGCATAGGCCACCAGGTCGGCCACGCTGTCGATCTTCAGGCGCTGCGCGGCCTCGGCATTCATCACCAGCACATTGGGCACGCGCGCGACCAGGGTGATCGGCGTGAAGTCGCGGATCGGGTCATAGGGAATCTTGCTGAACAGCCAGGGGTTGATCGCATGCGTCGCGACCGCGCCCATCACCAGGGTCGATCCGTCCGGCGCGGCCTTGGCCGCCAGATCGGCGCCGAGGTTGCCGCCGGCACCGGCCTTGTTCTCGATGATCACCAACCCGAGCTTGTCCTTGACCCGCTCGGCCAGCGCGCGTGCGACGATGTCCAGCGGGCCGCCCGGTGCATAGGGCACGATCAGGCGCAGCGGCTTGCTGGCCTGAGCCAGCGCCTGGCCGGCGCCGAACAGGGTGGACGAAAGGGCAAGACCCGCGAGCAGCAGCCGGCGGGTCTTGATGGGAGCGGAAATATGGCGGGTGCTGTTCATCCCGCTAGCCTAGCAGGCCGGCGACCCGCGGATGGCGCTTAGCGCACGGGCCTGACCAGCTTGGCGCGAGCCCAGGCATCGGCCTCGCGGGCCGGCGTGGAATTGCCGAGGCGCACGCGCTCCAGCAACTCGGCCACGCGCTCGCGGATGCGGCCGACCTCGGCCATCACGGCCGCCTCCTCGCCCTCGCCGCGGTACTCGCGCGCCACCGAGATGATGCCGCCGGCATTGACCAGGTAGTCGGGCAGGTAGGCGATGCCGCGGACCTGCAGCGCGTCGCCATCGGCCGGCGTGGCCAGCTGGTTGTTGGCGGCGCCGGCGATCAGGCGGGCGCGGATCTGCGGCACGCTCAGCGCGTTCAGCGCGGCGCCCAGGGCGCAGGGCGCCAGCACGTCCGCGTCGGCGGCGATGATCTCGTGGATGCCGACCGCGACGGCGCCGAACTCGGAGCGCGCGCGCTCGACCTTGGCGGCATCGATGTCGGCCACGATCAGCTTGGCGCCGGCCCGGTGCAGGTACTCGGCCAGATGCCAGCCCACCGCGCCCAGGCCCTGGATGGCGACGCGCGTGCCTTCCAGCGAGGCCCGGCCCAGCACGCGCTTGACGCCTTCGTCGATCGAGACGAACACGCCGTAGGCGGTCTTGGGGCTGGGGTCGCCGCCAAAGGCGCCTGCCTCGCGCGGGATGCCGCTGACGTACCGCGTCTGGCTCTGCATGCCGCGCATGTCGGCGGTGGTGGTGCCCACGTCCTCGGCGGTGATGTAGGCGCCATTCAGCGACTGCACGGCACGGCCGAAGGCGGCGAACAGCGCGGCCCGGTCGTTGCTCTCATTCCAGCCCTGCGGCCTGATGATCACCGCCTTGCCGCCGCCGAAGGGCAGGTCGGCCAGCGCGTTCTTCAGGCTCATGCCCTGCGACAAGCGCAGCGCGTCGTTCAGCGCGGCCAGCTCGTTGTCGTAGCTCCAGAAGCGGCAGCCACCGAAGGCCGGGCCGCGGGCCGTGCTGTGCACGGCCAGGATGGCCTTCAGGCCGGTCTCGGCGTCGGCGGCCAGCAGCACTTTCTCGTGCGGTGCTTGCTCGGGCAGGCCGAACAGGGAGGAGGGGAGGGAGGAGGGCGCGTCGGCGACGATGGCGCGCGCGAGATCGGAGATCGCGTTCATGGGTGCTTGCACTCGTGGTGCTTGGGTTGGGGCGCCGGGGTGGCGCCGGGAGCCGCGCTTGTGGCGCGGGGCCTCACGAGTGTAGGAGGGCAGGCGGCACCGGCCCCTGCCGCTTGGGCATGGGGCCATGCCGCAGCGGCATCAGGGCCCCTGGAAGCCGCCGGCGCGCAGGGTCACGACCAGGGTGTCGCGGTGACCATGCTCGGCCGCCGGCTGGATCGGGGTGGTTTCGTGGATCATGCGCTCGTCGTCGAGCAGCAAGAGGGTCCAGGGCGCGGTCATCGTGAAGCGCTGGCCCTGCGGGCCGCGCGCCTCGAAGACGCGCGACTCGCCGCCCTTGATGCCCTTCCGGCCGATCAGGAACACCGCGACCAGATCGACGCCGTCGCGGTGCGCGCCCTCGGGCGTGGGGCGGCCGATGCCGTCGGTGGTGTCGATGCGGAACTGGTGCGCCTCGATGAACCAGGGCCCGACATGGTTGTCCCGGCCCTTCAGCGCGGAGGCCACGCCGGTCAGGCCCCGCATCAGCGCGCCCCAGGCCGGCAGCGCCACGGCCTCGGGTTGCACCGGCTCGAACCAGCGTTCGATGCCGCCATGCAGCGCGTTGTAGTCCAGCGGCTGCCAATGGGCGCGATGTTCGACCTGGCGCAGCCGCGTACCTTCGGCGACGAAGCAGCCATGGCGGCGAAAGCGGTAACGACCGCCGTCGCGCAGATAAGCGTCGGGCGGCAGCTGGTTCCAGAATGGTTCCAGCGCGGCCAGTTCCGCCCCCGTGACGCCGAAGGCCCGCTGCACGCTGGCGGGCGAGATCACCGCATGGCCCTGCTCATTGAGCTGTGCCTGGAAGCGGTCGACGGCGACGTAGGGCGGTTCGAACATCAATGCTTGTGGTTGCGACCTATAGCGGCCTGGGCCGCCATGAGTCTTCTCCGCGGCCGCGCCGGCCGTCAGCCGGAATGCTTGTCTGCTTCGGAGGTGAACGAATCGGCGTAGAACTCTTCCGCCGGCAGCCTGCACTGTGCCACGAAGTCGCGCTGGGCGGACTCGACGACGATGGGCGCGCCGCAGGCATAGACCTGATGACCCGACAGGTCGGGGAAATCGGCCATCACCGCCTGGTGGACGAAGCCGCTGCGGCCGCTCCAGTCGTCCTCGGGCCTGGGCTCGGACAGCACCGGCACATAGGAAAAGTCCGGCAGCGCGCTGGCGGCCTGCAGGGCCCAGTCGTGCAGGTACAGGTCGGCCTTGCTGCGGCAGCCCCAGTACAGCGCCACCGGGCGGCTCAGACCCAGGTGCTGGATGCGCTCGATGATGGCCTTGATCGGCGCGAAGCCGGTGCCGCTGGCCAGCAGGATCATCGGCTTGTCGCTGTCCTCGCGCAGGAAGAAGCTGCCGAATGGGCCTTCCATGCGCAGGATGTCCTTTTCCTTCATCGCGCCGAACACATGGTCGGTGAACTTGCCGCCGGGCATGTGCCGGATGTGCAGCTCGATCGCGGCCGGTGTGCCCAGGTTGTGCGGCGCATTGGCCATGCTGTAGGAGCGGCGTGCGCCGTCGCGCAGGATGAACTCCACATACTGGCCGGCATGGAACTGGAAGTTCAGATTGGCCGGCAGCTGCAAGCGCACCACGGCCACGTCGCCGGCCGGCTTGTCCAGGCTGATGACGCGGCTGGGCAGCTTCAGCACCGCGAACTCTCCGGCGCCCGGCACGGTGCGGGCCTCCAGCACGCAGTCGCTCTGCGGTGTGGCGCAGCAGGTCAGCACGAAGCCGGCCGCTTCCTCCTCCGGCGTCAGGGTCTTGGGCTGGTGCGGGCCGAGGGTCACGCGGCCTTCCAGCAGGCGGCTCTTGCAGGAGCCGCAGGCGCCGTCCTTGCAACCATAGGGCAGGCCCACGCCCTGGCGGATGGCGGCTCCCAGCATGGTTTCATCGCTCGCGACCTCGAAGACGCGGCCGCTGGGCTGGACGGTAACCTGGAAATTCATGGTGATGGGCAAAAGGCTAGGGCTGACGGCAGGGCCGACAAAAACGCGGCCCGCCTCGGATGCGGGCGGGCCGTACACTCGCCCTCTATTTTGCCTGAGCCCACGAAAGTCACCTCTTCATGACCGCCCGCCCGTCGCCCCCGCGTCTGCTAATCATCGGCTGTGGCGATGTGGGCCTGCGGGTGCTGAGGCTGCTGGGCGGGCGTTTGCCGGTGTTTGCGCTGAGCTCCAGCCCGGCGCGTTTCGCGGCACTGCGGGCGGGCGGCGCGACGCCGCTGTGGGGGGACCTGGACCGGCCGGAGACCCTGGCGCGGCTGGCCGGCCTGGCCGACCGGGTGCTGCATCTGGCGCCGCCGCAAGGGCAGGGCGACCAGGACCGACGCACCCTGAACCTGCTGCGCGCACTGGCGCGCGATCGCGCGCCGCGCGCGCTGGTCTATGCCAGCACCACGGGGGTCTACGGCGATGCCGGCGGGGCGCGCTTCGACGAGACGCGCCCGGTGGCGCCGGCGACCGACCGCGCGCGGCGGCGCGTCGATGCGGAGCAGCGCCTGCGCTGGTTCGGCGCGCGCTTCGGCTGTCGCGTCAGCATCCTGCGCGTGCCCGGCATCTATGCGGCGGACCGCGCCGGCGGCCATCCGCGCGAACGCCTGGCACGCGGCACGCCGGTGCTGGCGCGCACGGACGATGTCTACACCAACCATATCCATGCCGACGATCTGGCGCGCGCCTGCGTGGCGGCGCTGTGGCGCGGCCTGCCGCAGCGCGTGCTGCATGCCTGCGATGACAGCGAACTGCTGATGGGCGACTACTTCGAGCTGGCGGCCGAACTCTGCGGCCTGCCGCCGCCGCCGCGCATCACGCGGGCCGAGGCCGCGGCGCAGATGTCACCGCTGCAGCTGAGCTTTTGGAGCGAATCGCGCCGGCTCGACAACGGCCGATTGAAGAAGGAACTGCGCCTGAGGCTGCGCTATCCGCAGCCAGCGGAGGGGCTACTTGCTTGAGTGTGTGGATCGCGCGGAGGCCGAGGATCCGGCTCCGCCGGTCCTGCGGCCTCGCCCCCTTGAGGGGCGCGCGCAGCGCGTAGGGGGGGCTGTGCTCAGCGGCGACGGCTGCCGCTGCGCCAGTAGCGGATCAGCAGGAAGGCGCCCAGCATGCCGCCCAGGTGCGCAAAGTGGGCGATGCCGCTGCGGCCGGACAGGCCCATCAGCAGCTCCAGCGCACCGAAGATGGCGACGAAGTACTTGGCCTTCATCGGGATCGGCGGAAACAGCGGCATGATGATGCGGTCGGGGAACAGCATGCCGAAGGACAGCAGCAGGCCGAACAGCGCGCCGGAGGCCCCCACCGTGGGCGAGAAGGATCCGATCAGCAACGTGAACACCAGCTGCACGGCCGCCGCGCTGAGGATGCTGGCGACCAGCATCTGCAGATAGCGCTTGCCGCCCCAGACGCGCTCCAGCTCCGAGCCGAACATCCACAGGCCCAGCATATTGAAGAACAGATGCAGCATGTCGCCGTGCAGGAAGGCATAGGTGACGGGCTGCCAGGGCAGGAAGCGGCCGCTCTGCAGCGGCCACAGCGCGAACATCAGCTCCAGCGAGGGCGGCAACAGCAGGAAGGCGCAGAACAGGCCCACGCAGGCCAGCATGAAGGCTTTGGTAACCGAGGGCAGATGGGGCATGGCAGAGCTTGTGAACGCAGCGAAGGAAGGGCCGTGGGTAAGCGGCAGAGTGTATGCGCAGCGCCGGGCGCGGGCGCCGAAACGAAAAAGCCGCTCGGAGAGAGCGGCTTGATGGTTTCAGCGCGGGCCTTGCTTGCTGGTGCCCGGGGCCGGACTCGAACCGGCACACCTTGCGGCGGGGGATTTTGAGTCCCCTGCGTCTACCGATTTCGCCACCCGGGCCAGTCTCGGCAATGCGCGTTTGCTGAAGCCAAGGATTATGCCATGCAATGCCTTTCATTGACTGCGACAATGCGCGCATGAGCAAGCAGAAACAGTATCCCAGCCTCGAAGATGTGATCGGCAACACGCCCATGGTGCGCCTGCAGCGCCTGGGGTCAGAGCTTGCCTCGCGCGGCAATGTGATCCTGGCCAAGCTCGAAGGCAACAACCCCGCCGGTTCGGTCAAGGACCGCCCGGCTATCAGCATGATCCGCCGCGCCGAGGAGCGTGGCGACATCCGGCCCGGCGATACCTTGATCGAAGCCACCTCGGGCAATACCGGTATCGCGCTGGCGATGGCGGCGGCGATCCGCGGCTATCGCATGGTGCTGATCATGCCGGAGGATTTGTCGATCGAGCGTGCCCAGACCATGAAGGCCTTCGGCGCCGAGCTGGTGCTGACCCCGCGCTCCGGCGGCATGGAATATGCCCGCGACCTGGCCGAACAGATGCAGCGCGACGGCAAAGGGCACGTGCTGGACCAGTTCGCCAACGAAGACAACCCGCGCATCCATTACGAGACCACCGGTCCCGAGATCTGGCGCGACACCGAGGGGCAGATCACCCATTTCGTCAGCGCGATGGGCACGACCGGCACGATCACCGGGGTCTCCAAGTTCCTGAAGGAGAAGAACTCGCAGGTGCGCATCATCGGGGCCCAGCCCGCGGAGGGTTCCCGCATCCCCGGCATCCGCAAATGGCCCGAGGCCTACCTGCCAAAGATCTACCGCCCTTCGGCCGTGGACGAACTGGTGCTGGTCAGCCAGTCGGATGCCGAGGAGATGGCGCGCCGCCTGGCGCGCGAGGAGGGGCTGTTCGGCGGCATCTCGGCGGCCGGCGCCTGCTGGGCGGCACTGCAGCTGGCGCGCACGGTGGAGAACGCCACCATCGTCTTCGTGGTCTGCGACCGCGGCGACCGCTATCTGTCCACCGGGGTGTTTCCCGCATGAATGCGCCGGCCGCCTACCGTTTCTGCCCCAGCTGCGCCACGGAGCTGGCCTGGCTGGCGCGGGACGAGGATGGCGGCCCGAAGACCCGGCTGCGCTGCCCGAACTGCGGCTTCACGCATTGGAACAACCCGACGCCGGTGTTGGCCGCGGTGATCGAATGCACCGACCGCGAGGGCCAGGTCTTGCTGGCACGCAACGCGGCCTGGCCGGGGCGCTTCTTCGGCCTGATCACCGGCTTCATGGAGGCCGGCGAGACGCCCGAGGAGGGCCTCCGCCGCGAGGTGCTGGAAGAGACGGCACTGCGGGTCGATGCGCTCCAGCTGCTGGGCGTGTGGGACTTCCAGCGCATGAATCAGGTGATCATTGCCTACCATGCGACCTGCCAGGGTGAGATCCGGTTGTCGCCCGAACTGGCCGAGTACAAGCTGATCCCGCCCGAGCAGCTCAAGTGCTGGCCGCAGGGCACCGGCCAGGCGCTCGCCGCCTGGCTGCGCTCGCGCGGCATCGAGCCGCAGTGGCTGGAATTAAAATAGGCTTCAGCAAAGGAACCCAAGCCATGGACGCTCACAAGGAACTCGACACCCGCGGTCTGAACTGCCCGCTGCCCATCCTGAAGGCCAAGAAGGCCCTGGCCGAGATGGAAAGCGGCCAACTGCTGAAGGTGGTGGCCACCGATCCGGGCTCGATGCGGGACTTCCAGGCCTTTGCACGCCAGACCGGCAACGAGCTGGTGGAGCAGAGCACTCAGGCGGACGAATTCATCCATGTGCTGAAGCGCCGCTGAGAATCGGGCGGCGCCAGTAAAAAAAGGCCACGCGGTGCGTGGCCTTTTTGCTTTCGCGCCGCGGGCGCCTCAGATTTCCAGGTTCTGCAGGTACTCGCGGAAGCCCGGGCCGAGCTCGGGGTGGGCCAGGGCCAGTTCCACATTGGCCTGCAGAAAACCTTCCTTGCTGCCGCAGTCATAGCGCTTGCCGTCGTAGCGGTAGGCGAACACCTTCTCGCGACGCAGCAGGCCGGCGATGCCGTCGGTCAGCTGGATCTCGCCGCCAACGCCGCGCGGCTGGTTGGCGATCTCATGGAACACGCCGGCCGTCAGGATGTAGCGGCCCGCCACGCCCAGGCGCGAGGGCGCCACATCGGGCGCGGGCTTCTCGACGATGCGGCTGACGTCCATCAGCTTGTCGTTCACATGGGTGCCGGCGACGATGCCGTAGCGCTTGGTGTGCTCGGCCGGCACTTCCTGCACCGCCAGGATCGAGGCGCGCCATTCCTTGAATTGCTCGACCATCTGCTTGAGCACCGGCTGGCCACCGATCGGCCCCACCATCAGATCGTCTGCCAGCAGCACCGCGAAGGGTTCGTTGCCAACCAGGCGCTGAGCGCACAGCACCGCATGGCCCAGCCCCAGGGCCTGGGGCTGGCGCACATAGATGCACTCCATGTCATCGGGCTTGACGCTGCGCACCACGTCCAGCAGTTCCTGCTTACCCGCTTGTTCGAGGGCTACCTCCAGCTCGAAAGTCATGTCAAAGTGATCTTCGATCGGTCGCTTGTGGCGGCCGGTCACGAAGATCATTTCGCGCACGCCGGCCGCGTAGGCCTCCTCGACGGCGTACTGGATCAGGGGCTTGTCGACAACGGGCAGCATTTCCTTGGGCTGCGCCTTGGTGGCCGGCAGGAAGCGTGTGCCCAGGCCGGCAACGGGGAAGATCGCTTTAGTCACCATTTCCGTAAACTCTCTGATTGCTCGCGGCCATTGTGGCATGCGCGCCAGTATTGAAAATCGGGATTGCAAGACCGTGAAACAATGAGCCTGTTGATTGTGGAGCCGCTGGAGGCGGAGGTGATGCAGTGGCTGGCCGAGCGCCATGCCGTGCATTGCGCGCCCGAACTGGCTGGCGATGCACAGGCTCTGCGGGCCGCCCTGCACCAGGTGCAGGGTCTGGTCTTGCCGCCCAGCGTCCCGCTGGATGCGGCCCTGCTGCGCCTTGCCCCCAAGCTGCGCGTCGTTGCGCGCATGAGCGCAGGCCTGGAGAACATCGACATCGACGCCTGCCGTGCCGCCCGCGTCGAGGTGGTGCGCAGCCTGACAGCCACCGCCAGCGCCGAGGCCGAGTTCGTGATCGGCGCCTTGCTGGCCCTGCTGCGGCGCGTGCCGGTGCAGGCCAGCGACGGCATGCTGGTCGGCCGCGAACTGGGCTGCGCCACCGTCGGTCTGATCGGCATGAGCCCGGCGGCGCGCATGCTGGCCCAGTTGCTGCCGGCCTTCGGCACCCGCGTGGTCGGCTACGACCCCAGCCTGCACCAGAGCGAGCCGCTCTGGGCCCAATGGGGCATCGAGCCCCTGCCGCTGCGCGAGCTGATGGAGCAGAGCGACGGCGTCAGCGTGCAACTGGCCTATTTCCTGCGCTACCGCGGCCTGATCGGCGAACGCGTGCTGGGCTTTGCCAAGCCCTCGCAGGTGCTGGTGAGCATCGCCCATTCGGCGGTGTTCGACGAGCAGGCCCTGGCCCACGCGATGCTCAGCGGCCGCGTGCTGGCGGCCTGGTTCGACAGCCTGGAGCCGGGGCTGCTGGAGCCCGGTCGCCCGCTGCATGGCCTGGAAGGCCTGCAGGTGACGCCCCGGCTGGCGGGCACGACGCGCGAATCGCGCGTGCGTGCCGCCTGGGGCGTGGCCCGCCGCATGGACGAACTGCTGACCGCGCCGCCGCAGCCGATGGCGGAGTTCCGCGCTACTTACCCAGCCGATCTGCCCGAGCCCGCAGCCGTGTCACGCTGGCGCTGACCCGCTTCAGCGGGCCTGCAACTGATGCAATTGCGCGCGCAAGCGCATCACGGTGTTGCTGAAATCGGCAATGCGCTGACGCTCCTGGTCGACCACGGCCGCCGGCGCGCGCGCGACGAAGCTCTCATTGCTTAGTTTGGCGGTGGCCTTGGTGATCTCGCCTTCGAGGCGGGCGATCTCCTTGTCCAGACGGGCCTTCTCGGCCTCGACATCGATCTCCACCTTCAGCGCCAGGCGCACGGCGCCATGCACCAGCACCGGCGACATGCTGCTGGCCGCGTTGAAGGCGGCCTCGTCCTCGATCAGCTGCACCTCGGCCAGCTTGGCTAGCACCTTCAGCGCCGGGGCGGCCTCGCGCATGAAGCCCAGGTCGCCGCCCACCAGCAGGGGCACGCGGTCCGAGGGCGACAGGCCCATCTCGCTGCGCAGGCTGCGGCAGGTGCCGACCACCGACTTCAGCTGCTCCACCCAGGCGATGGCGGCCTCGTCGATGCGTTCGGGCCGGGCCACCGGATAGGCGGCGGTCACCAAGTAGTCGGACTGCTTGCGGCCGGCGATCGGCGCCACGGTCTGCCACAGCTCCTCGGTGATGAAGGGTGCGATCGGGTGCAGCAGGCGCAGGATGGTTTCCAGCACGCGGATCAGGGTGCGGCGCGTGGCGCGCGCGCCGGCCTCGTCGCCGGCGTCCCTGGCAGTCTGGATCTGCACCTTGGCGATTTCCAGATACCAGTCGCAGTACTCGTTCCAGACGAAGTCGTAGATCGCGTTGGCGACGTTGTCCAGTCGGTAGTCGGCAAAGCCCTGGGCCGCCGCCGCTTCCACCTTCTGCAGCGCGCTGACGATCCAGCGGTCGGCGGCGCTGAACTTCAGATAGCCATGGGCCGGGCCGCCGGGGGCGCATTGCTCCTTCGTGTGCTCCAGCAGGCCGCAGTCCTGGCCCTCGCAGTTCATCAGCACGAAGCGGGTCGCGTTCCACAACTTGTTGCAGAAGTTGCGATAACCCTCGCAACGTTTCGAGTCGAAGTTGACGCTGCGGCCCAAGGTGGCCATCGCCGCGAAGGTGAAGCGCAGCGCGTCGGCGCCGTAACCGGGGATGCCCTCGGGGAATTCCTTCTCGGTGGCCTTGCGCACCTTCGGGGCGGTCTCGGGCTTGCGCAGGCCCTGGGTGCGCTTATCCAGCAGCGGCGCCAGTTCGATGCCGTCGATCAGGTCCACCGGGTCCAGCACATTGCCCTCGGACTTGCTCATCTTCTTGCCATGCGAGTCGAGCACCAGACCATGGATATAGACATGCTTGAAGGGCACCCTGCCGGTGAAGTGCTTGGTCATCATGATCATCCGGGCGACCCAGAAGAAGATGATGTCGTAGCCCGTCACCAGCACCGAGCTGGGCAGGAACAGGTCCTGTTCCGTCGTCTGCTCGGGCCAGCCCAGCGTGGAGAAGGGCACCAGGGCGGAGGAGTACCAGGTGTCCAGCACGTCCTCGTCGCGCGTCAGGGTCTTGCCCGGCGACACCCTGTCCGCCTGGGCCTGGGCGGCCGCCTCGTCGCGCGCGACATAGACCCGGCCGTCCTCGTCATACCAGGCCGGGATCTGGTGACCCCACCAGAGCTGGCGCGAGATGCACCAGTCCTGGATGTTCTTCATCCACTGGTTGTAGGTGTTGACCCAGTTCTCGGGCACGAACTTCACCTCGCCGCTGGCCACGGCCTCGATCGCCTCCTCGGCGATGCTCTGGCCCTTGGCGCCGGCCTTCGTCATCGCAACGAACCACTGGTCGGTCAGCATCGGCTCGATCACCTGGCCGGTGCGGGCGCAGCGCGGCACCATCAGCTTGTGCTTCTTGGTCTCGACCAAGAGACCCTGTTCCTCCAGCTCGGCGACGATCTTCTTGCGTGCGACGAAGCGGTCCAGGCCGCGGTAGGCCTCGGGCGCCTCGTCGTTGACCGTGGCGTCCAGGGTGAAGATGGTCAGCATCGGCAGCGCGTGGCGAAGGCCGACCTGGTAGTCGTTGGTGTCGTGCGCCGGCGTGACCTTGACGACGCCGGTGCCGAATTCCTTGTCCACATAGTCGTCGGCGATCACCGGCACCAGGCGGCCGGTGATCGGCAGCTTCACCTGCTGGCCGATCAGATGCTTGTAGCGCTCGTCTTCGGGGTGCACCATCACCGCGGTGTCGCCGAGCATCGTTTCCGGACGAGTGGTGGCCACGACCAGCGACTCGTCGCCTTCGGCCAGCGGATAGCGGATATGCCAGAGGAAGCCGTCCTCCTCCTCGCTCTCGACCTCCAGGTCCGACACGGCGGACTTCAGGATCGGGTCCCAGCTGACCAGGCGCTTGCCGCGGTAGATCAGGCCTTCCTCGTAGAGCTTGACGAAGGTGTCGGTCACGACCTTGGACAGCTTCTCGTCCATCGTGAAGTACTCATGCTCCCAGGACACCGAGTCGCCCATGCGGCGCATCTGGCGCGTGATCGTGTTGCCCGATTCCTGCTTCCATTCCCAGACCCGCGCGACGAAATTCTTGCGGCCCAGGTCGTGGCGGCTCTGGCCCTTGTCCTGCAGCTGGCGCTCGACGACGATCTGCGTGGCGATGCCGGCGTGGTCGGTGCCCGGCACCCACAGGGTGTTGAAGCCGCGCATGCGGTGGTAGCGCGTCAGCGAGTCCATGATGGTCTGGTTGAACGCGTGACCCATGTGCAGGGTGCCGGTCACATTGGGCGGCGGCAGCTGGATGCTGAAGGACTCGCGCGCCGGGTCCAGCGTGGGCTTGTACAGGCCCTTGGACTCCCACAGAGGACCCCAATGGGCTTCCAGGGCGGCGGGCTCAAACGACTTGGCGAGTTCGGTCATGGTGGGGCGGCGAGGAAAAAGGGGCGGCTCCTTGCGGAGACGCCCCGGCTGGATAGCGGGATGGGGGAATTGTCCTACATGAACAGATGCTCGCCCGCGTTTTCCCCGCCCAGGATCACGTAGTTGACTTTCTTCAGGTCGGCCAACTGGCGGCCGCCGGCGTAGGAGATCGAGCTCTGCAGGTCTTCCTGCATCTCGCGCACGGTGTCGGCGAACCGGCCCTTCACCGGCTCGAGGATGCGCTTGCCCTCGACATGCTTGTACTCGCCCTTGTTGAAGTCCGAGGCCGAGCCGTAGTACTCCTTGTAGAGCTTGCCATCCAGCTCGACCGTCTTGCCCGGCGATTCCTCGTGGCCGGCGAACAGCGAGCCGACCATCACCATCGAGGCGCCGAAGCGCACGCTCTTGGCGATGTCGCCATGGTGGCGGATGCCCCCGTCGGCGATGATGGGTTTGGTGGCGACACGGGCGCACCACTTCAAGGCCGACAGCTGCCAGCCGCCGGTGCCGAAGCCGGTCTTCAGCCGCGTGATGCAGACCTTGCCGGGGCCGATGCCGACCTTGGTGGCGTCGGCGCCCCAGTTCTCCAGGTCGATCACGCCCTCGGGCGTGCCCACATTGCCGGCGATCACGAAGGTCTGCGGCAGTTTCTGCTTGATGTGGGCGATCATGCGCTGCACGCTGTCGGCATGGCCATGGGCGATGTCGATCGTGATGTAGTCGGCCCCCACGCCTTCCGCGGCCAGCCGGTCGATCACCGCGTAGTCGGCCTCCTTGACGCCCGAGCTGAGGGACACGAACAGGCCCTTGTCGCGCATCGCCTTGGCATAGGCCACGTTGTCCAGGTCGAAGCGGTGCATCACGTAGAAGTAGCCGTTGGCGGCCAGCCATTCGGTGATGCGCTCATCCAGCACCGTCTTCATGTTCGCCGGCACCACCGGCAGCTTGAAGCGGCGCCCGCCGAACTCCACCGAGGTGTCGCATTCGGCGCGGCTTTCCACGCGGCACTTGCGCGGCAGCAGCAGGATGTTGTCGTAGTCGAAGATTTCCATAAGTCCAAGTTCGCAAAGTCGGGGTGCGTTGCATGCAGTGCACCGCCTGGGCTGCGAGCGCTTGACTTGGCCGATCCGGTCGCCCGCGAGGCCATGGAGCAAGAGCCATGGTGCGGGCGCAAAAAAACCGGGTGCCAAAATTTGGGCCCGGTGATTGATTCTACGCGGGTTCGCCGACCCGGGCTGGGTAAGCCCTCTTTGCCCCGAGGTGGCGTGCGTCGTTACACTTGCGCCCCCGCCTAGGAATCCCATCATGAGCGCAGTCGTCATCAGCGGCACCGGCATCTACCAGCCGCCGCACACCATCAGCAATGCCGAGCTGGTCGAGGCCTTCAACCGCCATGCGGACCTGCAGAACGCCCAGCATGCCGAGGCCATCGCGGCCGGCACGCGCGAGCCGCTGACCCATTCGAGCGTCGAGTTCATCGAGAAGGCCTCGGGCATCAAGCAGCGCTACGTGATCGAGAAGGAGGGCGTGCTCGACCCGACCCGCATGCACCCGCGCTTTGCCGAACGCGCCGACGATCAGCTCTCGCTGATGGCCGAGATCGCCGTGGTGGCCGCGCGCCAGGCCATGGCCGCGGCCGGCAAGCAGGGGCAGCAGATCGACGCCGTGCTGTGCGCCGCCGCCAATATGCAGCGCGCCTACCCGGCCATGGCGGTCGAGATCCAGCAGGCCATCGGTGCCGGCGGCTACGGCTTCGACATGAACGTGGCCTGCTCCTCCGCCACCTTCGCGATCGAGCAGGCCGCCAATGCGGTGCGCGCCGGCAGCGCCAGCTGCGTGCTGGTGGTGAACCCCGAGATCACCTCGGCTCACCTGGAGTGGAAGGACCGCGACTGCCATTTCATCTTCGGCGATGTCTGCACCGCGGTGATCGTCGAGCGCGCCGACACCGCCACCGCGGCCGACCAGTGGGAGATCCTGGGCACCAAGCTGGCCACCCAGTTCTCCAACAACATCCGCAACAACTTCGGCTTCATGAATCGCAGCGAGGACAGCGACCCGCAGGCGCGCGACAAGACCTTCCGCCAGGAGGGCCGCAAGGTGTTCAAGGAGGTCGTGCCGCTGGCCGCCGCCCATATCGAGAACCATCTGGCCGCGCTGCACCGGGCGCCCACCGACGTGCGCCGCTTCTGGCTGCATCAGGCCAATCTGGGCATGAATCAGCTGGTGATCAAGAAGCTGGTCGGCCAGGACCTGGCCGAGGCCGGTGCGGACATTGCGCCGCTGATCCTGGACGAGTACGCCAACACGGCCTCGGCCGGCTCGATCATCGCCTTCCATACGCACCGCGCCGACCTGCAGGGCGGCGATCTGGGCGTGATCTGCTCCTTCGGCGCCGGCTACTCGGTCGGCAGCGTGGTCGTCCGCAAGCGCTGAGGCCGGGCCATGCGGCTGCTGGTGCTGGGCGGTACGCAGTTCGTCGGCCGGCATCTGGTGCAGGCGGCGGTGGCGCGCGGGCATGACCTGACCCTGTTCAACCGCGGCCAGACGGCTGCGGCGCTGTTTCCGCAGCTGCCGACCCTGCGCGGCGACCGCCGTCGCGATCTGTCGGCCTTGGCCGAGGGCGAATGGGATGCGGTGATCGACACCTGCGGCTACCTGCCGCGGGAGTTGGAAGCCAGCTGCGCGCTGCTGGCCGGGCGCGTGGGGCGCTATCTCTACATCTCCAGCATCTCGGCCTATGCCGGCTTCACGAAGCCCAATGACGAGACCTCGCCGCTGGGGCGGCTCGAGGATCTGGCCGATCCCGGCACCGAGATCGTCGACGGCGCGAGCTATGGGCCGCTGAAGGCGGCCTGCGAGGCGCCGGTGCTGCGGCATTTCGGCGAGCGCGCGCTGATCCTGCGGCCGGGCCTGGTGGTCGGGCCCCACGACCCCACCCAGCGCTTCACCTATTGGCCGGCGCGAGCGGCCCGGGCCGTCGACGGCGAGGCGCTGCTGGTGCCGGGCCGGCCCGACGACGGGCTGCAGTTCATCGATGCCCGCGACCTGGCTGCCTTTGCGCTCGCGGCGCTGGAACAGGGGCGCTGCGGCGTCTACAACGTGGTCGCCGCAGCGGGCCAATGGCGCCGTGGCGAGCTGCTGGACCTCTGCGCGGCGGCAGCTGGCGTGCGCCCGACCTGGGTCTGGGCCCCGGAGGCCCGGTTGCTCGAGCTGGGCGTCAAGCCCTGGACCGAGCTGCCGCTGTGGCTGCCGCAGCGGGGCGAGTATGCGGCCTTCATGCACAGCGCCAACGCGAAGGCGCTGGCCGCCGGCCTGCACATCCGGCCGCTGGCCGAGACCGTGGCCGACACGCTGGCCTGGTGGCGCGGCCTGCCGGCCGAGGCCAGGGCCTTCACGAAGGCCGGCCTGAGCCGCGAGCGCGAGGCCGAACTGCTCGCTATGGTGTAGCGCTGGCGGCCGAGGCCGGCGGCAGCACCGGCGTGATCTGCTCCAGGCCGATGCTCTTGATGCCGGCCTCGCCGGCGAATTCCTCGAAGCTCCAGTCCTCGCCCAGGCCATCGGCGCGCGGCGTGCGCAGCAGGCCCTCGGCCGGCGGCGGGATCTCCTGGGCCGGCACGCCCTTCAACGCGGTGGCCATCAGCTCGATCCAGGCCGGCAGCGCCAGGCCGCCGCCGCTTTCGCGCTCGCCCAGGCTCTTGGGATTGTCATGGCCCATCCAGGCCACCGCGGCCAGGGTGGGGTGGAAGCCGGCGAACCAGGCGTCCACCGCGTCGTTGGTGGTGCCGGTCTTGCCGTAGATGTCGCCGCGCCTGAGCTGCCCCTGCGCGCGCGCCGCGGTGCCGCTGCGTGCGACCTCCTGCAGCAGGCTGCTCATCACGAAGGCATTGCGCTCCGAGATCGCGCGGTTGTCCTCGCTGGGCTGCTCGGGCGCGGCCTCGAACAGCAGCTGGCCCTTGGCGTCGACGATGCGGGCGATCACGGTGGGCTTGAGCAGGTGGCCTCCGTTGGCGAACACGGCATAGGCGCTGGCCATCTGCATCGGCGTGGCGGCGCCCGAGCCCAGGCCCAGGGTCAGGTTGTCGGGCTGCTTGTCCACGTCCAGGCCGAAGCGGCCGGCCCAGTTGCGAGCGGCGGCCGGCGTGATGCGCTCCAGCAGGCGGATCGTCACCATGTTCTTGGATCTGGCCAGCGCCTGGCGCACGGTCATCGGCCCGTCGAACTGGTCGGGCGAGTTCTTCGGCGCCCAGTCGCCGATCACGATGGGCGCGTCGTCGACCAGGGTGCCCGGGCCGACGCCGGCTTCCAGTGCCGCCGAGTAGACGATGGGCTTGAAGCTGGAGCCGGGCTGGCGCCAGGCCTGGGTGGCATGGTTGAACTGGTTCTTCGCGAAGTCGAAGCCGCCCACCAGGGCCCGCACCCGGCCGCTGCCGGGCTCCAGTGCCACCAGGGCGCCCTCGGCTTCGGGTTGCTGGGTGATCAGCCAGGCGCCCTTGGGCTCGGCCTTGGTGGCGGCGCCGCGTAGCACGCGGACGATGGCGCCGGGGCGCAGGCGCAGCTCGGGCTTGGCCTTCGGTGACAGGCCTGAGGCGGCGCCGCGCAGGCCGTCGCCGGCGATGACGATGTCCTCGCCGGACTGCAGGCTGGCCAGCACCTTGCCCGGGCCGGCCTCGGTGACCACGGCGGCGCGCAGCTCATCATTGTCGGGGTGCTCAGCCAGGGCCTGGGCGATCGCGGCATCGCGTGCAGCCGCGCTGTCGGGCAGGGTGATGAAGCCCTCCGGGCCGCGGTAGGGCTTGCGCCGCTCGTAGTCCATCAGCGCATGGCGCAGGCCGCGGTAGGCGGCGGCCTGCTCCTCGGATTCCAGGGTCGTGAAGACCTGCAGGCCCAGGGTATAGGCCTCGTCGCCATACTGGGCATGCACCTGCTGGCGCACCATCTCGGCCACGAACTCGGCATGCAGGCGCGGATCCTGGGCCGTGCGGATATGCAGCTTCTCGGCCTTGGCGGCGGCCAGCTGGGCCTCGTCCAGCAGCTTCAGCTCGTGCATGCGCTCCAGCACCACCTGCTGGCGGCGCTGGGCGCGCGCCAGGTTGGTGACCGGGTTGGCATAGATCGGGTTCTGCGGCAGGCCGGCCAGCATCGCGGTCTCGGCGATGCTCAGGGCCTGCAGGCTCTTGCCGAAATAGATGCGCGCGGCGGCCTCGAAGCCGTAGGCCTTCTGCCCCAGGTAGATCTGGTTCATGTAGATCTCGAGGATCTGCTGCTTGGACAGCGTGCCCTCCATCTTCAGGGTCAGCAGCATCTCGATGAACTTGCGGCTGTAGAGCTTCTTCTTGGTCAGGTAGAAGTCGCGCGCCAGCTGCTGGGTGATGGTGGAGGCGCCCTGGCTGCGCGAGCTGAACAGATTGCTCAGGAAGGCGCGCGCAATGCCGCTATAGGACAGGCCGCCATGCTCGTAGAACTGCGTGTCCTCGATCGCCAGCAGCGCGTCCTGCATGGACTTCGGGATCTGCTCCAGCGGCAGGTAGCGGCGGCGCTCGGCGCCGAACTCGCCGATCTGCACGCCGTCGGCGGTGTAGATGCGCAGCGGCTGCTTGGGGCGGTAGTCGGTCAGCTCGCTGAGGTCGGGCAGGCTGGGGTAGATCAGCACGGCGGCCACGGCCAGCAGCATCAGCAGGCCGGCGAGGCCGGCGGCCAAGATGATCAGGGCCCGGCGCGCCGTCGCGCGGCGCGATTCTGGGAGCAGGGCAAGCAGGCGCGAAATGGGGTTCAAAAGCGATCCGTCGCGAAGACTGGGTGGGAAATGGGCCGGGGCGGGGGCCAAAGCGCGGATTATTGACCAGCGCGCCGATCGGGTATCGTGCCGCCATGCAAGACTTTTCCTTTTTCTGGCACGACTACGAAACATTCGGCCGCGTGCCGCGCCGCGACCGCCCGGCGCAGTTTGCCGGCGTGCGCACCGATGCCGATCTGAACGAGATCGGCGAACCGCTGATGGTCTATTGCCAGCCGGCCAATGACTACCTGCCGGATCCCGAATCCTGTCTGCTGACCGGCATCCTGCCGCAGCATTGCCTGGAGCGCGGCCTGCCCGAGCACGAGTTCGCCGCCGCCATCGAGGGCGCGCTGGCCCAGCCGGGCACGGTGGGCGTGGGCTACAACACGATACGCTTCGACGACGAGGTGACGCGCTTCCTGTTCTGGCGCAACCTGATCGACCCCTATGCGCGCGAATGGCAGAACGGCTGCGGGCGCTGGGACCTGCTGGACGTGGTACGTTGCGCCTACGCGCTGCGGCCCGAGGGCATCGAGTGGCCCAGGCACGAGGACGGCCGCCCCTCGTTCAAGCTGGAGCACCTGACCGTCGCCAATGGCCTGGCGCACGAGGCGGCGCACGATGCGCTGTCCGATGTGCGTGCCACCATCGCGTTGGCACGCCTGATCAGGACGGCCCAGCCCAAGCTGTTCGAGTTCTGCCTGAAGCTGCGCAAGAAGGACGCGGTGCAGGCCGAGATCGGCGTCAACAAGCCCTTTCTGCATGTCTCCGGCATGTACGGCCCCGAGCGCGGCTGCATCGCCCTGGTCTGGCCGCTGGCGCCGCATCCGACCAACAAGAACGAGCTGATCGTCTGGGACCTGTCCGTCGACCCCGCCGCGCTGGACGGGCTGGACGCCGCGACCATTCGCTTGCGCATGTTCACCAAGCAGGAGCTGCTGCCGGAAGGCGTGGCGCGGCTGCCGATCAAGACCATCCACATCAACAAGTCGCCGATCGTGATCGGCAATCTGAAGACCCTGTCGCCGGCCATGGCCCAGCGCTGGGGCCTCGACATCGAGCAGGGCCTGCGGCATGCGCAGCGCCTGGCGGAGCAGGGCGGGGTGCTGGCGGGGCTGTGGGGCGAGGTGTTCCGGCGCGAGCCGCTGCCGCCGCAGGACGCGGACGAGGACCTGTACGGCGGTTTCGTCGGCAACGAGGACCGGCGTGCGCTGCAGCGCGTGCGCGAACTGCCGCCCGAGCAGCTGGCCCAGCGCGTCGCGCAGGGGCGGCTGGCCTTTGCCGATGCGCGCCTGGACGAGTTGGTGTTCCGCTGGCGCGCGCGCAATTTCCCGGCCACCCTGAATGCCGACGAGCGCCAGCGCTGGGAGGCGCACCGCGCCGCGCGCCTGCACGAGGGCGAGGGCGGGGCGCAGACCCTGGCGGCGTTCTTCGAGCGCATCGATGCGCTGGGCGAGGCCCTGGGCGAGGACGACGAACGCGGCCAGGACATCCTCGGCGCGCTCTACGACTATGCCGAGCAGATCGCGCCGGCCGGCTGAGGCCATCCATCGCGTGTCGCGCATTGAGCCAGCGGCGGCCGCAGGCCGTCGGGGGCGAACTATTTCAATACCAGCGGGCGTTCAGCTGGAGCAGCCGGGCCAGTTCGCCGCTGAGCTGCAGCTCGGCCAGGCCCTTGTTGAGCGCGGCCAAATAGGCTTGCGCATGCGGCCGGTGGAGGGCCAGCGCGGTGTGGAGCGGCATCTCGGCCACCGCCGGATCCAGCCAGACCAGGGCCCTGGCCGCGTCCTGCAGCAGGGTCTGCAGCAGATGGAAGGCCACGCCCTTGTCGGCCAGCGCCAGGTCGACGCGGCCGGCCAGCAGCTTGCGCAGATTGCCGAGATCGTCCACCGCTTCGTCGCGCGTCAGCCGGGCCTGCTCGAAGGCCGGCGGGTTGGCGTAATCGCGTACCGTGCCGATCTTCAGCCCGCCGAGCCGCGACAGATCGCCCACCGGCAGATCCGTGCCGGCGCGGGCCATGAAGCCGATCTTGCTGGTGATGCCCAGCGGCCGCGGGAACAGCAGATAGCGCTCGCGCTCCGGGCTGTGCCAGGCGCCGATCACGCCATCCCAGGCGCCCTGCTGCAGCTCCGACAGGGCCCGCACCCAGGGCCTGAAATGCAGCTCCATCGGCAGGCCCACGCGCTGCAGCGCCGCGCGCGTGATGGCCGAGGCGATGCCGCCGCCGGGCAGCGTGGCCGAGGTGTAGGGCGGAAACTCCGTGGCCACCAGGCGCAGCGGCGCGGCGGCCCCGGCGCGGCCCGCACCCAGGGTCAGCGGCATGGCGGCCAGGCTCAGCAGGGCGTTGCGGCGCGTCGGTTGAAATGGGCGGTGCGGCATGAGGTCTCGGCAGGGCAGCGCAGCATAGCCAGGCCGGGCGTCTGCCGGCGTCGGGGTTTCCAGGCCCCGGGCACCGGAGGCAGTGAGTTTTGTCACGGACGCCCCACCTCGGCTAGGCTCGGCCGTTATCGACCGGAGTTGAGCGACATGAATCAGCAGACGATGCGCCGGATGGCCGGCCTGTTCGCCGCGATCCCATCGGTGGGCGGCGCCCTTGCGGCGGACCAAGACGTCGGCGCGGCCGAGCGCTGGACGCAGCAGGTGCGGGCGGCCGAATGCGGCTTTGCCGCCAGCATGGCGCGGCGCGACTTGGCGGCCTTCGAGCGCCACCTGGCCGAGCACACGCTGTTCTTCAACGGTCGCGGCGAGCCCATCCAGGGGCGCGCCGCGGTGGTGGCGGCCTGGCGCGGTTTCTACGACGGGGCAAAGGCACCGTTTTCCTGGGAGCCGGACCAGATCGTCGTCAGCGGCGATGGCCGGCTGGCCTATTCGACCGGACCGGTGCGCGATGCCCAGGGGCAACTGCTCAGCCGCTTCAATTCGGTGTGGCGCCAGGAGGCGCCGGGCCGCTGGCTGATCGTGCTCGATCGCGGCGCACCGCTGTCGGCCGCGGAGCGCCTGGCCAATACCCCCGCGGGCAAGGGCTGCGAGGGCGTGGCCTTGCCCGGATAGCGCGGCTACGATCGGGCAGCTTCGGGGAGCTGCCATGAGAAAGCGTCGCTTCAATGGACTGCTGGCCGCCGGCCTGCTGACGCCCTGGCTGGCACCGCGCCGGGCGGTGGCGGCCCAGGCACCATCGCTGCTGCTGGCGCACAAGGCGCCCGAGCGGCTCGAGGTGCGGCGCTACCTGGTCAGCGAGAAGCTGGACGGCGTGCGCGCCTACTGGGACGGGCACCTGATGTTCAGCCGCGGCGGCCAGCCGATCGCGCTGCCGGCCTGGTTTGCCGCGCGCCTGCCGCTGCAGCCGCTGGACGGCGAGCTGTGGATGGGGCGCGGGCGCTTCGAAGCCCTGTCGGCCGCGGTGCGGCGGCGCCGGCCGCGCGAGGAGGAATGGCGCCGGCTGCACTACATGCTGTTCGAGCTGCCGGGCGGGGAGGGCGGCTTTGCCCAGCGCGCCGAGCGGCTCGCGCAGCTGGCCGCCGCGGCCGCCTGGGAGGGCTTGCAGGCGGTGCCGCAGTTTCGCGTTGCCAGCCGGGCCGAGCTGGACCGGCGTCTGCAGGCGGTGCTGAGCGAGGGCGGGGAGGGGCTGATGCTGCACGAGGCCGACGCGCCCTATCAGACCGGGCGGCGCGAGGTGCTGCTCAAGCTCAAGCCCCAGGACGATGCCGAGGCCGTGGTGCTGGCGCATCTGCCGGGGGAGGGGCGCCTTGCGGGCCTGCTGGGGGCGCTGCGGGTGCGCAACGAGCAGGGCCAGGTGTTCCTGCTGGGCAGCGGCTTCAGCGAGGCCCAGCGGCGTGCGCCGCCGGCCGTTGGCAGCCTGGTCAGCTACCGTTATCGCGGCCTGACCGCCAAGGGCCTGCCGCGCTTCGCGAGCTTTCTGCGCGAGCTGGAGGGGCCGCCGGGGAACTGAGCGGCACTGCCGGGCCAGTTCGGGGTTTCCGGCAGGGCGCAAACGCGCTACACCTGCAATAGTGCGGACGCGCCCCGCTCCAAGGAGACAACGATGCAGACCCCTCACGCCGACACCGCCGCGGATGCCAACGAGGCCGTGGCCGCGCGCATGCGCGCCCTGCTGGTCAGGGCGCCGCTGGCCGTGGGCTTCGTCCACGAGGCGCGCTTCGCGGTGGTCAGCGAGCATTTCAACCACCTGTTCGGCCATGGCGATGACACCGATCTGAGCGGCCAACCCACGGGGCCGGTGCATGTCTCGGAGGGAGCCCATGCCGGCGTGCTGGAGCGCATGCGGGTGGCGTTCGGCGCGGGAAGGCCGCTGGACGAGGAGGTCGAGTATGTGCGGCGCGACGGCTCGCGCTTCTGGGGCCGGCTGCAGGCCACGCCGGTGCACTGGGAAGCGCCGCTGGGCGAGGCGCTGTGGATCGTCGAGGACGTGACCGCGGCGCGCCAGTCGCGCATGCAGCCGACCTGGACCGCCAAGCACGACGCTCTGACGGAGCTGGCCAACCGGCGCGAGTTCGAGCGCCGCCTGGCCGAGCATGTGGGGAGCCGTCGGCACGAGCCGGTGGCGATGCTATGGGTGGACGTGGATCGCTTCCGGGACGTGATCCAGGGCATGGGCGCCGAGGTGGCCGACCATTTCCTCTACGGCCTGGGCCAGATGCTGATCACCAAGGTGCGCGCATCCGACCTGGTGGCGCGCATGGAGGATGACCATTTCGCCGTGCTGCTGCCCGATTGCGATCAGCATTACGCCAGCATCGTGGCCGAGAAGATGCGCGCCTCGATCGCCGCCTACCGGCTGCGCTGGGGCCTGCACCGCACGCGCGTCAAGGCCTGCGTCGGCGTGGTGCAGTTGCAGCCCACGCTGGAGACGGTGGAGGCCACCATCAGCGCGGCCACGCTTGCCTGTGCCGAGGCGAAGGCGGCGGGCGGCGACAGCGTGCGGGTGTTCGTGTCGACCGGGGCCTACGAGCAGCTGGCGGGCTGAGCGACCGCTCGGTCGCGCCCGGCCGGCCTGTTTGGCGGGCGGGCTCTATCCGCAGAACCTCTTCCCCAACGGCCCCGGAATCGGCCCGGCAGGCCGTGCCGCTTGCTGGCTTTTTGTTGCCAATTTTGTTGCCAGGTTCACGGCGTTATCGAGCGCTTCGGCCATGATGCCGACTCCGCCCCCCGCAGAGCCGGCCAGCATTCGGACTGACACACTGAGCTGGTCTCTTGGCCCTTGGCTGGGGGGCGTTTTTTTTGCCCGATCCCTGTACGGTCCTCCGTACGGGCGCGATCCGTGCTCGTGATCGTGGATCTCCGCATGGGAGGCCCGTGATCCGTCGCAACGATCGGATCGGCGGCGCTGTTACGCATGCACATAGTGCATGCAAATGCAAGACGGGCCCCTGGGGCCCGTTTTTTTGCTTGCTGTCTGGCGGGAGGGCGTCCGAACAGAATCCAACATCTATGCGGGTCGCAGGGCCGCGCTGCATGTTTACCCCCAAAATTCTTCCTCACTCAGGTGGCACTGCGCCGGGTGCGCGAGTCCAGGATCACTGACAGGCGCAGCGACTTGAAATGCGGGGTGAGGAGGAGGAACGTCTGCCTTTCAGCTTGTTTGTATCCTGCGGCCTTTCAGATCAAGGACTTAGCCGATTGGGCTGAGTCGTCGTGACAGGTCGGATACGCACACCAAACAGGATGTCCGTTTCGAGTGCGTGTCAACTATGTATCCGGCACTCCGTCATTGCGGCAAGCAACTTGGCGGCCTGGTGCACGCTCGCCTTCGTTGCGTGCACCGGCGAGAGGTCCAGATCTCGGGCGCGTCAGAGAGTGACCAGAAGGCACCGCGTGCACTCTCCCTGCCGCGCAGCTTTCTGGATGTTGGACGCATAGACAGTCTCGGCCGCCGCGACCCGCGAAGGAACCCACACGGCCACGATGGCCCATGTCACACACATCACACCTACCTTTTCTCGCGCTTTGGAGCTCATCCGTCATGCCTCGGCTGGCTTGCAAAAAGAGTCGCGCCAATGTGATCAACGAACGCGCGCAGCTTGGGGGATGCGTGTCGAGAGGCCGGCCACACCGCCCAGAACGTGACAGGGTCGTCCACGAATGCATCGAGCACAGTGCGCATCTCACCTCGCGCAAGGTCCTCCGCAACGAGGAATTCAGGGATGTAGGCAATGCCGTCGCCACGGCGCGCGAGAAACGTGATCGCTTCGACGTTGCTGAACATACGTGCCTCACGCAACGGCAGTTCGTTTTGCCCCTCCGGGAGCACGAGGCGCCATTTCTCCAGGCGCCCGCTCGCAGCGAACTTGTGGAGCAAACAGTAATGCTCCAGCAGATTCGCCGGCGTCTCGGGCACGCCATGGCGCTTGAGGTACTCCTCCGATGCGACGAGCACTCGGCGCGACATACCCAGCCTGCGGGAGACCAACCGTGAGTCGGACTGGTCACCGGTGCGAACCACGACGTCGAAGCCTTCCTCAATGATGTCCACCATGCGGTCGGACAGGTCGAGGTCAACGTCGACCTCAGGGTAATGATGCATGAAGCCGTGAATCACCGGCATGACGAGGTCGGTGAGCTGGGGAACGCTGATGCGCAGCCGGCCACGTGGCACCCCCTTGGCGTTGGCCAACTCGGCCTCCGCGGCAGCGACTTCGTTGAGGATGCGGTGGCAACGCGCGAGGAACATCTCACCCTCGGCCGTCAGCTTGATGCTGCGCGTGCTGCGGTTGAACAGCCGCACCTGGTACTGCTCTTCCAGCCGCGTAATCGTCTTCCCAACCGCGGAAGCCGAGATACCGAGAATGCGGCCTGCCTCCGCAATGCTGCCGATCTTTGCGACCTGCACGAAGGTTGTGATGCCGACCAGACTCTCCATGAGCGCTCCTGAGATAGGCACCGCGCTGGCGCGCGGCGTGCAGGAAATCTAACCCGAATTCGCCGCCGCGGACGTACAGGTGCGCGTCATTGCGGACCCGAAAGTCCGGAGTGAACGGCACGCAGCGCCGCTTCTCTAACGCCGCCTCCTCCCCATATTGGCTTGCAAGGGGGCGCAACCGCAACTTGCGCGCCCTCGGTTTTTCCCTCGAACCAATGGAGCCACTCATGTCCAAGCTCTTCAGTCCTATCAAGATCGGGCCTTATGTTCTCGACCACCGTGTCGTACTTGCACCGCTCACGCGCATGCGCGCCGAGGCAAACGCTGTACCAGGCGACCTCATGGCCGACTATTACAGCCAACGCGCATCGAAGGGCGCCCTTCTCGTCGGCGAGGCAACGATCGCGGCGCCGAACGGCAACGGCTATCTCGGCGCGCCAGGCCTCTACGACGATGCCCAGATCGCCGGCTGGAAGAAGGTCACCGACGCCGTCCACGCAAAGGGCGCGAAGATCTTCCTCCAGCTCTATCACGCGGGCCGGCAGTCGCATGCCGAAGTGCAGCCAGGGGGAGCGCAGCCGGTCGGTCCTTCCGAGGTGCTCCATGGAGGTGTCGCGTATACGACGTCCGGATGGACTCCCAGCACGCCCAACCGGGCGCTGAGCACCGATGAGATCAAGGACCTGGTGGCGAGCTTCCGCAGCGCCGCGAAGCGCGGCCTGGCCGCCGGATTCGACGGCGTCGAGATCCATAGCGCCAACGGCTACCTCGTCGACCAGTTCCTGCAGGATGGCAGCAACAAGCGGACCGACGAATATGGCGGCTCTATCCCCAATCGTGCTCGCTTCCTCTTCGAGGTGACCGACGCGCTGATCTCGGTCTGGGGCGCTGATCGCGTGGGCGTGCGCATCGGCCCCAGTGGCAACTTCGGCGACATGCGGGACAGCGACCCGGACGCGCTCTTCTCGTTCGTCGCCCAAGAACTCGACAAGCGCAGCCTTGCCTATCTGCACCTGATCGAGCCGCGCATCCTCGGTGTAAGTGAGGACGAGTCGAAGTCGCAGGAGCCGCTCGGCTCGCGTCTGATCCGCAAGCACTACAAGGGCGTCATCATCGCCGCCGGCGGGTTCGATGGCGAGTCGGCCGAGGCGGTCCTGCAAGCGGGCGACGCCGACCTGGTGGCTTTCGGCCGTCACTTCATCGCCAACCCGGATCTTCCTGAGCGTCTGCGCCACAAGTTGCCGCTGAATCCCTACGATCGCGACAGCTTCTTTGGCGGAACCGAGATCGGATACACCGACTACCCGCTCTATTCGGGAGAAGCCATCGCGGCTTGACGGCGAAGCGCCGGCGCCTGCCTGCACGCAGGCGGGCGCCGGTCCGGATATGGTGTCACGATGCTGCCCGTCCACATTGCAAACGGGGCGCTGCCCCGATCTGGCGTGGAGGGCCTGCCGCCCTTTCCGCCCTGGGGACGCAGTCAGTCCTTCGAAGCCCAGTACCTGTCGCACGAATCGCCCGCACCATCGCCCCTGATCGGCGTCAGGCAGGACGGCCGCCCCTTGCATGGTCAAACCAAGATGCTCTTCACCATACCGGAATCGTTCTTCCTCGCACGGGCATGGGCCTGACACGCCCGGCCTTCGCATTGCTAGCCCTGGCGCTCGCTCAGGCGGCGGCAGCCTGCTCGCGTGAGCTACGAGTCGGTATCTCTGAGCTCGGCTATGGCGCTTATTTGAACGATGGTCAATGGCAAGGCATAGTGCCGGACCTCGTCGCCGAGTTGTCGCAACGTAGCGGCTGCCAGCTCAGACTCGTCAGCCGGCCGCGCGCGCGTCTTCTGATGGAATTCGATCAAGGTCAACTGGACATTGTCACAACCGCTGTGCGCACGGCAGAGCGTGATCGCGTCGGCTGGTTCCTGCCGTACTCATATGCGGTCCAAGACCTTATCGTGGTGGGCGACCCGATACCCCTCAGCCTAGAAGAGTTGCGTCGACTTCCCGACGCAAGGCTAGGTCTCGTTCGCGGAGTCCGGCTCGGAAAGAGGTTGAACGAACAAATCTCTGCCATGCTGTCGAGCCATCAAGCCGAGTATTCACCCGACTTTGACAATCTCGCCGCCAAGCTGGCTGCAGGCCGATTGAAAGCGGCGCTCATCCCCAATGTGATTCATGCAAAGCTAATCTTACTGTGTCACAAATTGAGTCTTTCGCTTGCCCGGCCGCAGCAGGGGCACTGCCCGAGACGGGCGATCAG
>NZ_JBWKPM010000045.1:0-27919 GCF_059418245.1 Roseateles sp. GW821-FHT09B06 | reverse complement strand
TGAGCCCCAGAGGCACTAACAAGGGTGGGTCAAGATTGGATGGAAACGGTGGGTCAGGATTGCGCGGGAATCAACACTTGAGCCTCTTGATCTCCACCACATAGGTCAATTCTGCGGCCTCGAAGGCAAGGCTGTTGAAGCTCATCGGCTGAACGAACTTTCCCATCATTCCCTTCATGACATTCAGCCGAAGCTCGCAGGCCCGCTCAGCAGCTTTGGAATCGTAGGCAACGACCGGCTCAAGGTTCTCCTTCGTCAAGCACATTAGCTCCGAGTAGGCCCCGACGTCGACTGTCAAATGCTGGATCTGATGGCCGATGGTGTTGCGGTAATCCACGAGATTCTTGATTTCGTCACTTTCGGTCTGGTCAATGACCCCTTCAGCTACGAGCACCGCACGGGCCAGCTCCAGCTTCTTGCCTTCCTTGGTCTTGGGCTTGCTATCGGTCAAACGGTCAACCCCGTTCCCGTGCAGGTAGTCGCTGAACTGGATGGAGTCGATGATGTGCCGCTTCAGGTCCTCCATGTAGAAAAGGACCAGCACGATCTCGAAGGCCCTGAGCTTCAGGACATTGGCTTCAAGTACGGTTGGGGCACGACCTCGAGGCCGGTGTTGGCGATGGGGCATGGAGACGGAATGTTGAATTTGGGCCACAGCCGATGTGGAAATTCGGCCCGTGCTTCATTGGAGATGACGGTGGGTCGTTCGCCCCCTCAACTTTAAAGCTGCATCGGCACAATGTTGAAAGACGGCTCAGATGGCCTCGTCGTAATGGATGGGCGTCGGCGACAGCAGGCGCTGCACCGACTGCCACACCATCAAGCCCGCCACGCCGATCAGCAGCAGCGCGCTGCTGTAGCCGCCGAGGACCTCGATCTTCCAGGTGCCGAACGCGAAGCGCCCGTCCTGCGCCCAGCGCCGCGCGGCGCCATATGCCTGCAGCGCCACGCCCAGCGCCACCGCATGCGAGCTCATGTGCCAGCCGTCCGCCAGCAGCGCCATCGAGTTGAAGACGTAAGCGCCGGCGATCTCCGCGACCATCATCACGACGGTGAGGAGCACGGCCCAGCGCGTGTTGCGGGCGGCCAGCGGGTTGCCCTCGTCGAAGACATGGGGGTGCTGCCATTCGGCGGTGGGAAGCGAGGTCGGCATGGAAGGATCCTAGTTGCGGCCGAATCCGCTGCGCCGCCCGCCGCGTTGCAGCGACCCCATTTACGGGCGGCACGGGCTACCTGGGCAGTGGGCGGCCGCTCTTGGGGCGTTAGCGAGGGGCGATTCGGCCGCAGTCCGGCCAGCCCTCGCGGGGCGCTGCCTGAGCGGCCGTCGGAGAACGGCTGGGACGCGGGCCTTGCCTAGTCGTCGAACGACTTGAGCGCCTCCATGGAGAGGATCTCGACATGCCCGTACCGCACGGCGACGGCACCTTGCGCCGCCATCGCCTTGAGTTCGAGAGCGAGTGTCTGGCGTGAGATGCCCAGCATCATGGCGAGGGTGTCCTGCGAGACCGGAATCTTCGCCCGCTGCTCGGCAGCGAGGCTGACATCGCCGCGCGCAAGGCGCATCAGGCGGCGGGCAATCCTCGTGCGCGTGGAATGCAGCGTCGCGTCTTCGAGCATCTGGTAGAGAAGCCCGATGTGCTGGCACAGCAGTTCCGCGATCGCCTTGGCGAACGCGGCGTTCTGCATGCGCGCGTTGAAGGCCTGCGGCAGCAGCCTCAGGACCTGCGCGGCCTCGACCGCAACGACGTCGTAGGCGCGTGGCCATCCCGTGATGGTGGATACCTGCCCGAACCAATTGCCGGGCTCCAGGATCGCCAGGATGCCTTCCTTGCCGTCGCTGCGGACGTTTGAAACCTTGAGGCGGCCCTCGACGATCCCGTAAAAGCCGTCCACCGGATCGCCGCGCCGGAACAACGATTCGCCGGCGGCGAGATGGCGCGGGGCGCAACCGGCCAGCAGCTCCCGCCGCTCGGTTTCGGGCAGCGACTGGAACCACATGTTTGAGGACATCCTCTCCATCAGAGCGGCGCTAATTTCCATGGCGAGGCAGGTATCACGATTCGTTGAATTGCAAGAAAGCTTACAGACCTTCGGTAGGGCCGCTCCCTAGCATGGGAATCACGCCGCGTCATGGCGGCAAGTCACCCGGTCCAGGAGAAATACATGACCCGTTGGAAGCTTTTTTTGCCTTGTCGGCCCTGGTGGTGCTGGCAGCGGCGGTCGCCTACGCATTGGCACCCGATCCGGTGCAGTCCCTGCAGTACGCCGTGCGGGTGACGGCACGCGCCGCGTTCATCCTGTTCCTGCCCACGTTCACGGCGTCTTCGCTGGCAAAGCTCGCGCCCTCGGACCTGACCCGAGCCTTGGTGCGGGAGCGGCGCTATCTTGGACTGTCGTTCGCCTTTGCCCAACTGGTGCATGCGCTGGCGTTGATCGTCTACGTGAACATGGCGCCCGAGGCGTTCTGGGCCGGGCGCATGCCTGCGACCAACATACCGGGCTCGATCGGCTACATGGCGATCGCGCTGCTGGCGATCACGTCGTTCGATGGCCCCAGGCGCTTTCTGGGCCCGGCCAACTGGAAGAGCTTGCACCGCACCGGCGTGTGGTTCATCGCCGTGGTCTTTGCGGGCTCCTTCCTGACGCGCATCCCGAACCATGCGGGCTACGCGGTGCCCGCCCTCATCATGCTGGCGGCGATGCTGTTGCATGCCGCCACCCGGTTCGCCAGGACTCGCCGATCGGGCGCGGGCGCGTTCGTTTCCGACCAGCTCGGCGCGGGCTGATCCGATGATCCCCGCGTCGGCGCACCGGCGGTCTTCAGTGCCGGGTCGGCGATCAGCGCGGCACTGACCTTGGCACCGATGGCGGCATCGGTGAGCGAGGTACTGACCTTGTCGGCCGCGTCCTGCGAGGCCTGAGCTGGCCGCCACTCCCGTAGGGCCCGAATCCTCGGTGACACGGAGCACCGATGGACAACGACCTTCCTACTTTTCGCTACCGCCCCGACCCGCTGGCCACCGGCGCCATCGAGCAGATGACTCAGGCGAACTTCTTCACCCAGGCCACGTAGCGGTCCATCCAGCCCTGCAGGAACTTGCGGCTGGGGCCCTCGGCGATCTGGCCGTCGGCATCGAAGAGCCCGTCCTTGGCCTGCACGAAGGCCTCGGGGTGGGCCATCGTCGGGGCATCGAGCGCGGCCAGCACATTGCGCAGATGCTGCTGCGCCAGCGCGGTGCCGATCGCACCGGGCGAGGTGCCGATCACGCCGGCCGGCTTGCCCGCCCAGGCGCTCTGGCCATAGGGGCGCGAGGCATGGTCGATCGCGTTCTTCAGCACGCCGGGCATCGAGCGGTTGTACTCCGGCGTCACGAACAGCAGGCCCTGGGCCGCCTTGATCTCGGCCTTCAGGCGCAGCACCTGCTCGGCCTGCTGGGCGTCGTCGTCCTGGTTGTAGAGCGGCAGATCACCGATCTCCAGCTGCGTGAAGGCGAACTCGGCCGGCGCCAGCCGCGCCAGGCCGGTGGCCAGGCGGCGGTTGAAGGACTCGCGGCGCAGACTGCCGACGATGACGGCGATCCGGATTTGGCTCATCGGAAACTCCTTGTGGATGGATGGGTAGGCACTCGGCCACCATCCTGCCACAGCGGCTCAGAGCGACTCAAAGCGGATAGGCCGCCGGCGGCAGCCGGCCGTCCAGGGCCGCCAGCAGGTTGTCCGTCGCCAGCACCGCCATGCGGTAACGCGTCTCGTGCGTGGCCGAGCCGATATGCGGCAGCGGCGTGACCTTGGGGTGGCTGCGCAGCGGCGAGTCCGGCGGCAGCGGCTCGGTGGCGAACACGTCCAGGCCCGCGGCGCGCAGATGGCCGCGGTCCAGCGCCGCCAGCAGCGCGTCTTCCTGCACGATGGCGCCGCGCGCGCCGTTGACGAAGATCGCGCCGGGCTTCATCAGCGCGAACTCGCGCGCGCCCATCAGGCCGCGGGTCGCCTCGCTGAGCGGCAGGGTCAGCGCGACGATGTCGCTGCCGGCCAGCACCTCGTCCAGGCTGCCATGGGCGGCCCTGCCCTCAAGACCTGGCACCTCGACCGGCCGGCGGGCGTAATAACGCACCGGCATGTTGAAGCCCAGGGCCGCGCGGCGCGCGACGGCCTGGCCGATGCGGCCGAAGCCGAGCACGCCCAGGGTCTTGCCGTGCACGTCCCAGCCGAACAGGTCCGGCCCGATGTTCCTGTCCCAGCGCCCCTCGCGCACATGATTGCTCAGTTCGACCAGACGCCGGCTCGTGGCCATGACCAGCGCGAATATGGTGTCGGCCGTGGTCTCGGTCAGCACGCCGGGCGTGTGGCACAGCATGATGCCGCGCGCCTTCAGGCCGGCCAGGTCGTAGTTGTCCACGCCCACCGAGATGCTGGAGATCGCCTTCAGCCTGGGTGCCAGCGCGGCGTCGATCCTGACGCTGGCGCCGATCAGGCCCTCGGCCTCGGCCAGCGCCGCATCGAAGGCGGCGCGCTGTGCCGGCTGGCGCGGGTCGGCCACCGTCACCTCATGCGCGGCCTTGAGGCGCGCCAGCTGGTCGGGCGGCAGTTCGCGAAAGACCAGCACCTTGGCCATCAGAGTCCCGCTTCGTCCAGCTGCGCCCGTGTCGGCAGGCCTTCGGTATCACCCAGCACCTGCACCGCGCGCGCGCCGATCCAGCAGCCGCGCTTCACGGCCTCGGGCACCGAGCGCCCTTCCAGCAGCGCGCTGATCACGCCGGCCGCGAAGCCGTCGCCGGCACCGACCGTGTCGATCACCTGCTCGACCGGGAAGCCGGGCACATGGCCGCAGCCGGCCCCGAGGCTGTCATCGCTGTCGTAATAGGCGCCGTCCGCGCCCAGCTTGACGACCACCAGCCTGGCGCCGCGCTCGCGGTAGAAGCGCGCGACCACCGCGGGCTCGTCGGAACCGGTCAGGACCCGGCCCTCCTCGATGCCGGGCAGCACCCAGTCGGCCTTGGCGGCCAGCGCGTTGACACTCTCGACCATGCGCTCGCGGCTGGGCCACAAGGTGGGCCGCAGATTGGTGTCGAAGGAGATCGTGCGGCCGGCCGCGCGCATCAACGTCATGCTGCGCTCGGCGGCGGCATAGGTGCCGTCGTTCAAGGCCGGGAACACGCCGGTGGCGTGAAGATGACGCGCCGCGGTCAACCAGGGCACGTCGATCTGCTCGGCGCGCAGCTGGCTGGCGGCCGAGCCCTTGCGGTGGTACTCGATCGGCGGGTCGCTGCCGTCGCTGACCTTGCCCTTGAACAGGAAGCCGGTGCGCTGCTCGGGATCGCAAACCACATGCGAGCAGTCGATGCCCTCGGCCCGCAGCGCGCCCAGCAGGAAGCGCGCCATCGAATCGGTGCCCAGGCGCGAGACCCAGGCGACGTTGAAGCCCAGCCGCGCCAGGCCGATCGCGGCATTGGTCTCGGCGCCGGCGGTGCGCTTGATGAAGCGCTCCACCTGCTCCAGCGGGCCGGGCTGCTCGGCCACCAGCATGGTCATCGCCTCGCCGAAGGTGACGATGTCGAGGGTCTTCTTGTCGTTCATCCGATGTCTCGCGTTGCTTGCAGCAGGCTCAGCTCCCGGCGCGTGACGGCCAGCAGATCCTCGCCCTGCAGCGGGTATTCGATGGCCCAGGGCTGCCCGGCCGGCAAGGTGCGCAGCACGGCGCGCCAGGGCGCGGCCGACTCGGCCAGCGGCACGGCCACCCAGCGCTCGGGGCGGCGCAGCACGCCCTTGGCGTGGACATAGCGCACGCGCGCGGCGAAGGCCTCGGCCGCGCGCTGCGGGCATTCGCCCAGCCAATGCCAGTTGCCCATGTCGAACACCATGCCGAGGTCGAGGCCCGCCTCATCCTGTGCGGCGAAGAAGCGCTGCAGCGCCGCCAGCGTGCCGGCCTTCGGGGTCTGGTCGTTCTCGATCACCAGCTCGATGGGGCTGTCGGCCAGGCGGCGGCGCAGCGCGGGCAGGCTGCCCCGCGAGGCGGCGGCATCGAAGCCGCCGATCGACATCTTCAGGCGCTCGGCGCCCAGCAGCTGGGCCACATGCAGGCCGCGCTCCAACGCGGCCGGGTCCAGCGCGCCATCGGCGCCCCACAGCGGCTCGGGGTTGGAATAGACGGCGACAAGGCCGGTGGCCGCCAGCTCGGGCAGCTCGGCCGCCGGGTCGCGCAGCAGCTCGGCGCGCACCTCGACGCCGTCGGCGCCGGCCTCGCGCGCCAGTCGCGTGTAGTGCAGCTGGCCCAGCCTCAGCACCTCGCTGGCGCCGAAGGCGGCCAGGGAGATCAGCAGCGGCGCCTTAGCCATGATGATGAGCCGAACTGAGAATCTGGCCCAGGAACTGGCGCGTCTTCTCATGCTTGGGCGCGGCGAAGAACTCGGCGGGCGGCGCCTGCTCGATGATCTTGCCCTCGGCCATGAAGATCACGCGGTCGGCCACGCTGCGCGCGAAGCCCATCTCGTGGGTCACGCACAGCATGGTCATGCCGTCCTCGGCCAGGCCGATCATCGTGTCCAGCACCTCCTTGACCATCTCGGGGTCCAGCGCCGAGGTGGGCTCGTCGAACAGCATGATCTTGGGCGTCATGCACAGCGCGCGCGCGATCGCGACGCGCTGCTGCTGGCCGCCGCTGAGCTGGCTGGGGTATTTGTGCGCCTGCTCGGGGATGCGCACGCGCGTCAGGTACTTCATCGCACGCTCTTCCGCCTCGGCCTGCGACAGGCCGCGCGAACGCATCGGCGCCAGGGTGCAGTTCTGCAGCACCGTGAGGTGCGGGAACAGATTGAACTGCTGGAACACCATGCCCACTTCCTGGCGCACCGCATCGACCTGCTTGCTGCTCCGCTTGCCATCGGCGGTCAGCTCGATACCGTCCACCTCGATGCGGCCCTGCTGCACGGCCTCCAGGCGGTTGATGCAGCGGATCAGGGTGGACTTGCCCGAGCCCGAGGGGCCGCAGACCACGATGCGCTCGCCCGGGGCCACGTCCAGGTTGATGTCGGTCAGCACCTGGAACTGGCCGTACCACTTGTTGACGCCCGCGATGCGGATGATGGGTTCGGCCTTGCTGCTGCCGTTCATGGTGTTGTCGCTCATCGCTGTGCCGGTTGACTGGCCATCGTTCGCCTCCTGCGCCGCCTTGAGGGGGCGCGAAGCGCGTAGGGGGTGGGTCACTGCATTGCGGGGAAGTCGGTGCCCAGCCACTTCTTGTAGTAGGCGTTCAGCTCGGCCGCGCGGTGTTTGTCGATGAAGGCGTCCACCGTCTTCAGCAGCTCCTCCTGGCCCGGGCGCATCGCCACGGCCATCTGCTGCTGGCGCAGCACGAACTTGTTCTCGAAGGCATTGCCGGCGCGCTGCGCGATCTGGGCGGCCACCGTGGTGGAGCAGCCGATCGCGTCGACCTGGCCCGACATCAGGGCCTGCATCGCCGAGGCATCGTCGTCGAAGCGGCGGATCTCGGTGCCGGCCGGCGCGGCGGCGGTCAGCGCGATGTCCTGGGTGGAGGCGCGGGCCACGCCGACCTTGAAGTTCTTCAGGTCGGCCGGGGCCTTGATCGCGGCCTTGGTGCTGCCGTACAGCACGATGGTGGCGGCGGCATAGGGCTTGGAGAACTGCACCTGCTTGGCGCGCTCCGGCGTCACGGCCAGCGAGGCCACCAGCAGGTCGACCTTGTTGGTCAAGAGGAAGGGAATGCGGTTCGGGCCGGTGACCGGCACGATATTGACCTTGACGCCCAGCTCCTTGGCCAGCAGCTTGGCCACGTCGGCGTCGTAACCGTCGGGCTGGTTGGCGCTGTTCAGGGTGCCATAGGGCGGGAAGTCCACCAGCATGCCCACGGTCAGCTCGCCCTTCTTCTTCAGCTCGGCCAGGGTCTGGGCATTCGCAACGTTCAGCGCGGCGCCCAGGCTCAGGGCGGCCAGGGCCGAGACCAGCAGGCGACGGGTAAGGGAGTTCTTCATCGGTTGTCTCCGTTGTGGATGGGGAAGAAAGGAGAAGGGGCTAGCGCGTCAGCGCCCGGGCGCGGCGGCGCTCCATGCGGGCCGCCAGCAGCGACAGCGGCCAGCACAGCGCGAAGTAGATCGCCGCGACCACGCTGAACACGATCAGCGGCTGGAAGGTGGCGTTGTTGATGATCTGGCCGGCACGCGTCACCTCGGTGAAGCCGATGATGGCGGCGAGAGACGTGCCCTTGATGATCTGCACCAGGTAGCCGACGGTGGGCGGCAGCGCGATCTTGAAGGCCTGCGGCAGGATCACGTCGCGCATGCGCGCGACGTAGCTGAGGCTCAGCGCCTCGGCCGCTTCCCACTGTCCGCGCGGGATGGCCTGGATGCAGCCGCGCCAGATCTCGCCCAGGAAGGCGCCGCTGTTCAGCACCAGCGCGATGCCGGCAGCGATCCAGGGGTTGATGTCGAAGCCCAGCACCGGCGCGCCGAAGAAGATCAGGAACAGCTGCAGCAGCAGCGGCGTGCCCTGGAAGATCTGGATAAAGCCGCCGGCGCCGCGCTGCGCGGCCGGGCTGTCCGAGACGCGGGCCAGCGCCAGCGCCAGGCCCACGAGCGCACCGCCGATGAAGGCGATCAGCGACAGCGCCACCGTCCATTTGGCGGCCTCGAGGATGAACAGGAATTCGGGGAATCCGAAGGTACGCATGCTGGTTGTTCTCCGGAATCCTCAGCGACGGTCGGGGTAGTTCAAGCTGCGCGCATAGATCACGCGGAACAGCGCCGAGAAGCCCATGGCCAGCAGCAGGTAGATCGCCGCGACGACGATGTAGATCTCGAAGCTGCGGAAGGTCTGCGACTGCAGGTTGGCGGCCACCGAGGTCAGGTCGTCGGCCGAGATCACCGAGACCACGGCCGAGCTCAGCATCAGGAGGATGAACTGGCTGGTCAGCGCCGGGTAGATGGCCTTCAGCGCCGGCTTCAGGATCACGAAGCGGAAGATCTCGTGGCGCTTCAGGTTCAGCGCCAGGCCGGCCTCGATCTGGCCCTTGGGAATGGCCTCGATGCCGGCGCGGATGATCTCGGTGGCGTAGGCGCCCAGGTTCACCACCATCGCGGTCAGCGCCGCGGTGTGGGCGCTCCAGCGCAGGCCGATGGCCGGCAGCGCGAAGAAGAAGAAGAACAGCTGGACCAGGAAGGGCGTGTTGCGGATCAGCTCGATATAGGCGTTGATCACGAAGCGCAGCGGCGCAGGACCGCCGGTCTTGCCCCAGGCGCAGACGATGGCCACGGCCAGGCCCAGCAGCATGGCCAGAAAGGACAACTCGATGGTGGTCCAGGTGCCCTTCAGCAGCAGCGGCCAGGCCGCGAACACGGCACCGAACTGAAAGTCGTAATTCACAACGCTTGTCTTCCGTTCTTGATCCGGTGGTCTGCGCGTTGATCGAGCGATCGATGCATTCACGCCACCGTTGAACGCAGTTTATGAAACCGGTTTCAAGGTTAAAACAAGGGTTTTCACCTAATTACGCCGGCTTGTGCGCAGAGGAACCGCGCACGATCAGGCGTCCGGGCAGCAGGATCTGGCGCGGTGGCAACTCCTGCCCTTCCAGTCGTTCCAGCAGGCAGCGCGCCGCGATGCGGCCCAGATCGCCGGTGGGCTGGGCGATCGCGCTCAGGCCCGGCCCGACATAGGGCGCCCATTCGGTCTCGTCGAAACCGACGAAACCCAGGTCGGTGCCGAAGCGCCAGCCCAGCCGGTCCAGCGCCGCCGCCACCCTGAGGGTGACCACCGCGTTGCTCGCCAGCACGCCGATGCGGCGCCGGCCGGCGCGCAGGCGCAGCGCGCGCAGGGCCTGGTCCAGGGCGGTGCCGTCGACCTCCCCTTCCCCGGCGCTCTCGAAGATCTGGCCGTCGACGGCCTCGGCATGGCCGGCGATGAACTGCCGGAAGGCCTGCGCCCGCTCCAGCCGCGAGCTGACGCCGGCGCTGGGCTCGCAGACGAAGAGCAGCTGCCGGCTGCCGCCGTCCAGCAGATGCTCGGCCGCCAGCTGCACCGCGCCGGCGTTGTCCAGCGAGACGAAATCCGACTGCATGCCGGCATGGCGGCGATCGATCAGCACCACCGGCTTGGACAGGCGCGCCGCCGCGGCCAGCGCGGCCGGGTCATGCCCCAAGGTGTTGAGGATGAAGCCCTCCACCTGGTAGGAGGACAGCGCCTCGATCGCCTCGCGCTCGCGCGAACCGTCGTTGCCCAGGTTGAACAGCATCACCAGATAGCCCGCCTCCTGGCAGGCGCGCTCGGCGCCGCGCAGCACGGCCACCGAGAAGGGATTCGTCACATCGGCCACCACCAGGCCGATCAGGCGCGAGCGGCCGCGCTTGAGCGCCTGGGCCATCGGGCTGGGGCTGTAGCCCAGCTCGGCGATCGCCGCCTCCACCTTGGCGGCGATGTCGCGCGTCAGCAGCTCGCCGCGATTCAGGAAGCGCGAGACGGTGGCCTTGGAAACACCGGCGGCCCGGGCCACGTCGGCAATGGTGGTGCGGCTGGTGGCGGGCGCCGCGGACGGGGCGATCTGCGGTGCGGCGGCACCGCGGCTTCTGGAGGTACTGGAGGGCATCTCTTACAGTCAGGCCGGCTGCCTGAAACCAGTTTCAGTTGTTTCAGCGAAATATAGCCGCTCAGGAGACGATGTTGAAGTTCGATGCCGTGCTGTTCGATTGCGACGGGGTGCTGGTGGACAGCGAGCCCATCACGAGCGCCGTGTTGCGAGACATGCTGGCCGAGGCCGGCTGGGTGATGACGCCGCAGGAATGCCTGGCCATCTTCCTGGGCAAGGCGGTGCTCGACCAGTCGCCGCTGATCGAGGCGCAGACCGGACGGCCGGTCACGACGCAGTGGCTGAGCGAATTCCGCGCTCGCCGGGACGAGCGTCTGAGCGCCGAGGTGCGCGCAGTGCCGCGGCTGCGCGAGACGCTCGACCTGCTGCGCTCCCGCTACGGCGAACGCATGGCCTGCGCCTCCGGCGCGGACCGCGGCAAGATCGAGCTGCAGCTCGCTTGCACCGGCCTGGCGCCCTTCTTCCTGCCCGGCCGCGTCTTCAGCGGCTATGAACAGGCGCTGAACAAGCCCGCGCCCGATGTCTACCTGGCCGCGGCGCGCGCCCTGGGCGTGGCGCCGGCGCGCTGCGCCGTGGTGGAGGACTCGCCCACCGGCGTGCGCGCCGGTGTGGCGGCCGGCGCCACCGTGTTCGGCTACGCGGCGCAGGGCGATGGCCGGGCGCTGAAGGCGGCCGGCGCCACCCGCGTGTTCGGCTGCATGGGCGAGCTGCCGGCCCTGCTGGGCCTGTCCGGCTAGCGCCCGCCATGAGGCAGCGCCGGAACAGGCGGGCCAAGGCCGCGCTGTTCGAGGGCTCGACAGCCCCTTTGTGCCGGCCTTGACACATGCCGGCGACGCGCCAGCAACACGCGCTGCGAAGAATCGGATGCGCCGGATGGGGCCTCTTAGCAAGCCCGTCCGGCAGCATCTCAACTTCGAGGAGTGACTATGAGCGCGATCGGCGGAATAGGCGGCGGCGCAAGCACAGCCTGGGCCGAAATAAGGATGGCGCGGGCCGAGGCCCGGCGCGCGCAGATGTTCGCTAAGGCGGACGCCGACGGCAGCGGCGGCGTCGATGCGAGCGAGCTGCAGACGGTGCTGGCGCGCCTGTCCGAGATGTCCGGCGGCTCGCTGGGCGATGCCGAGGAGCGGTTCGCGGCGATGGACGGCGACGGCGATGGCAGCCTCGGCAGCGAGGAACTCGACAGCGGCCTGAAGAACCTGCGGCCCCCGCCCTCGTCCACGCTGGAGTTTGCGCAACGCATGAGGGGTGGAGGCCCCGGCGGCATGCGGCCACCGCCGCCGCCCGGCGCGGCCGAGGAGGAGAGCGGCAGCGTCGATGCCCTCGACAGCAATGGCGACGGCGTCGTCTCGCCGCAGGAACGCCTGGCCGGCGCGCTGCAGCGCGCGATCGCGGCCAGCGACAGCGATGGCGACGGCACGCTCGGCGCCGACGAGACCGAGTCCTTCGGCACCCGGCTGGCCAGCGCCTTCACGCAGGCCCTGGCGTCCCCGGAGGCGGGAGACGCGGGCGCGGAGCAGCAGGACGACAGCCAGGCCGGCAGCTCGCAGGCCGCGGCCTTCGACCCGCTGGCGAACCTGCTGCTGCGCCAGTACGCCGGCCTGGCCGGCAACCGGCAGAACGCCAGCCCGGCGCTGGACCTGATGGCGGCCTGAGCCAGCGGGCCATCGGGGACGATGGCTTGGCCGCGCCGGCTCACTGGGCGGCGTCGGCCTCGTCCCCTTCCAGCAGCGAGAACAGCACCGGCAGCAGGGCGCGCAGGCTCAGGCCGCCGTCCATGTGGCGCTCGCCCACCACCAGTTGCTGCGCCGACAGCGGCCCCAGCGGCATCACCAGCCGCCCGCCGGGGCGCAGCTGCGCCAGCAGGGCCGGCGGCACCTGCTCGGCCGCCGCGGTGACGATGATGGCATCGAAGGGCGCGCGTTCGGGCCAGCCCAGGCGCCCATCGCCGATGCGCAGCTCGATCCGGCCCGCCTGCCCGTAGCCCAGCCGGTCCAGCCGCTGCCGCGCGCCGCGCGACAAGGCCGGGATGCGCTCGATGCTGCACACCTGCCCGGCCAGCTCGGCCAGGACCGCGGTCTGATAGCCCATGCCGGTGCCGATCTCCAGCACGCGATGCGCGGGCCGCAGCGCCAGCAGATCGCTCATCAGCGCGACGATCAGCGGCTGCGACACGGTCTTGCCGCAGGCCGCCGGCAGGGCCGTGTCGGCATAGGCCAGCGGGCGCAGCTCGGGCGGCAGGAACTCATGCCGCGGCACATGCTCCAGGGCCTCGAGCACGCGCACGTCCAGCGCGGCCTTGCCCAGACGCAGGGTCAGGCAGACCGCCTGGGTGGCGATATGCGCCAGCATGCGCTGGCGTTCGACGGCAAAGTCCAGCGTCGCCATGGGTCCCCCGGGGGTTGTTGGACCTGCTGCCATGCTACGCCGGCGCCCGCGGCCACACCAGGGGCACGACGACCGCTGTTCCGGCGCACCGTCACGCGCTAGGACGCGCTAGGGCAGGCGTACCCAGCGCAGCTCCAGCACGCTGTTGGGCCATTGCACCGCCTGCACCGCGGGCTTCATCACCCAGCTGTGCTTGATGCGGTACAGCGGCAGCAGCGGCAGCTCCTCGTGCATCAGTTGCAGGGCCTCCCCCACCAGCTGGCGGCGCCGCGCCAGCTCGGGTTCGATGGCGATGGCGTCGATCAGCGCATCGAGCCGGGCATTGCTGTAGCGACCGGCATTGAAGGCGCCGCCGCTCTTGGGGTCGTGGCTGTGCACCAGCGAGTTCAGCACGTTCCAGGCATCGGCCCCGGGCGACCAGCCATATTCCAGCAGGCTGGCGCTGGCCTGGCTCAGCTTGGGAAAGAAGATGCTGCTGGGCGAGGCCACCAACTGGGCCGCGATGCCCACCTTCTTCAGCATCGCGGCGATGGCCTGACAGCTGGCCTGGCGGTAGGAGACATTGACGCAGTCGAACACCACCGAGAAGCCGCGCGGATAGCCGGCCTCGGCCAGCAGCCTGCGCGCCAGCGCCGGGTCGTGGGGCAGGCGTTGTTCCAGCGCCGGCAGATAGCCATCCACCAGGGCGGAGAGATGCGAGCCGGCGGGCACGGCCTGACCGCGCAGCACCTGGCGCGCGATCAGGTCCATGTCGATCGCGTGGTAGACGGCGCGGCGCACGCGCAGGTCCTTGAAGGGGTTGCGCCCCTTCACATCGCTGCCGGGCAGCTCGCTGCGGTGCTGGTCGAAGGCCAGGTACTGGGTGCCGATGTCGCTCGTCTCCAGCAGCTTCAGGCCCCGGTCCTGGCGCAGCCGCCCCACGTCCTGGAAGGGCGGATCGATCACGAAGTCCAGCTGGCCCGAGCGCAGCGCGGCCAGCCGCGTGGCATCGGACTGGATCACCTGGTACCGCGCCTCGTCCAGATTGCCGCGGTGCGTGGCGCGGCCCCACCAGTCGGGGTTGGCCGTCAGCAGCGTGCCGACGTCGGCTTCGTAGCGCTTCAGCACGAAAGGGCCGGTGCCCATCGCATGGCGCACCGCATGGGTTTCCTGCCTGGCGTTGTAGTCCTGCGGTCGGCTCACCTGGTGCTGCTCGCACCAGGCCTTGCTCATCATCGCGATCAGCCAGAACTTCTCGGGCAGCAGCGCGTCCGGCGCGGCCAGCTGCACATCGACCGTCAGCGCGTCGATCTTCTTCGCGCCCAGCACGCCGCGCAGCTGGGTCGCCCGCTGCGATTCGCGCGCCAGCGCGCGCTCGACCGAGAACACCACATCGTCGGCCGTGAAGGCGCTGCCGTCGTGGAACCTCACGCCGGGGCGCAGCTTGAAGCGCCAGGTCCTGGCATCGAGCGCCGCCCAGGACAGGGCCAGCGAGGGCGCCAGGCGGAACTGCTCGTCGCGGTTGACCAGGCCTTCGTAGATCTGCGTGACGACGCGCGTGTGGTACTGCAGCGCCAGCGCATGCGGATCCATGGTCTGGGGATCGTAGGCGCTGGCGTAGCGCAGCACGCGCGGCTGGGCCTGGGCGGCGCCGGTCAGCGCCGCCATGAGGAGGATCAGCCAGCAGCCCAGGCGTCGCATCATCGGCACTCCGTTCGGGATGCGCCGCAGTATGCCCGTCCGGCCGGCTCAGCGGCCCTGCTTCAAACCCGCACCGCGCACCTCGAAGCGCAGAGTCTGCAAGACCTGACCCCGTGCATCGAGCAACTGCAGCTCGTGCCGGCCCGGCCACGGTGCCCAGTGCAGGCGCCGGCCCTGCCCCATGCGCCGGCCGTCCAGCACCCAGGTGCCGGCCTGGCCCTCGAAGGTGAGGCGCTGCGCGGCCGGCGGGATGTCGGGATCCAGCGCGAAGATGGCGCCCTCCACCGGATTGGCGATGCCGGCCAGCACCGGGCCGCGGGTCTGGGCGCTGGCGCGCATCAGGCCCTGCTCGGTACCGCGCAGAAACCACTCGGGCCGCGCCGGCTCGCCACGGCCGCCCTCGAAGGCGACATGCTGGCGCAGCAGGCCGGGCGGCGCGCTCGGCGCCTGCGAAGGCCGGCCCGCATGCAGCGCCTGCATCAGCGCCTGCCACACCGGTGCGGCGCCGCTGACGCCGCTGACCCCATGCATCGGCGCGCCGCCGGCATTGCCAACCCAGACGCCCACCGTGTAGCGGTCCGAGAAGCCGAGGCACCAGTTGTCGCGCAGGTCCTTGCTGGTGCCGGTCTTGACCGCGGCATAGCCGCGCGTGGCCAGTTCGCTGGCAAGGCCGAAGCTCAATGCGCGTGCGCTGTTGTCGGCCAGCATGTCGGCCACGATGAAGCTGCTGGCCGCCTCGGCCACGCGCCGCACCGGCCCGGTCGCGCCGATGGGCTTGAGCAGGCCGCCGTTGGCCAGCGCGCGGTAGGCGTTGGCGAGCGCGGCCAGGCTGACATCGGGGCTGCCCAGCGCCAGCGAGTCGCCGTAGTAGCCGCCGCTTTCGGGCAGTTGCAGCCCCCAGGCATTGAGGCGTGCGAACAGCGCGTCGGCACCCAGCATCGCACCGACGCGCACGGCCGGCACGTTGAGGCTGTTGCCCAGGGCCGCACGCACGCTGATCCAGCCGCGGAAATCGCGGTCGTAGTTCTGCGGCAGGTACAGGCCATGGCCGGTAGCCAGCTGGGCCGGCGAATCGTCCAGCAGGCTGGCCGCGGTGATCAGGCGCTTCTCCAGCGCCAGCTGGTAGACGAAGGGTTTCAGGGTCGAGCCCGGCTGGCGCCGCGCCAGCACGCCGTCCACCTGCGCGGCGCTGGAAATCTCCCCGCCGCTGCTGCCCACCCAGGCCAGCACCGCGCCGCTGGCGTTGTCCAGCACCAGCACCGCGCCGTCCTCGACATTGCGGCCCGACAGCTCGCCCAGTTGGCGCTTCAGGGCCGTGACGGCCAGGCGCTGCAGGCCGCCGTCCAGGCTGCTGCGCTGCGCGGCCGGGCCGTCGGCGCGCAGCACCCGGCGCGCGTAATGCGGCGCCAGCTGCTCGCCCAGCGGCATGCCGGCACGACGCTCCAGCGCGGCCGACAACTGGCCTTCGGCGCCGACACAGGGCAGGCGCTGTTCGGCGAGCAGCGCGCAGGCGCGCTGCGCCACCAGCGCCGGCTGCGCGTTCGGCGCGCGCAGCAGGGCCGCGGCCAGCGCGGCCTCCTGCGCATCCAGCCCGGCGGGCGCCTTGCCGAACAACACCTGCGACAGCGCGTTGATGCCCACCAGCTCGCCGCGGAAGGGCACGCTGTTCAGATAGGCCTCGAGGATCTGCGCCTTGCTCCAGCGCGCCTCCAGCTGCTTCGCCACCACGACCTGGCCGAGCTTCTGCGCCACGCCGCGGCCGCCGCCGGGGCGAGCTAATGCCTCGTCGACCAGGCCGGCCAGCTGCATCGTCAGCGTGGAGGCGCCGCGCGTGCGCCGGTTCCACAGATTGGCCCAGGCGCTGGAGGCCACGGCGTTCCAGTCGACGCCGCTGTGCTCGTAGAAGCGCCGGTCCTCGCTGAGCAGCAGGGCCTGCAGCAGCGCCGGCGACATCTCGGCCAGCGGCACCCAGGCCAGCACGCGCCGGCTCTTGTCCAGCCTCAGGGTCTGCAACGGCTCGCCGCGGCGATCGAGCAGGGTGAAATCGGAGACGCGATGGGCGGTCTTCACGTCGGCAAAGCTGGGCACGCCGGCAAAAGCTACGCCGCAAGCCATCAGAAGCACACCGCACAGCCCTCGCCGCAGACCTCGGTGCAGCGATGGCCAAGAGCAGGGGGTGGGGGGCGCAGCGAAGTCAAGGAGGAGGGACGGGCATCGCCCGGCCCGGGGGAGCGAGCCCGAACACAAACAGTCCGGTGGACTGTTTGTGCCTGGCGAGCGCTTCAGGCGCCAGCCTGAAGCATGAGCGAAGCCCCCCACCCCCTGCTCTTGGCGACCACCCGACGACATGCGGAAGATGGCGCGATGGAGCAGGCCGCCAGGGCGCGCTACTCCGCTCATGTCCTCCGGCCGCGGCCCATGGCCGCAGCCTCCCCCTTTACTTCGCTCCGCAGCACGCCCTGCCGTCCCGCTCCAGGCAACGCGGGTGTCCTGCGTCGAAACTCGGTCACGGCGCCACCTCGAGCGCCGCATTCGGCAGCTCGCCAAAGCTGTCCGGTGCATACATCGCCTCGGCGCGCGTCGGCGGCAGCTGGAAGCGGCCGGGGTTGTTGAGCCGCAGCGTGTACTCGATGACATGCTTGCCGCGTGGCAGGTATTGGTAGTAGCCGCGCCAGGCCTCGAAGCCGCGCTCCTCATAGGCCAGCCAGGCAGCGCCCTCCTGCTTCTCGTCCTGGGCCGCGATCGACGAGTCGCCGCCCAGGCCCGAGCCCAGGATGGTGGCGCCGCCGGGCACCGGGTCGGACAGCACGACCCAGCTCATGTCGGCCTGCGCCTCCAGCTCCAGGCGCACGCGCACCACGTCGCCGCGGCTCCAGCGCTCCTTCACCTTCTGCTCGACGGGCTGCAGGCTCTTGCTGATGCGGTAACCCGAGACCAGCGGCGCCTTCAGCGGCAGCGCGGCCAGGCTCTGCACCGTGACCCAGGGCTTGCCCGGGCCCAGCTGCTCCACCGACAGTGTGCCGGCCTGCGCCGGCCAGGGCAGCAGCATCGCGGCGCCCTCGGGCTGGCGCGTCCAGTCCAGGTTCAGGGTCTTGCCGCCCAGCACCGCGACGCTCTTGCCCACCGGCCTGGCGGATTCGTAGCGCGCCGCGAACTTCTGCAGCGCCAGCACGCCCCAGAGATTGGCGGTGGTCGTGCCCCAGGCGCCCTGCCTCTGCCGGCCGAGTGCGCCCTGCAGCAGGCGCGGCAGCTCGTCCTGCCAGCCCGGCGACTCCAGCACCGCGAGGATCAGCCGCGCGGCGTTGGCATCGGCGCTGTCCATCAGCCACCACCAGGCGTCGCCCTCCTCGTTGCTGAACTTCAGGGTGGTGCCGGCATACGTGAGGCGGCTGCGCAGCTGCGCCTCGGCCTCGGCGATGCGCTTGTCGCGCTCCGGCGCACCGGCGAGACGGCGATGGATCTGCAGCCAGTCGATCAGCGCGGCGGTGGGCCAGCTGCCGATATTGCGCGCGTCGACGGTGGCCAGCAGGCGCGGGCTGGCACGGCCGTGGCGCGACAGAGCCTCCAGCGCGGCGATGCGGCGCACCTCGCTATCCAGACCCGGCGGCTTCGGCGACCAGAAGCGCCGCTGCACGCGGCCCTCGACGAAGGCGACGAGGCCGTCCAGCATCGCCTGGCGCGCGCCTTCCGGCAGGGGCAGGCCCGCCTCATGCGAGGCCGCCAGCAGATGGGCGCTCAGGCGGTCGCTGCCCTGCGGCGCCTGATCGCCGCGCGGCGGGAAGTAACCGGCCAGGCCGTCTGCATCCAGATAGGTCGGCAGGCGGCCCATCAGCGCCTGCCATAGCGCGGCGTCGCCCAGCCCGATGGCCTTCGAGCTCAGCTGCTCCAGGCAGCTGTAGGGATAGGTCTCGAAGAAGCGCCGCAGTCCGGGCAGCGCGCCGCTCAGCCTGGGCTGCAGCGCCACATTGACGCCGCCGCGGCCCGGCAGCGCGTCCGTCGGCGCCGCGACCGGCAGGCTCAGGCGCCCGTCCAGTTGGCTCAGGCTGGCCTGCAGCACCCGCACCGGCACCGCGGGCACGACCAGCTGCGTGGTCTTCATGCGGTCACGGGCCCTACCCTCCCCATTGGCACTGCCTTGCTCCGCCACCTCGGCCTCCCAGGCCAGGCTGACCGCACCGGGCGGCACGCTGACGCTCCATTGCAGTTCGCGCGCCGCGCCGGCGGCCAGGGTCAGGTCTTGCGGCCCGAGATTCAGACTCTGGCTCAGCGGCTGGCGGTGGATCTCCGGACCGGCGTCGGAGCCGAGATTGGCCATACCGGCCAGGCTGGCGCGCAGCCTCATCTCGCGGTTCGTCGTGTTGCGCAGGGTCAGCAGCGCCTGGAACCGGTCGCCCTCGCGCACCAGCGGCGGCAGGCCCGACAGCAGTTGCAGGTCCTGCGTGACCCGCACCAGGGCCTGGCCGCTGCCGAAGGCCTGGGCGCCGGCATCGGCCACCGCCACCAGGCGGAAGCTGGTCAGCGAATCGTTCAGCGGCACCTCGACCAGGGCCTCGCCCTTGGCGTCGAGCTTGACCCGCGGCTGCCACAGCAGCAGCGTGTCGAACAGCTCGCGCGTCGCGCCGCGCCCGCCGCCGCCGCCCGCGGCCACCGCCTTGCGGCCGTAATGGCGCCGGCCGATGATCTCGCTCTGCGCGCTGGCGGTCTCCACGCCCCAGGGGCGCTGCCGCAGCATCGCGTTCAGCAGGTCCCAGCTCTGGTTCGGCCGCAGCGCCAGCAGGCCCTCGTCCACCGCCGCGAAGGCCAGCTCCGCGCCGGCGGCCGGCCGGCCGTCCGGGTTCAGCACCTTGATGCGCGCCTGCGCCTTCTGGCGCACGCCGTACTGCGGCTTGTCGGGCGTCACCGTCACTTGCAGCCGGTGCCGCGCCAGCCCCACCTGCAGCGCCGCGACGCCCAGCTTGAACGAGGGCTTGGCCAGGTCCACCAGCGCGGTCGGGGCCTGGTAGTCGCGGCCGGCGCGCCAGTCGCGCCACCAGTCGCGCGGCGCGCGCCAGCCCCAGGTGAAGAAGCTGTACCAGGGCACATGGTGCACGCGGCCGCGCAGCGCCAGCACCGAGACATAGACATTGGGCGACCAGTCGCGCTCGATCTTCAGCTCGATCGTCGGATCGTCGCCGCGCACCGTGACGACCCGGCTGTCGATGATGCCCTCGCGCTCGATCGCGACCAGCGCGGTCGCCTCGCGGTAGGGCATGCGCAGCTGCAGGCGCGCGGTCTCGCCGGGCTCGTAGGCGCGCTTCTCGGGCAGCAGATCGATGCGGTCATCGTTGTCCTGCGCGAACCAGAGCTCGCCCTGGCGCGTGATCCAGACGCCGGTGGCGGCCTCGACCGCGCGGCCCTCGGCGTCCTTGGCCGCGGCGATCAGCTCCACCTGGCCGGCCGCATCGAGCTTCGCCTCGCAGGCCAGCAGGCCCTGGGCGTCGCTCGTGCCGCTGCACACCGCGCCCAGCTCCTTCAGCTCCACCTTGTTGTCGTAGGCATAGAAGCCGCCGACCATGCGCTTGCGCGTGGACAGGGTCTGCGTCAGCCGGGCGCGCACCGCGATGCTCTGCCCGGCCAGCGGTTTGCCGCTCAGGTCCAGCGCCACCACCTTGAACGCGACCTTGCCGCGGTTGCTGGCCCAGGAGGCCGCGCGCAGGCCCAGCACCAGCCGGGCCGGCCACAGCGGCAGGCTGACGGCGCGGGTCTGACGCTCGCCGTTGGGGTCGTTGAAGCTGAGCTCGGTCAGCAGCTCGCTCGGCTCCGCCACCTTGGGCAGGCCCTTCAGCGCGATCGTGGCCGCGCCCAGGGCGTCGGTCGTCAGGGCCAGCTTGTCGGCCACCAGCTTGGCGGCGCGCTGCGGCGTCTCGCCATCGGACTCCTCGTCCGGCGCCTGCGCGGCACTCGCCGGATCGCGCGGCGGCTGAAACTGGAAGTCCTCGTAGCCGGCGAAGCCCAGGCCGCGCGGGCGCAGCAGGGCCGACACCGACAGCGGCACCTGGGCCATGCCGCCGCCCGACAGATAGTTCAGCTGCGCCGGGATCTGCAGCTCGGTGGGCGACACCAGCGGGCCCTTGGGCGGCGTCAGGCTCGCCTCGACCAGGGGCACACGGAACTCCTCGACGCGGAAGTCGCCGCTGGACCAGCTGCGCTTGCTCGCGCCCTCGCCACGTTCCAGGCTGACCCGGTAGACGCCCAGCTTGGCGGCCGGCGGGATCGCCCATTGGCTCAGCGCGCTGCGCTGACCCTCCCAGGCCAGCGGCTCGGGCAGTAGGAACTCCTGGCCGCTTCCCTCATGGGTCAGGCGCACGCGGGTGGGCAGCTGCTCGGCCTTGGGCAGGGTCAGGCCTTGCCCGGTCTCGAAGCGGAAGAAATGCTTCATCGACACCGTCTCGCCGGCGCGCAGCAGGCTGCGGTCCAGCACCGTGTGGGCGCGCGCGTCGGGCGCGGCGCCGCGCGCCGTCGGGTGGTTGAAGCGCCAGGATTCGATGCCGCGGTTCCAGTCGCTGAACACGAAGGCCATGTCCTGCACGCCCAGCGGGCTCTTGCTGCGGGCGGTGACGAAGAAGCCGTACTCGCCCTCGCAGCGCTCGCCGGCAGCACCGCGCGGCAGCATCAGCGCCTGCGGCACCGCGGCGCGGCCCTGCGCATCGGTCTTGCCGGCCCACAGGCGCTTGCCGCGGCAGTCGCTGACCGCCACCTCGGCGCCGGCCACCGGCCGGCCGCGGTCCAGGCTGGTGACCCAGACCAGGCTGTTCTCGCGCCCCCATTTGAAGTGCACGCCCAGATTGGTGACCAGCACGCCGGTGCGCACATACATCGGTTCGGACTTGTCCAGCAGGGCCTGGCCCAGGCGCTTTGATGCGATCTCGACGACGTGATAGCCCGGCGTCGCGATCGGCAGGCCGACCACCTCGAAGGGGCGCGGGTCCTCGACCTTCAGCGCCGGCAGGGTCAGTTGTTGCGAGGCCGGGTCCTTGGCGTCCAGCAGCGGCACCTCGCGGGTCGCGACATAGCGGGTGACCTTGCGCGAGATCGTGCGGCCCTGGGCGTTGGTCTCCTCCACCATCTCGGTCCATTGCGAGCTGGGCAGGCCCAGCTCGCGCGCCGGCAGCCGGGTCTCATGCCAGCGCTTGAGCTTCAGATGGGCGGCCAGCACCTCGGCATCGCCGTCCAGGCGTTTCAGGCGCACCGCGCCGGCGGCCATGTCCTGCTGCGTGTGGCGCAGCGTGATCGGCAGCAGCGCGGGACTGCCCGCCTCGCGCTCGGTCGGCAGCTCGATGATGCCGAAGGGCGCGGCCGCGAACTTGGCGATCGGCGGCGCGCCGCCGGTGACGACCTTCAGCGGGAAGCTGGCGGCATTGGACAGGGGCCGGCCGCTGGCATCCTTCAGGCCGGCGGGCAGCTCGAGCGTGAGGGCCGCGTTCTCGGCCAGCGGCGTCGGGAAGCGGATCTCGGACAGCTCGGCCGACTTGTCGTCCTTATCGATCAGCGGCGCGATGGCTGAACCGCTCGCAGGCTTCAGCCGCACGGCCAGCGCCGCCTCGCGCGGCACCGGATCGGAGAAGCGCAGCGACAACGGCCGGATCGGCAGGCAGGGCGCGCCGGCGCGTTCGCGCTCGCAGCTGAACTCGGCCGTCAGCGGCTCGCGCACCTGGTAGTCGAAACGCTGCTCCGCGCGCGTCAGCAGCTGCGGGTTCAGCGCCGAGGCAAGACCCGGCCCCCAGACCAGGCGCACGCGTGCCTTGGGCGGCAGCGGGCGCTGGCAGCTTAAGAGCAGGTAGCGCTCCTGCAGCCGGGCGGCGATGCGCTTGCTCTTCAGCAGCGCCTCGCGCTCGGGCCCGGTGATCGCACGCACCGGCAGGCGTTCGCCGATGCCCTCCGCCTCGCACCAGGCGCCGCGCGCCAGGCTCTCGGGCTTGATCGCGCCGGTCAGCTGCAGCAGGAAGGCCTGGCCCTCCTCGATGCGGCTGCCCGGCCAGGGCTCGACCTGCACGACGCTGGGCGCGCCGGTGTTGAACATGAACTCGCGCGGGCCGCTCAGCTCGCCCTGCAGCGGCTTGAACTCGGCGCGCAGCGCGATGCGGCAACGCGCGCCGGCCGGCAGCGGCTCGTTCAGGTCGAACAGCCATTCGTTGGCACCGGACCAGCGGCCGTTGCCCTTGGGGGCGGGCAGGCCATCGCAGGACAGCGCAGCCGGATCCGGCAGGCGCGGATCGCCTTGCGGCATCACCGCTTCGGAGAAGCGCAGGCGCAGCTGGCGCACCGCCTGCGCCACCTCGCCCTGCGGGCTGACCTGCACGACGCTGGCGGCCTGCGCCAGCGCGGCCGCCATCAGCAGAACCATGGATCCCGCCAGCTTCTCCAGCTTTGCGCTGCGCCCCCCCTGCTGCTTCATCGGCCCTCCCAGGCTGTGGTTTGCCCGGGGAGTCTAGGCCAGAGCAGCGTGGCCGGGGACGGGCGGCCGGGGAAGGCGCCCCGGGGGCTCTAGCGGCCCGTCGCGCCGCCCTGGACGCCCCGGACGAACCAGTTCATCGTGGCGATGGCCTCGTCGTCCAGCGCCCCCTGGGCGAGGCGTTCCTGGCCCTGCGCGTCCACCAGCCGGCCGGAGAAGGGCGTGAAGCGGCCGGCCACGATGTCCTTGCGGCGCTGCTCGATCAAGGCGCGCGTGGCCTTGGGCACCGCGGGGCTGAGCGCCGACAGTTCTATCATGCCGCTCTTCAGCCCGCCCCAGACCGGCTGCGGCTTCCAGCGGCCGGCCTGCAGCGCCTGGACCTGCTGCGTGTAGTAGGCGCCCCAATGGTGGGTGACGGCCGCCAGCTGGGCATTCGGTGCGAAACGGCGCATGTCGCTGGTGTAGGCGATCAGCTTGACGCCCTTCTCCTCGGCCGCCTGCGGCACGGCGGGCGAGCCGCTGTGGTTGGTCAGCACATCGGCCCCCTGGTTGATCAGGGTCAGCGCAGCCTCGCGCTCGCGCGGCGGGTCGTACCAGGCGTTGAGCCAGATCACCTTCACCTGCGCCCTGGGATTGGCGGCCTGCATGCCCAGGGTGAAGGCGTTGATGCCCTGGATCACCTCGGGCAGCGCAAAGCCCGCCACATAGCCGGCCACGCCGCTCTGGCTGCTCTTGCCGGCCAGCAGGCCGGCCAGGTAGCGGCCCTCGTAGAAGCGTGCGTTATAGGTGTTCAGGTTGGCCGCGGTCTTGTAGCCGCCGGCATGCTCGAACCTGACCTGCGGGAACTCGGCCGCGACGCGCAGTGCCGGCTCCAGATAGCCGAAGCTGGTGGCGAAGATCAGCTGGTGGCCCTGCGCGGCCAGGTCGCGCATCACGCGCTCGGAGTCCGGCCCCTCGTTCACGCCCTCGACGACCGTGGCCTGCAGGCCCAGGGCCTGCTCCATCGCGCGGCGGCCCTGGTCATGCTGGTAGGTCCAGCCGGCATCGCCGACCGGGCTCACATAGACAAAGGCGGTCTTGGGAGGCGGCGCGGGCTGCGCATGGGCCAGGCCGGCGGCGAGGGTCAGCCCGGTGAGGCCGGTGAGGCCGCCGCGCAGCAAGGCGCGGAGTGGCCTGCGTATTTTAGAAGTGACGCTCTTCATGGGACTCCGGAAATAAGTGGGGCGGACTCGCTGCCCGCCTGGCGGCCATTGTCGCCGCTCTGCGCTTTTTTCCGGTCGCCCGGCGTCAGGCGTAATCGAAGAACACCGTCTCGCCGGCCGCATCGCCCTGCAGCCGGATGTCCCAGCGGTAGTTGCCGGGGGTCAGGCCTTGCGCCAGCAGGCTGGCACGGCGCGCCGCCGGCACCTGGGCCAGCAGTTCGGAGCCGGCCAGGCCGGGATCGTCCGCCAGGAAGACGGCGCTGAACTGGTGCATCAGCAGGCCACGGGCAAAGACGGTGATGTAGGCGGCCGGCTCGCCGGGCTGGCCGGCGGGGCTCAGCCAGAGGCGAAAGCGCCCCTCCTCGTCGGTGGCGACGCGGCGAAAGCCCGGCATCGGCGCCCCGGCCTCCAGCTCGACCGCGGATGGGGTCCAGGCCTCGATCCAGCCGTCGTTGATCGCTTGGCCTTGGCCGTCCAGCAGGCGCCCCTCGAGGCACAAGGTGGCCGATGCCGGACGCGCCCCGCCCGTCGTCGCGTCGACGGCCCATTGCCAGGCCTCGTGCGGGAAGGGACCGATGGTCTGGGAGCTGGTCAGCCGCGATTCCTTGCCGAGCTTGTTCATGGTGCGAGGCTCCTCACAGGCCGAAGGGCGTGGCGCCGCGACCGCGCAGCACGATGTCGAACACATAGCCCAGCATCTCGCCGCCGACGGTCTCGTCCATGCTGAAACCCGCGACCAGGCGCTGGCGCGCCGCCATGTCGGGAATGCCCTGGAAGATGGGATCGAAGTCGAACAGCGGGTCGCCGGGGAAATACATCTGCGTGACCAGGCGCTGCGCCTGCACATTGCCGAACAGCGAGAAATGGATGTGCGCCGGGCGCCAGGCCTTCTCGTGGTTGCCCCAGGGGTAGGGGCCGGGCTTGATGGTGATGAAGCGGTAGCGGCCTTCGGCGTCGGTCAGCATCTTGCCAAGACCGTAGAAGTTGGGGTCCAGCGGCGCCGCGTGCTGGTCCTTCTTGTGCCAGTAGCGGCCGGCGGCATTGCATTGCCAGACCTCGACCAGGGAGTTGCGTACCGGGTGGCCGTCCTCGTCCAGCACGCGGCCGGTGACGACGATCTTCTCGCCCAGCGGCTCGGCCCGGCCATGGCAGCTCAGGTCGGCATCCTGCGGCCTCAGCAGGCTGCGCGCGAACTCCAGGCCCCGCCCGGCCGGCAGCGGCGCCCGCAGGCGCAGCGCCGGCTGCGAGGGGCCACGCAGCTGGGTGGATTTGTAGGGCGGGTAGATCAGCTGGGGGTAGACGCCCGCGGGCGCCGGGTCGAAACGCATGCCTTGTCTCCTTGATCGATTGTGCCGTCCGGGGTCAAAGCGGCAGGCCCACATAGTTCTCGGCGATCACGCTGCGGCCATGCGGCGAGGCCAGCAGATAGTCCAGTTCGGCCTGCTGCAGGCGCTGGTCAAACTCGCTTTGCCCGGGAAAGCGGTGCAGCAGCGAGGTCATCCACCAGGAGAAACGCTCGGCCTTCCAGACACGCTGCAGGCAGCGCTGCGAGTAGCCGTCGAGGCCCGAGGCATCGCCCTTGTAGAAATCGCACAGGCCCTGCCAGAGGTAGGCCACATCGGAGGCGGCCAGGTTCAAGCCCTTGGCGCCGGTGGGGGGCACGATGTGGGCGGCATCGCCGGCCAGGAACAGGCGGCCGTGACGCATCGGCTCGGCCACGAAGCTACGCAGCGGCGCGATGCTCTTCTCGATGGCCGGGCCTTCACTCAACTGCGCCGCCACCGCAGCCGGCAGGCGGCGGCGCAACTCGGCCCAGAAGGCCTGGTCCGACCATTGCTCGACCTTCGCGTCGGCGGGCACCTGCAGGTAGTAGCGGCTGCGCGTGGGGCTGCGCTGGCTGCACAAGGCAAAGCCGCGCTCGTGGCGCACATAAATCAGCTCATGCGCCAGCGGCGGCACGTCCGCCAGCAGGCCCAGCCAGCCAAAGGGATAGACCTTCTCGTAGGTGCGCAGCACGTCGGCCGGAATGCTGTGGCGGCAGATGCCGTGAAAGCCGTCGCAGCCGGCGATGAAGTCGCAGCGGATCTCGCGCCGCACGCCGCCCTGGCTGAAGCCGACGCGCGGCCGGCTGCCGTCGATATCCAGCAACTGCAGGTCCTCGGCCTCGTAGAAGGTGGGCAGGCCACCCGCGACGCGGGCCTCCATCAGGTCGCGCGTCAGCTCGGTCTGGCCATAGACCGTCACCTGGCGGCCGACCAGGGACTGCATGTCGATGCGGTGCAGGGTCCCGCCAACGCAGAGCTCGAAACCGGCATGCGACAACCCCTCGCGGTGCAGACGCTGCCCGACGCCCGCCTCGTCCAGCAAGCTCACCGTGCCGGGCTCCAGCACGCCCGCCCGAATGCGCGACAGCACATGCTCGGCACTGCGCAACTCGACAATGGTATTCGCGATACCGCTTTTGGCCAGCAGCTGGCCCAGCAGCAAACCGGCCGGCCCCGCGCCGACGATCAGCACTTGGGTGCGCAAGGGCGTGTTGTGATCAGGCATGCGCGAAGCGTAGGCGAGCAGGGACTAATCCTCAATGGACGCATCTGCCGCAACTTTGCACAATTCGAACATTGCCATCGCCACGGAGCTGCCGCTCATCATGGAATCACCGCTGCCCGCCCACTCGCTCTACGGCGAACAGGGCCGTGGCATGGGTACCGTCGACTGCCTGCATTGCGAGTCCATTGCCGAGCGCAGCCGTCTGCATCAATGGGAAATTCGCGCGCATCGCCACGAGCTGCTGTTCCAGTTGTTCTGGATCGCGAAGGGCGCTTGCGAGGCCAGCATTGATGGCCAGCTGAGGCGGGTCGAGGGCCCGAGCCTGCTGCTGCTGCCGCCGGCCGTGATGCACGGCTTTCGCTTCGACCCTGCTGTCGAGGGCTTGGTCATTACCGTGCAGGCTCTGCATCTGCGACGCCTACTGGACCAACACGCCGGACTAGAGGCCCGCGTCATGAGGGCCGGAGCGCACGCGCTAGACCCGGAGGAGGCGGGCCGGATTTGCGGCGCCATGTTGAATCTGCGCGACGAGTTCCTTGGCGCAGCCAGGGGATGGCGCGCCCTGGCCATCGACAGCGCGCTGCTGCAGCTCCTGGTGGTTTGCGCACGCAGCCTGCCGCTGGATGGGGCCACGCATAGGCAAGGCAGCCGGGCCCAGGAGCATGTGCGGCGCTATCAGGCGCTGATCGAGCAGGAATTCCGTGCGCAACCCGCGCTGTCCAACTGCGCCGAACGGCTGGGCATTACCGGCACGCAGCTCAACCGCGTCTGCCGTCAGGTGCTGGGCCGCTCCGCCTTGAGCCTGCTGCAAGCCCGCCTGCTGCTGGAAGCGCAGCGGGAACTGGCCTACACCGGCATGAGCATCAAACAGATTGCCCACGGCCTGGGCTTCGTCGATCAGGCCTATTTCGCGCGGTTCTATCAACGCCAAACCGGCATGCCCCCCACCGTCTGGCGGACGCGCTCGGCGGCTACCGCCGCCGCCGCCATCGGCAAGCAGTAGCATTTCGCCCGCTGCAAAAGCAAAACCCCCGCCACATTGCTGAGGCGGGGGTTCTGGGGGTAAATAGCCTGACG
>NZ_JBWKPM010000044.1:0-29585 GCF_059418245.1 Roseateles sp. GW821-FHT09B06 | reverse complement strand
GTCGCGAGGACGGCCAGCTGCTAGGCGCCCGGAGCGCAGGAACCGGAACGTACTTCCTGTACGTGAGGATTCCGAGCGCCGCGCAACGCCGCAGATGGTCGCCGCAGTAGGTTTTCAACAGCCGGCTAAGCGCGGGCCCACAGCTCGCCCAGCCTCTCGGGCAGCAGGGCCAGGATCTCGTCCGACAGCACCGGTGCGGCCGCGGCCGTCGCGCGCGCCAGCACCAGGCCGCCCACCAGGGCCGACAGGGCGAGGACCGCGCGGGCCTTGTCCTCCTCGGTCGGCGCATCGGCCAGGCTGCCGTCCGGCCGATGCGTGGCCAGAGCCTGCAGATAGCCGGCAATGCCCTCGGTCAAGGCCGCGGCGATGGGGCCTTCGGCGCGCGCCGCATCGACGGCCAGCGCCGCGATCGCGCAGCCCTCGCCGGGGTGGTCGCGGTGTTCGGCACGCAGATAGCGCTGGAAATAGGGCCCCGCGTCGCCGCGATGCTGGCCCAGCGAGGCCTGCAGCTTCGCCAGGGTCTGGCCCAGCGACTGCTGGCAGGCCTCGGCCGCCAGCGCATCCTTGGACGGGAAGCGGCCGTAGAAGCCGCCATGGGTGAAGCCGGCCTCGCGGCTGATCTCGGCCACGCCGACACCGGCGAAGCCGCGCTCGCGATAGAGCCTGGCGGCGGCATCGACGATGGCCTGGCGGTTCTCGGCGGACTGGGCTTTGCTGACCTTCATAAGTCGGAGATTGTAGTGATTCCCCCGTTTTTGAGTGCGGTCATCATCAAATGCATATATTACGATCATCATCAATAAAACAAGACGCCTCACATGCTCGCTCCCCGCCTCTCGGCCTGGCTGACCGCCCGCGGCCTGCACTTCAGCTGGGTGATCGCCGCGCTGACCTTTCTCACCATGCTCTTCATGTCGGCCGCGCTGGGCCTGCCCGGCGCGATGCTGCAGCCGCTGGCCAAGGAATTCGGCTGGAGCACCGGCGAGATCTCCTCGGCGCTGGCGCTGCGCTTCGCGCTGTTCGGCCTGATGGGACCGTTCGCCGCGGTGCTGATGGAGCGCTTCGGCCTGCGCGTGGTGGTCAGCGTCGCGCTGGCCCTGGTCGGCGCCGGCATGCTGCTGGCCGCCTTCATCACCCAGCTGTGGCAGTTGGTCGTGCTGTGGGGCCTGCTCTTGGGCCTGGGCAGCGGCATGACCGCCCTGGTGCTGGGCGCGGTGGTGTCGAACCGCTGGTTCGCCACGCGCCGCGGCCTGGTGATGGGCGTGCTGACCGCCAGCGCCGCCACCGGCCAGCTGGCCTGCCTGCCGGTCGCCGCCTGGATGATCGAGCAATGGGGCTGGCGCTCGCCACTGGCGCCGCTGGCGGCGATCTGCCTGGTGGTGATGGCCCTGGTGTGGCTGCTGATGCACGACCGGCCGGCCGACCTGGGCCTGCGCGCCTACGGCGAGGCTGCCGACGCGCCCGCGCCGGTCGCGCCGCCGCGCATGGGCTTCGCCACGCCCTTCGTCGCGCTGCGCGAGGCCAGCCGCGAGCCGACCTTCTGGCTGCTGTTCGGCACCTTCTTCATCTGCGGCCTGTCGACCAACGGCCTGGTGCAGACCCATTTCATCTCGCTGTGCGGCGACTACGGCCTGGCGGCGCTGCCGGCCGCCTCGGTGCTGGCGCTGATGGGCGTGTTCGACTTCATCGGCACGATCGCCTCGGGCTGGCTCTCCGACCGCTACGACACGCGCAAGCTGCTGTTCTGGTACTACGGCCTGCGCGGCCTCTCGCTGCTGTGGCTGCCGCATGCCGAGTACACGCTCTACGGCCTGTCGCTGTTCGCGGTGTTCTACGGCCTGGACTGGATCGCCACCGTGCCGCCCACGGTCAAGCTGACCGCCGAGCGCTTCGGCGCCGCGCGCGTGGGCCTGGTGTTCGGCTGGATCTTCGCGGCGCACCAGATCGGCGCCGCGGTGGCGGCCTGGGGCGCAGGCCTGTCGCGCGGCCTGCTCCTGAGCTATTCGCCGGCGCTCTACACGGCCGGCGCGGCCTGCCTGCTGGCCGCGCTGATGGCGGTGGCGATCCGGCGCCGCTCAGTCCCGGTCCGCGCCTAGGCGCGCGAACACCAGCTCCAGCAGCGCGCGCAGCCGCGCCAGCCGGCGCAGGTCGCGGTGGTAGCCCAGCCAGACCTCGCGGCCCGGCGGCGCGGCCTGGCCGCGCAGCGCCACGCGCTGCAGCCCCGGCTGCGCATCGCCCAGCGGACGGGGCAGCACCGCCAGGCCCAGGCCGGCCGCGCAGGCGCGCGCCTGCGCCTCGCGGCTGTTGCTCTGGAAGGCCACGCGCGCGCGCGGCAGGCGCTCGCGCAGCCATTGCGCGTCGGGCATCTCGCTGAAGGCCGCGTCCATCGTCACCAGGGCCAGCCCTTCGCCGGCGCCGCCCGTCTTGGGGCGCGCGGCGCCGCGCGCCTGGTAGAGCCCGTAGTCGATCCGCATCAGCCGGCGCGCCACGATGTCGGGCTCGTCGAAGGGCTTGATGCGGAACAGCAGGTCGGCCTCGCGCCGCGCCAGGCTCAAGAGGCGCGCGTCGGTCAGCAGCTCCAGGGTCACGCCGGGATGGGCCGCGCCGAACTCGGCCAGCACCGGGGTCAGCAGGTGCACGCCGAACCAGTCGGACGAGGAGATGCGCAGCAGCCCCTGCAGCGCCCCGCCCTGCCCCGCCAGCACGCGCTGCAGGCCGAGCGCCTCCTCCTCCATGCGTTCGGCATGGGCCAGCACGGCCGCGCCCTCGTCGGTCAGCACCAGGCCCTGGGTGCTGCGTTGGAACAGGCGCTGGCCCAGCGCCGCCTCCAGCGCCGTCAGCCGCCGGCCCATCGTCGGCTGGCTCCGGCCGGTCAGGCGCGCGGCCCCGCCCAGCGAGCCGGCCCGCACCACGGCCAGGAAGATGCGCAGGTCGCTCCATTCCATCATCGGTCCATCATACAAATCTGCATCAAGCAAAGACATTTCTGTCGATTCCAATTCAGATCTGAAATTTCAACAATGAAGCCATCCCTTTCAAGCGGAGCTTCACCGTGACGAACCCTATCCCCCTGATGCAGGCCCTGCGCGTCGACCAGGTCGACGGCCCCTTCCAGCGCGTCAGCCTGCCGCGCCCCGTGCCCGCCGAAGGCCAGGTGCTGGTGCGCATCCAGGCCAGCGGCGTCAACCCGCTGGACACCAAGATCCGCGCCGGCCGCGCCGCCCATGCGCACCAGCCGCTGCCCGCGGTGCTGGGCCTCGACCTGGCCGGCGTCGTCGCGGAGGTCGGCCCCGGCGTGACGCGCTTCGCGGTGGGCGATGAGGTCTTCGGCATGGCCACCGGCATCGGCGGCGCCCAGGGCTCGCTGGCCGAGTACGCCGCGGTCGACGCGCGGCTGCTGGCCGGCAAGCCGGCGACGCTGTCGATGCGCGAGGCCGCCGCCCTGCCCCTGGTGGCGATCACCGCCTGGGAAGGCCTGGTGGACCGCGCCGCGGTGCGCGCGGGCCAGACCGTGCTGGTGCATGGCGGCGCCGGCGGCGTCGGTCATGTGGCGCTGCAGCTGGCGCTGGCGCGCGGCGCCCGGGCCTTCGCCACCGTCAGCGCCGAGCAGGCCGCGCTCGTCGAGGCCTATGGCGCAACGGCCATCGACTACGAACGCGACACGGTGGCCGGCTATGTGCAGCGCCTCACCGGCGGCGCCGGCTTCGACATCGTGTTCGACACGGTGGGCGGCGCCACGCTGGACGCCTCCTTCCAGGCCGCGCGCGTCTACGGCGGCCATGTGCTCAGCGCGCTGGGCTGGGGTACGCATGCGCTGGCGCCGCTGTCCTTGCGCGCCGCCAGCTACTCGGGCGTGTTCACCCTGCTGCCCCTGCTGAGCGGCCAGGGCCGCGAGCGCCATGGCGAGATCCTTGACGAAGTGGCCGCGCTGGTGGACGCCGGCAGCCTGAGGCCGCGCCTGGATCTGCGCCGCTTCGGCCTGGCCGACATCGAGGCGGCTCACGCGCTGGTGGCCGAGGGCCGCGCGCAGGGCAAGGTGGTGATCGAGATCGATCGCTGAGAAGCGTCAAAGCCTTGCTTATCGTCAAACAGCCGTCACAAACGAGCGACATACTGCGAAGCACCGAGGCGAGAACCGGCTGCAAATTGGGCAGAGACCTGGAACCCGTGACCAGCGCCGACGTAGGAAGAACCCGTCGCCACCCCTGCGGTGATGTCCGGTAAGAGAGGGCCAATCCCGCAAGGGACTGGCCCTTTGCTTTTGTGGCGCCGCGTGCACATGAGGCTTGACCGGCGCGCGCCGCCGGCCGCACATTACGCCCTCGTCTTCAACTCAACACGGGAGTCCGCCATGGCCGCATCTGATCTTGCCCTGCCGTCGTCGGCCGCCACTCCCGTGCTGCGCGCCCCGGAAGCCTAACAGCGCTTCCCGCCGCCGCCGCGCTCGCGCGGCCGACGCAACGACCTTCCCCCCCTTTGGGACCTTTGGGACCTTTGGGATCTAGGACCTGGACCGGCACACCGGCTCCGGCCCGGAACCGTTCGTTCGTCGGAAAACATCATCATCATGCTCGAGACCCTCGACATCGAGGCCCTGCGCGCGCTGGGCCTGAATCCTTCCATGCTTTCCCAAGTGACCGGACTCGAAGCCGGCCCCGCCACCCGGCTGTGGCGCGTCACCGAGGTGCAGCGCGATCGCCTGAGCCTGCAGTCCCCGACCGGCGCCTGCCGCGCCCACCTGCTGCCGGCCCTGCAGCAGCAGCTGTTCGCCAGCGGCGAGCAGCTGGCCGTCGGCGACTGGGTGCTGGCCGACACCCAGGGCGAGCAGACCTGGGTGCAGCAGCGCGTGCCGCCGCTGAACACGCTGTCGCGCCGCGACCCCGAGGGCCAGCGCCAGGCCCTGGTCAGCAATGTGGACACGGCCCTGCTGGTGATGGGCCTGGACCATGACTTCAAGCTGGCGCGCCTGGACCGCTACCTGGTGCTGACGCGCGCGGCCGGCGTCGCCAGCGTGGTCGTGCTCAGCAAGGCCGATCTGTGCCGCGACGTGGAGGCGCGCCTGGCCGAGGTGGAGGACCATCTGGCCCACAGCCGCCGGTCCGATGGCGGCGTGATGGCCGTGCTGGCGGTCGACGGCACGCAGGCCACGACGCGCGCGCGCCTGGCGCCCTGGCTGGGCCCGGGCCAGACCCTGGTGCTGCTCGGCTCCAGCGGTGCCGGCAAGTCCACCTTGACCAACACCCTGTGCGAGGCCGCGCTGCAGGACACCGGCACGGTGCGCGCGGACGACAGCCGCGGCCGCCACACGACGACGGTGCGCACCTTGCACCGCAGCGCCGACGGCGCCTGCATCATCGACACGCCGGGCCTGCGCGGCCTGCAGCTCGACGCCAGCAGCGCCGAGCTGGAGCAGGCCTTCGACGACGTGTCCGCGCTGGCCCGGCATTGCCGCTTCCGCAACTGCAGCCACCAGGAGGAGCCCGGCTGCGCGGTGCGCGCCGCGCTGGCGCCGGCGCGGCTCAAGAGCTACCAGAAGCTGCAGCGCGAGGCGCGGCGCGAGGGCATGAGCGTGCAGGACCGCCACGAGCTGATGCGCCAGTGGAAAGAGCGCAGCCGCGCTGCGCACGCGCATATCCGCAGCAAGCGCGGCGGGGCTTAGACTGGCGGCCTCAGAGGAGGAGCGCCAGCCATGAGCAGCAGCCTGCAGACCCGCATCGATGCCCTGTTCGCCGACCTCGCCGGGCGCCCCGCCCCCGGCTATGCGCTGGGCGTGATGCAGGACGGCGAGCTGCTGCTGGCCAAGGGCTACGGCCTGGCCAGCCTGGAGCAGCGCGCGCCGCTGCGTGCAGACAGCCTGCTGCGCATCGCCTCGGTGTCCAAGCAGTTCACGGTGGCGGCGGTGCTGCTGCTGGAGCGGCGCGGCCTGCTGAGCCAGGACGACGATGTGCGGCGGCATCTGCCCGAGCTGCCCGAATGGCCGCAGCCGGTGCGCATCGGCCATCTGATGCGCAACACCAGCGGCCTGCCCGACATGCTGGAGCTGCTGCGCCTGGGCGGCGTGCAGATGGACCAGCGCATCACGCGCGCCCAGCTGCTGCAGGTGATCGCGCGCTGCCGGCATCTGAACTTCGCGCCGGGCAGCCGTTTTCTCTACTGCAACAGCGGCTTCGCGCTGCTGGGCCTGATCGCCGAACGCGTCGGCGGCCAGAGCCTGGACGAGTTCCTGCGCCGCGAGTTCTTCGAGCCGCTGAACATGGGCTCGACCCGCATGCTGGTCGAGAGCGACCTGCCGCTGGCGGGCCTGGCCACGCCCTATCTGGGCGATGGCCGCGGCCAGTGGAGGCGCGCCCAGCATGGCTTCGAGCATGGCGGCGAGGGCGGCATGGTCTCCAGCGTGCAGGACCTGCTGCTGTGGGCCGCCCATCTGCTGGAGCCGGCGGCCGGCGTGGCCGATGTGTCGGCCGCGCTGATGGCCAGGGTGCCGCTGGCCGGCGGCTTCGCCTCGCCCTATGCGCACGGCCTGGAGCATGGCGAGCTGGACGGCCTGGGCACCATCGGCCATGGCGGCCTGTGGCCGGGCTTCCGCACCGAGTTCCTGCTGCTGCCCGAGGCCAAGCTGGCCATCGTCGCGATCACCAACGATGGCGCCAACAACCCGTACAAGCGCGCCCGCGAGGTGGCGCGCCTGCTGCTGAACAAGCCGGCCGCGGCGCCCCGCCCCGCGGCAGCCGACACGCTGGCCGGGCTGTGGCTGGACCCCGAACTGGGCCAGCTGCTGGAACTGACGGCGCTGAAGAGCGGCCAGTTGATGGCGCATCAATGGGGCATGCCCTTCGAGCTGCAGCAGCAGGCCGACGGTCGCTGGCAGCCGCTGCGCGGCGCCTACGAGCTGGAGATTCCCGCCGAGCCGCTGGACGCCGAAGGCCGGCTGCGGCTGGACATCGGTGCCGGCCGCCAGGCACGCTGCCACCGCCTCGCCGAGCGCCCCGCCCTGCCGCCGGGGCTGGACGGCGAGTTCTGCGGCGCCGACTGCGCCAGCCGCTGGCGCATCGCCGGCAGCGAGCTGTGGGCCGAGGGGCCGCTGCTCAAGCTGCCCGGCCCCTGGACCCTGCGCGGCCTGGATGGCGATCTGGTCGAGCTGCATGGCCAGGGCTACTGGATGCAGAGCAGCCAGCTGCTGCGCCTGACGCGCGATGCGGCCGGCCGCGTGAGCGGGTTCACGGTCGACAGCGCGCGCATCAAGGGCCTGCGCTTCGAGCGCAGCAGCGCCTGAACGCCACAGTTTCTGTAAAGAATTTAAAACCCTTGGCCCCCGCGCGGTCGGGAGACGGCGGCTCATGCGAAGCTGGCGGCCCCTGCGATTCCGAGCCGGCCCATGTCCGCTGTCCGCCGTTCCTTCCGCCCTCGTCCGCTCGGCCTCGGCCTGGCTGCGGCGCTGCTGAGCCTGCAGACGGCCTGGGCGCAGAACCCGCCGCCCGCCGCTGACCCTGCCGACGAGAAGCCGCAGACCGCGCCCAGCCGCCCGGCCCGCCCCGCGCAGCGCCCGCCGCTGACCCGGGCCGACGGCAGCCCCGCGAACCCCGGCAACAACGCCAACGAACGCCTGGACCGCGTCGAGGTACAGGGCGGCGCCAGCGACAGCGCGCAGCGTCGCGCCTCGACCGCTTCCAAGATCATCGTGGGCCGCGAGGAGATCGAGCGCTTCGGCGACGCCAGCGTGGCCGATGTCTTGAAGCGCCTGCCCGGCGTCACGCTGGGCGGCCGCCCGGGCCGCGGCGGCGAGATCCGCATGCGCGGCATGGGCGGCGGCTACACCCAGATCCTGGTGAATGGCGAGCGCATGCCGCCCAGCTTCTCGCTGGACCAGCTGCCGCCCGACCAGATCGAGCGCATCGAGGTGCTGCGCGCGCCCACCGCCGAATACGGCGCACGTGCCGTGGCCGGCACCATCAACATCGTGCTGCGCGAGGCACTGCAGAAGCGCCTGAACGACCTGCGCCTGGTGCTGGGCAGCGAGCGTGGCGACATCAAGCCGCAATCCTCCTGGACGCGCAACGACAAGCTCAACGACGCAGGCGGGGCCTACAACCTGACCCTCACCGCCACCGACAACAAGCGCCGCGACGATGTCGACACCCGCATCACGACGCGCGACCTCAAGACCGGCAGCGAGACCTTCCAGCACAACAGCGGCGAGAGCCTGGACCAGCGCCGCAGCCTGAACGCCAACGGCCGGCTGCAGCTGCGCCTGCCCGACGGCGACATGCTGACCGTGATGCCCTTCGCCGTGCTGGCCCGGGGCGAGAGCGACAGCGAGTTCCGCCAGAGCCCCGGCACCAGCTTCGACCAGGCCAATACCCACGGCGAGTCGGACTTCAACATGCTGCGCATCAATACGATGCTGGTGAAGCGCCTGTCCGAGGACACGCGGCTGGAGCTGCGCGGCGGCCTGGGCCGCGCCGAGATGGACAACGACAGCCTGCGCCGGGAGTTCGTCGGCCAGCCCGGCGCGCTGGCGCCCTACCGCAGCCAGTTCGACCGCACGCGCAACGACGACCGCAACTGGAGCCTGGCCTCCAAGCTCTCGCACCAGATGGGCCAGGTCGACGGCGTCGAGCACAGCCTGGTGGCCGGCCTGGAGCTCGAGGGCAACAAGCGCAGCCAGACCCGCGAGACCCTGTACGACGGCCTGCGGGTGCTGGCGCTGGAAGAGTTCGGCGACGAGTTCGACGCCTCCACCCTGCGCCTGGCCGGCTATCTGCAGGACGAGTGGAACCCGAGCAAGCAATGGTCGACCTACGCCGGCCTGCGCTGGGAAGGCATACGCACCGAGAGCAAGGGGGCCAGCTACGGCACCATCGGCAACACCTCCAAGGTGCTGACCCCGCTGCTGCACGCGGTCTGGAAGCCCGACGAGAAGAGCCGCGACCAGCTGCGCATGAGCCTGACGCGCAGCTACCGCGCGCCCAGCACCCAGGACCTGATCGGCCGTCCCACGATCAACGCCCAGTTCCCCAGCGGCGCCAACACCGCCAACTACCCCGACCGCGCCGGCAATCCCAAGCTCAAACCCGAGACCGCGATCGGCGTCGACCTGGCGCTGGAGCGCTACCTCGGCAAGGGCGGCGTGCTCAGCGCCAGCCTGTTCGCGCGCCGCATCAGCGACCTGATGCGCAATGTCACCAGCCTGGAGGAGGTGTCCTGGTCCGCCGACAAGCGCTGGGTCTCGCGCCCGACGAACATCGGCAAGGCCCTGACCACGGGCATCGAGCTGGAGGCCAAGTTCCGCCTCGACGAGTTCTTCGAGGACGCGCTGCCGGTGTCGCTGCGCAGCAATCTGAGCCTGTTCCACTCCAAGGTGGATGGCATCCCCGGGCCCAACAACAAGCTCGACCAGCAGCCGCGCTACACCGCCAACCTGGGCGCCGACTACCGGCTGCGCAGCCTGCCGCTGTCGCTGGGCGCCAACCTCAACTTCGTGCCGTCCAATCGGGTGCAGCAGACCCTGCTGCAGGAGAGCCACAACGCGCGCAAGCGGGTGTTCGACGCCTTCGCGCTGTGGAACATCGACCGCGACTGGGCGCTGCGCCTGTCGGCCAGCAATCTGGCGCCGCTTGACTACAACACCGGCAGCGTGATCAACACCGGCGAGCAGCAGATCACGACCGAGAACCACGGCCGCACCTTCACCGCCTGGCAGCTGCGGCTGGAGGTCAAGCTGTAGCGGGCGGCGCGATGCGGGCGTAGACGCAGCTGTCGCGCGGTTCGCCGGCGGGCGTCAGGCTGTCCTGCCGCAGCACGCCCTCCAGCTCGAAGCCGCAGCGCTCGGCCACGGCGCGGCTGCGCAGGTTCAGCGGGTCCATGCGGATCTCGACACGGCGCGCGCGCAGCTCCTCGAAGGCCATGCGGGCCAGGGCCTGCACGGCCTCGGACACATAGCCCCGGCCGCAGGCGCTGCTGCGTATCCAGTAGCCGATCTCGAAGCGCCGCAGCTGCCAGTCCAGCCGGTGCAGGCCGGTGCCGCCCAGCAGGCGGCCGGGCTCGCCGGACGGCGTCTTCGCATAGATCTGGTAGGCCAGATCGCTGCGCAGCAGGAACTTGGCGAGCTGATGGCGCAGCACGGTCTCGCTCTCTTCCACCGTCGGCGCGCTCTGCGCCCAGGGCATCCAGGGCCGCAACTCCGCAAGCGACTCGCAGATCGCCGCGTTCAGCGCCTGGCCCAGGCCGACGCGCGGCGCGGCGATCACCAGGCGCTCGGTGACGATCTGCTCGGGCACCTTGATCAGCACGGGGTCGGGCGTTGCCATCGGATGGTCCTTACTTGCTCGGCACCAGCGCGGCCGGCGCCAGGCCCGGCAGGGCCTCGGCGCCCAGGGCCGACTCGGTCGGCTCGTCGGGCCTGGGCAGTTCGCGCAGCTCGCGGATCGTCGCATGCCGCCAGGCGAAGCCGGCCAGCAGCAGCCCGCCCACGCCCGCGAAGCCCAGGGCCGAGCGCAGCCCCACATGCTCGCCCAGCCAGCCGCCCAGCAGGGCGCCGGGCCCGGCCGGGATCAGGATCAGCCAGCGCATCGTGCTGGTCATGCGGCCCAGCATCGGCGCCGGCGTCACCGCCTGGCGCAGGGACAGGAAGTTGATGAAGATCAGCACCGCGCCGACGCCGAAGGCGAACAGCATGAAGGCGAAGGCCGCCACGCCCCAGGCATTGGCCGGCGCGACGGACAGCATCAGCCAGCCCAGGCCGCAGATGCCGAAGCCCGTCACCAGGCAGGGGCCGGGGCCCAGCCGCCGGCTGATGCGGTGGCCGAGGATGCTGGCCAGCACCGTGCCGGCGCCCAGGGCCACATAGGACAGGCCCACGGTCTGGCCCGACAGGCCCAGCACGCGCGTGGCGAAGAGGATCTGCACGACCAGCGCCGCGTTGTGGCAGAGCTGCCAGCAGCCCACCGCCGTCGCCAGGCTGATCAGGAGGCGCTTGTTGCGCACGAAGCGCACGCCCGCCTTCAGGTCGCGCCAGAAGTCGGCCTCCGGGTGCACGCGCAGCTGTTCCTGGATCTTGATGCCGCGCAGGATCAGGGCCGAGACCAGCACCAGCACGGCGTCCACCGCCAGCGCCATCGGCGCGCCCAGCAGCTTGATCAGCGCGCCGGCGAGGCCGGGGCCGGCCACCTCGGCGCCGGACGAGGCCAGCGCGTTCTTCGCATGGGCCTCGACCAGGCGCTCGCGCCCCACCACCTGGGTCAGCACGATCTGCGCGGCGCTGCCGGCCGTCGTGTAGACCGTGCCCAGCACGAAACCCACGACATAGAGCCAGGTCATCGACAGCCAGTCCATCCAGGCCGCCAGCGGCACGGTGGCGACGACCAGGGCCAGGCAGGTCTCGCCCCAGATATAGACCGGCAGCTTGCGCACCCGGTCCAGCCAGACGCCCGAGGGCAGCGAGAACAGCACGAAGGGTGCGATCTCCATCGCGGTGAGCAGGCCCATCTGCGTGGGGCTGGCATCGAGCAGCACCGCCGCGGTCAGCGGCAGGGCCAGCATGGTGATCTGCCCGCCCAGCGAGCTGATCAGGATCGAGGTCCAGAGGCGACGGTAAACCAGGTCGCGCAGCAGATCGCCCGGGGGGAGCGTCAGCGCTTGCTTGAGCCGGTCAAACCAGGTCTGTGGCCGGGTTTGCATGGATGTCTCCGAAAGAATTGAACACAAGATCGGCGCCCTGCCCTCATGAGGCGGGCCTGCGACGGACCTGGAACGGGGAGAGGAAAGAAGGCGTCGAGCGCCTAGGCCGCATGACCGCGAGCGCGCACGGCCGCGGCGCGGGGCGCGCTGGGTCTGGTGCGGTCGAGAAGCTTGGTCATGGGTGTTCTTGGTTTGAGCCCGGATCGTACAGGCTGGCCCGATGGCGGACAAGTTCGCTGCGTTTCAATCGGGGCGCGTAGCGCGCAGCGGCCGGCCGCCCTTGTCGTCATGCCGCCATGCCGCCGGGATCGGCCCGCCCGGCGGGCGCGGCCAGCCTGGTCCGGCGCGCTCAGGCAGCGCCGTTCCCGAGTTTGCCTGCCCCCGCGGGGCAGGCGATGCGACAGGATTGGGGGCGCTCAGTAGCCGGCGGCGGCGCCATCACGGCGCGGATCGCTGGCCGCCACATAGCCCTCCACCGCCGGGTCGCCCAGGCGCCAGATGAACTGGCCGGCGCCGAAGTCCTGATAGCTGTCGTGGATGTCGCCGATCTCGTGGCCCAGCGCGCGCAGGCCCTCGATGGTGTCGGGCTTCATATGCGGCTCGACATTGATCGACAGGCCCTCGTTGAAGCGCCAGCGCGGCGCGTCGCAGGCGGCCTGCGGATGCTGCCGGTAGTCCAGCATGCGGATCAGGGTTTGCATATGGCCCTGCGGCTGCATATTGCCGCCCATCACGCCGTAGCTCATCACCGGCTGGCCGTCCTTGGTCAGGAAGGCCGGGATGATGGTGTGGAAGGGGCGTTTGCCCGGGGCGACCTGGTTGGCATGGCCGTCCTCGAGCGTGAAGCCGTGGCCGCGGTTCTGCAGCGAGACGCCATAGCCCGGCACGACCAGGCCCGAGCCGAAGCCCATGTAGTTGCTCTGGATGAAGCTGACCATCATGCCGCTCTCGTCGGCCGCGGTCAGGTAGATGGTGCCGCCCCGGACCGGGTTGCCGCACCTGAAGTCCTGCGCCTTTTTCATGTCGATCAGCTTGGCGCGCTCGGCCAGGTAGGCCGGGTCCAGCAGCTGCGCCGCCGTCACCCGCATGTCGCCGGGCTCGGCCACATAGCGGTAGACGTCGGCGAAGGCCAGCTTCATGGCCTCGATCTGCAGATGCTGCGAGGCCACGCCGTCGACCTGGTGGGACGCCATGTCGAGGTGCTTGAGGATGCCCAGCGCGATCAGCGCGGCGATGCCCTGGCCGTTCGGCGGGATCTCGTGCAGGGTGTGGCCGGCATAGTCCTGGCTGATCGGGGTGACCCACTCGGGCTGGTAGGCCGCGAAGTCGGCGGCCGTCATCGCACCGCCGGTCTGCTTGGCGAAGGCCTCGACGGCCGCCGCCACCTCGCCGCGATAGAAGGCCTCGCCCTTGGTCTCGGCGATCAGGCGCAAGGTGCGGGCCGCGGCCTTGAACTGGAACAGCTCGCCGACATCGGGCACCCGGCCCTTGGGCAGGAAGGCCTCGGCAAAGCCGGGCTGCGACACCAGCTCCTCCACCTTGGAGGCCAAGGTCCATTTCTGCTGCACGATGACCGGCACCGCATAGCCGCGCTCGGCGATCTCGATGGCCGGCGCCATCAGGTCGGCGAAGGGCAGCTTGCCGAAGCGCTCGCTCAAGGCCACCCAGCCGGCCACCGCGCCGGGCACGGTGGCCGAATCCCAGCCGCGCTTGGGCAGGCTCTTGGCAGCGGCGCCGTACTTCTTGCGGAAATAGCCGAGGTCCCAGGCCTGCGGCGCGCGGCCCGAGGCGTTCAGGCCGTGCAGCTGCCGGCCGTCCCACAGGATGGCGAAGGCGTCCGAGCCCAGGCCGTTGCTGCAGGGCTCGACCAGGGTCATGCAGGCCGCGGTGGCGATCGCGGCATCCACCGCATTGCCGCCCTGGGCCAGGATGCGCAGGCCGGCCTGGGCGGCCAGCGGATGCGAGGTCGAGACGATGTTGCGCGCGAACACGGGGCTGCGCCGGCTGGCGTAGCCGCTGGTCCAGTCGAAATTGCTGCTCATGTCATTTCACTCCACGGTGATCTTGCGTTCACGGATCAGGCGGCCCCAGCGCTCGCTGTCGGCCTTGACCATCGCGGCGAACTGGGCCGGGCTGCTGCCGCCGGCCGGCTCCGCCCCCAGCTTGGCCAGGCGCTCGCGCAGCTCGGCCGACTGCATCGCGGCATTGAACTCGCTGTTGAGCCTGGCCACGATGGCCGGCGGCAGGCCCTTGGGGCCATAGATGCCGAACCAGGTGACCGACTCGTAGCCGGGCAGGCCGGACTCCGACACCGTGGGCAGCTCCGGCGCCAGCGTCGAGCGGGTCTTGCCGGTCACGGCCAGGGCCTTCAGGCGGCCATCCTTGACATGCGGCATGCCGGAGACGATGGAATCGAACAGCAGCTGGGTGTTGCCCGCCACCAGGTCGGGAATCGCCAGCGCGGTGCCGCGGTAGGGAATGTGGGTGATGAACACGCCGGCCTGGCTCTTGAAGGCCTCGCTGCTCAGATGCACGATGGTGCCGTTGCCGCTGGAGGCGTAGTTCAGCTGGCCCGGCTTGACCTTGGCCAGCGCGATCAGCTCCTTGATGTCCTTGACCGGCAGGCCGGGCGTGACCAGCACCACATTGGCCGCGTTCGCCACATGGGCCACCGGCGTGAAGTCCTCGTCCACCTTGTAGCCGAGCTTGGCGTTCAGGTGCGGGCCGATCGAGTGGGTGCTGCTGGTCGCGATCAGCAGGGTGTAGCCGTCCGGCGCGGCCTTGGCCGCCTCGCCGGAACCCAGGCTGCCGCCGGCGCCGGCCTTGTTGTCCACCACGATCTGCTGACCCAGCTGGGCGCCGAGCTTCTGCGTGATCGCACGCGCCAGCAGATCGGTCGCGCCGCCGGCCGGAAAGGGCACGACCAAGCGGATCGGGCGGTTCGGATAGCCCTGGGCCAGGGCCTGTGTCTGGGCCAGCAGCGCCAGCACGCCCAAGGTCGCAGCGCTCGCCCAGCGGCGCAGCTTCGTCGTCGTCATCAACAACACTCCTTGCAATCTGCCTGCCGGCGATTGTGGAGCCCGGCCCATCACAAGAAAAGCTAATAATTCTTGCCGACATCACAAGGAATTCTTTCCATGCCCAGCCTGCGCACCCTCAGGAGCTTTGTCGCCGTCGCCCGCCAGGGCTCCTTTGCCGCCGGCGCGGCCCGGGTTTCGCTGACCCAGGCCGCGGTCAGCCTGCAGATGCGCAATCTGGAGGCCGAGCTGAAGCGGACGCTGTTCGACCGCGGCGGTGGCCAGGGCGGACAGGGCGGGCGCTCGGCCCAGCTCAACGCCGCCGGCCAAGCCCTGCTGCCCTGGGCCGAACGCATGCTGGCGCTGGACGCGCAGCTGCACGAGGAACTGCGCGACGCCGCCCTGCGCGCCGACCCGATGGCCGGGGCCTACCGCATCGGTGCCGTGGTCTCGGCGGTGGCGCCGCTGGCCCATGCGGTGGTGGCATTGAAGCAGGCGCATGCCGGCCTGGAGCTGAAGCTGGTGTCCGCCAAATCGGGCGAGCTCGCCGCGATGGTGGAGAGCGGACAGCTCGATGCCGCCGTGCTGGTGCGCGGCCCGGGTCGCCCGCCGGCCGGTCTGGGCTGGAGCCCGCTCTACGAGGAAGCGCTGGTGCTGCTGGCCCATGCCGACAGCCGCCGCCGCAGCGCGGCGCAGCTGCTGGCCGAGCAGCCCTTCCTGCGCTTCGATCGCGCCGAGCGCACCGGCGCCCTGGTCGAGCGGGCGCTGCGCCGGCTCAAGGTCCCGGTGCAGGAATTCCTGGAGCTGAACTCGATCGAGGCCCTGGCCGAGCTGGTGCGCCAGAAGGTCGGCGTCGCGCTGCTGCCGCGGCTGCGCAGCGCCAGCTGGGAGCAAGACCTGACCCTGCGGGTGATCGCGCTGCCCGAGGCCGGGCTGCTGCGCGGCATCGGCCTGCTGTACCGGCGCGAGGTGCGCGGCTCGCTGACCGACGCGATCGTGCATCAGTTTCAACAGCTGTAAGACATTGAAACGCGGGGCGCCGCAGGGTCAACGCCGCGCCCGCGGGACTCGTTGTGTGCATACCCTTTCGCAACCTGGAGAGATCCTGATGAATGCCCTGAAGACCGCACTGATCCCCGCCCTGCTGTCGCTCGCCGCCGGCGTCGCATTGGCCCAGGCCACGCCCGCGACCCCTGCCACGCCCGCAACACCGGCGAAGCCCGCCATGCCGGCCACGGCCACCACACCGGCTACCCCGGCCGTTGCCGCCACGCCGGCCACGCCCGCCATGCCGGCGACGGCCGCTTCCGCGGCGAAGGCCGATGCGAAGGCCGACATGAAGGCCGATGCCAAGCATGCGAAGAAGCAGGACAAGCAGATGGCCAAGGACAAGGCCGAGGCCAAGCCCGCCACCGAGGGCAAGACCAAGCCCTGATCCCGCGTAAGACATCGCTGATGTCGACGCCGCAAGGGCCGGGCCCTTGCGGCGATCGTCCTTGTGCAGCGAACCCCGGGGCGCTTTCTTCTCTCCCAGGCGCATGCCGCGCCCCGGCTCAGCCGCGCAGCTCCATCAGCAGGTCCGGGCAACCCTCCTCATTGTCCGAACCGTCGCCGGCGGCGATCACCGCGAAGCCATGGCGCTCGTAGAAGCGCTGCGCGCCCGCATTGGCCAGGAAGGTGTAGAGCCGCAGCGGGCGCGGCAGGCCTGCCAGCGCATGAGTCAGCAGCCGCGTGCCCAGACCCCGGCCGACCAGGTCGGGCCGCAGGTAGAGCTGGTCGATCCAGGCCCGGCCGTCGGCATCGACGCTGTGGCTCAGCAGGCCCAGCGCCTGCGCCTCATCCTCGATCAGCCAGGTCGAGCCGGCCGGCAGCAGCCGCTCAGCGATCCAGACGCGCACCTCGTCGTCGCCATGGGCCAGCGGCGCGAAGGCCAGGTGGGTCTTGCGGGCGGCCAGGTACAGATCGGCGAGCGCCAGGGCATCGGTGGCGCCGGCCCGGCGGATGTTGAGCGCCATGGCACTATGCTTGCATGCGTTTCGTCATCCACCATCCTGACACAGCCTCGCCATGAGCACAGCCCTGCACAACATCCCCGGCCGCAGCAAGAAGCTGCCCCCCTTGCGCGTCGGCGTCGGCGGGCCGGTCGGTTCCGGCAAGACCACTTTGGTCGAGGTGCTGTGCAAGACCCTGCGCGAGCGCTACGACCTGGTCGTCGTCACCAACGACATCTACACGAAGGAGGACCAGCGCCTGCTGACCGTGGCCGGCGCGCTGGAGCCCGAGCGCATCATCGGCGTCGAGACCGGCGGCTGCCCGCATACCGCGATCCGCGAGGACTGCTCGATCAATCTCGAGGCCGTGGACCGCATGCTGGAGAAATTTCCGAACGCCGACATCGTCTTCGTCGAGAGCGGCGGCGACAACCTGGCCGCCACCTTCAGCCCCGAGCTGTCGGACCTGACGATCTATGTGATCGATGTGGCGGCCGGCGAGAAGATCCCGCGCAAGGGCGGCCCCGGCATCACCAAGAGCGACCTGTTCGTGATCAACAAGACCGACCTGGCGCCCCATGTCGGCGCCAATCTGGAGGTCATGGAAGCCGACACCCGGCGCATGCGCCCTGGACCGAACAGGCCCTTCGTGATGAGCAATCTGAAGACCGGTGCGGGCCTCGATCAGGTGATAGCCTTCATCGAGACCAAGGGCCTGCTCAAGACGGCCTGATCGGCCGCCTGAGCCCGCATGCGCGCCGCCACGTCGCGCAGCCAGGGCTGCGCGGCCCAGTGCGCGGCGGCGAAGGCCTCGATCTGCGCGCGGTAGCCGAGCGACAGGCCGATCACGTCCAGGCCCTCGATGAACATCCGGCGATGCCGCTCCGACAGCGCGAAGGACGCGTCGACCCGGGCCCCGCGCACCTGCATCGCGTCCACGTCGATGGCCAGCGCCTCGCCCGCCTCGGCTTCCTCCATCAAGGCCGCCACCGTCTCGGGCGGCAGCATCACCAGCAGCAGCCGGTTGTTCATCGCGTTGGAATAGAAGATCTCGCCGAAGCTGGGCGCAATCACCGCGCGGATGCCGTACTGCTGCAGGCCCCAGACCGCATGCTCGCGGCTGGAGCCGCAGCCGAAGTTGGCGCCGCCCAGCAGGATCCCCGTGCCGGCGTGTTCGGGCCGGTTCAGCACGAACTCCGGACGCGGCCGGCCCTCGCCATCGAAGCGCAGGTCGTAGAGCAGGCCCCGGTCCAGGCCCTTCTTGTCAATGCCGCGCAGGAACTGCTTGGGCATGATCTGGTCGGTGTCCAGGTTCTCGATGCGGATGGCCGCCGCGCGGCCCTGGATCGCTTCAGTCATGGCTCAAAACCTCCAACTGGCGCACATCGCAGATGCGGCCGGTGACGGCCGCGGCGGCGGCCATCGCCGGGCTCATCAGATGCGTGATCGCGCCGCGGCCCTGGCGGCCCTCGAAATTGCGGTTGGTGGTCGAGGCGCAGCGCTGGCCCTCGGCCAGCACATCGTCGTTCATCGCCAGGCACATCGAGCAGCCGGGCTTGCGCCACTCGAAACCGGCCTGCTGCAGCAGCGCCGCGATGCCCTCGGCCTCGGCCTGGGCCCGCACCGCGCCCGAGCCCGGCACCACCATCGCCCGCACGCCCTCGGCCACATGACGGCCGCGCACGACCTCGGCCACGGCCCGCAGATCCTCGATGCGGCCATTGGTGCAGGAGCCGATGAAGACATGATCGATGGGCGTGCCGGCGATCGCCTGGCCCGGCCTGAGGCCCGTGTAGCGCAGGGCCTGCTCGATGCTCTGGCGCTGCGCGCCCTCGGCGGCGGGCACCCGGCCGTCGATCGCCAGCACCTGGTCGGGGCTGGTGCCCCAGCTGACATGGGGCGCGACCAGGGTCGCATCGAATACATGCTCGACGGCGAAGGACGCGCCGGCGTCGCTGTGCAACTGCGCCCATTGCGCCAGCGCGGCGTCGCGCCAGGCGCCATCGGCCAGGTCCGGCGCCTTGTCCAGCACATAGGCGATGCTGGTGGCGTCCGGCGCGATCAGCGCGCCGCGCGCACCGGCCTCCACCGCCATATTGCACAGGGTGAAGCGGGCCTCGACCGACAGCGCCTCGATCGCGCTGCCGCAGAACTCGAGCACATAGCCACGCGCACCCTGGGCGCCGATGCGGCCGATGACCATCAGGATCAGGTCCTTGGCCGTCGTGCCGATCGGCAGGCGTCCATCGACGCGGATGCGCATGTCCTCGGCCAGGCGGTAGACCAGGGTCTGGGTGGCCAGCACATGCTCCACCTCCGAGGTGCCGATGCCGAAGCCCAGGGCACCCAGGGCGCCATAGGTGGTGGTGTGGCTGTCGCCGCAGATCACCACCATGCCCGGCCTGATCATGCCCAGCTCGGGTGCCACCACATGCTCGATGCCCTGCAGCGCGTCATCGGTGTCGAACAGCGGGATGCCGTGGCGCTCGCAGTTGCGCTTCAGATTGCTGGCCTGCAGGGCCGAGGCCGGGTCGGCGATGCGGCGCGGCGCCTCGGCTCGGGTGGGGATGATGTGGCTGACCACCGCGACGTTCTGGCCCGGCAGCGGCACGCCGCGGCCCTCGTCGTGCAGCCCGGCAAAGGCCTGCGGGCTGGTGTACTCGTTCATCAGGTGCAGGTCGCAGAACAGCAGCCTGTTCTGCGCGTCCAGCGCTGCAACGGTATGGCTGTCAACCAGCTTGCGGTACAGCGTGCGTGCGGGCGTGCTGCTCATGGCCGGCCCTCGCCCAGGAGGAAGGGCAGCACCTCGGCCAGCAGGGCTTCGGGCGCCTCCTCGGGGATGTAGTGGCCGCAGGGCAAGGCCCTTCCCTGAACGCTCTCGGCCACCTTGCGCCATTCATCCAGCGGCTGGAAGCAGCGCTGCACCACGCCCTCGGCGCCCCACAACGCTAGCAGCGGCATCGCCAGCTTGCGGCCGGCCTCGATGTCGGCGCTGTCATGTTCCAGATCGATGCCGGCCGCGGCACGGTAGTCCTCGCAGATGCCATGGGCCGTGCCCGGCAGGCCGGCGGCGCGGATGTAGGCGGCCAGCGCGCGCGGGTCGAAGGGGGTCAGACCGGCGCTGCGCCGCCCCATCACCTCGCGGATATAAGCCTCGGGATCGGCCTCGATCAGGCGCTCGGGCATGGGCGCCGGCTGGATCAGGAAGAACCAGTGCCAGTAGGCTCGCGCGAAGGCCTCGCCGGTCTGCGCGTACATGGCCAGGGTCGGCGCGATGTCCAGCAATGCCAGCCGTTCGACCGCGCCGGGATGATCGGCCGCCAGCCGGTGCGCGACGCGGGCGCCGCGGTCATGGGCCAGCACGGCGAAACGGTCAAAACCCTGCGCCCGCATCAGGCGCTGCATGTCGCGCGCCATCACGCGCTTGCTGTAGTTGCCATGGTCCGTATCGCCACGCGGCTTGGACGAATCGCCATAGCCGCGCAGATCGGCGATCACCAGCCGGAAATGCCGCGCCAGCGTCGGCGCCACCTTATGCCAGATCGCGTGGGTCTGCGGATGGCCGTGCAGCAGCAGCAAGGGCGGGCCCTCGCCGCCGGCGCGGGCATGGATGCCCACGCCGGCATCGGTCTCGACCTCCAGGCACTGGTAGCCTGGAAACAGATCCTGGTCATCGTTCATGTCATGTCCTTCATCAGGCTCCAACCACCCAGCAACACCCGAGGATCCGGCCTTGCCGGTCCTGCGGGCGTGCCCCCTCGAGGGGGCACGCGCAGCGCGTAGGGGATGGGACCATCACTCCGCGGTGATGCCGCGTTCCTTGATCAGCCTGGCCCATTGGGGCATTTCCTTCTCCAGCCGCGCGCGCGCCTGGGCCGGCGTGCTGGGTGTCGGGTCGAAGCCCTCCTTGACCATGCGTTCCTTCAACATGGCGCCGCCCAGCACCTGATTGAGCGCGCCGTTGAGCTTGTCGATCACCGGTTTGGGCGTGGCCGCCGGTGCGAACACGATGAACCAGGTTTCGAAGGCATAGCCCGGCAGGCCCGCCTCGGCGATGGTTGGCACATTGGGCAGCAGGGCCGAGCGCCTGGCGCCGGTGACGCCCAGGGCGCGCAGCTTGCCGGCCTGCACATGCTGCTGCGCGGCCGACAGCACCGGGAAGCTCATGTCCACCTGGCCGGCCATGGTATCGGCCAGGGCCGGGCCGCCGCCGCGGTAGGGGATGTGCACGATGGGCAGGCCGGCCACCGCCTTGAACAGCTCGGCCGACATGTGGAAGGTGCTGCCGGCGCCGGCCGAGCCATAGCTCAGCTTGCCGGGCTGGGTCTTCAGCAGGGCCAGCAGCTCCTTCAGGTTCTGCGCCGGCAGCTTCGGGTTCACGACCAGCACATGCTGGGAACTGGCCACCAGGCCGATAGTCGCCAGGTCCTTCAAGGTGTCATAGGGCATCCGGGTCGTCAGCGCCGGGTTGATTGCGAGCGAAACGGTCTGCAAGCCGATGGTGTAGCCATCGCCCTGGGCCTTGGCCACCATGTCGACGCCCAGGTTGCCGCCGGCGCCGCCCTTGTTCTCGATGAAGATCGAGCCGCCCAGGGCCTTGGCCCAGTCCTCGGCGATCAGGCGCGCCGCGATGTCGGCGCTGCCGCCCGGCGCATAGGGCACGACCAGCCTGATCGGCCGCTCGGGATAGCCCTGGGCCCGGGTCGTGGACGACAGAAGACCCAGCAGGGCCAGGGTGGCGGCGAGGAAGAGGCGTTTGTGCGCGGGCATCATGGTCCTTGTCTCCGAATCGTTGTGCCACGATGCTATAGCTGATCCATACAATCATGATGTCCGCCAATTCACTTCTTTAGGTCGGCAAAGTTATCAATCAAAATCAGCGATGGATGCCTTCTCGGACCTGGCCTTCTTTGCCCTGCTGATGCGCCAGGGCAGTCTGGCCGCGGCCGCCCAGCAACTGGGAGTGACGCCGCCGGCCGTCAGCAAGCGTCTGGCCGCGCTGGAGCAGCGTCTGGGCGTGCGCCTGCTGCACCGAACCACCCGACGCATCGGCCTGACGCCCGAAGGCGAGACCTATCTGGTGGAAGGCGCGCGGGTGCTTGGCGAACTGGAGGCGCTGGAGCGCCAGGTGGCCGGCGCACGCGCCCAGCCCCAGGGACTGCTGCGCGTCAACGCCACCCTGGGCTTCGGCCGTCGCCGCATCGCGCCCATCCTCTCGGCCTTCGCACGCGCCTACCCCCAGGTGGAACTGCAGCTGCAGCTGAGCGACCGCCCGGTCAATCTGGTGGAACAGGGCTTCGACGTACAGATCCGCTTCGGCGAACTGCCCGACGCACGCCTGACCGCCCGGCTGCTGGCGCGCAACCGGCGCCTGCTATGCGCCGCCCCCGCCTATCTGGCCGAGGCCGGCCGGCCCGAGACGCCGCGCGAGCTGGTGCGGCACCGCTGCATCTTCATCCGCGAGAGCGACGAGACCTTCGGCAGCTGGCATCTGCGCCAGGGCGGCAAGCTCGAGACCGTCAAGGTGCGCGGACCGCTGAGCTGCAACGACGGCGAGACCGCCCTGGCCTGGGCCCTGGACGGCCATGGCGTGCTGATGCGTTCGGAATGGGAGCTTGCGCCGCTGCTGCGCGAGGGCCGGCTGCGCCCCGTGCTGGCCGACTGGGCGCTGCCGCCGGCCGATATCTATGTGGTGTTCCCCACCCGCAGCCATCTGTCGGCCAAGACGCGGGCCCTGGTGGATCACCTGCTGGCGGCCTTCGAGCCGCAGCGCGCGCAATCAGCCTGGTAAGGAAAAACCGGCGGGCCTCAGGCCCGGACCAGGGGCACCACCTTGCGGTCGGCCTGGTCGATATGGCACAGGCCGGGGCAGCCCTGCTTGCTCATCGCGGTGTCGAACACCTCACGGGCGCAGTCATGGCAGCAGCCACAGGCGGAAGCCACCCGGGTTTCGTCCTGCAGCACGTCGAAATTGCGGATGCCGGCGTCCACCGCGTGGCGGATGTCGCGGTCGGAAACACGATGGCAGAGGCAGACGATCATGAGCGCTGATGAGGCACGAATCCGGGCCGGCGAGATGCCGGGCTGATGCGTACTCTAGCGCAAATGCGAACCCTTCTCAATCATGTTCGCATCCATACCCCTGCACCGCGGCAGGGAATTCCGCCGCCCGCGCCTCAGGAGGACGAGGTCATCTGGCTCTGCAGCCAGTTCTGTTCGCCGACCTGGCCCACCAGCTCGATCTGGGTCTCCAGATGGTCGATATGCTCCTCGGTATCGCTGAGGATGTCTTCCAGCAGTTCGCGCGAAACATAGTCGCGCACCGACTCGCAGTAGGCGATCGCCTCCTTCAGCAGGCCATGCGAGCCCACCTCGATCTTCAGATCGCAGTGCAGGGTCTCGATGGCCGTCTCGCCGATGTAGAGCTTGCCCAGGTCCTGCAGATTCGGCAGGCCTTCGATCGTCAGGATGCGCTCGATCAGCCGATCGGCATGCTTCATCTCCTCGATCGACTCCTCGTACTCGTGCTTGGCCAGCCGCTCGAAGCCCCAGTTCTTCAGCATGCGCGCATGCAGGAAATACTGGTTGATCGCGGTCAGCTCGTTCTTCAGCTGCGCATTCAGGTATTCCAGAACCTTCGGGTCGCCCTTCATTTTTTTCTCCTTGGTGTGGTCTACCGCGCATTGTGCGTGCTCCCCGACTTGACGGCGGGCAAAACCGCGCGGCCGCGCATGGCATGCGACGCGTTCGCAGACGCAATCCAGGATTCGCTATCGCCCTATTGCAATTGCGAATGGTTCGCATTTAATATACACCCATGACTGCTTCGACCCACCCCTTGCAGCGCCCCTCGCCGGCGCACGAGCCCGGCCTGCCGGTCCTGCCTTCCCTGGCCATGCCGGCACCGCAGCCGGGCCGACGCCGGCTCAGCAGCCAGGCCCTGCTGGGCAACGAGCGCGAGATCGAGATCGAGCACGTCGGCCAGCTCTACCGCCTGCGCCTGACCTCGCTGGGCAAGCTGATCCTGACCAAGTAGTCGGCGGGTCCGCTCTTTTCTCCCTCTCTGCCTTTCTCTTTGCACCGCTGCGGGCCTGCCCCGCAGATGAGCCAGCCTCGCGCCAGCCCGTGCCAGTTCCCGCTCAGGACGCACGAGGCCGCGCCGCCAAATCCTGATTCCGGAGCACTGGCCACGGCCCGATTCACGATCAGGAGTCTTCCACCATGCAAGCCAGCCCCGCGTCGAACTTCGGCGCCGTCCGCCAGGCCTTCAACCAGGCCCGCCAGGAGCGCCAGGCCCGCCATCGCGATATCGCCGCCGCGCTGCAAATCTCCGAGGGCGAGCTGCTCGCCGCCCATGTCGGCACCTTTGCCGCCGCCGAATCGCCGCTGGCCGCGCTGCGCCTCGAGCCCGCATGGCCGCGGCTGATCGCCGCGCTGGAGCCACTGGGCGAGGTGATGGCGCTGACGCGCAACGAATCCTGCGTGCATGAAAAGGTCGGCTGCTACCGCGGGGCCGGCGGCCAGGGCGCGGTCGGCCTGGTGCTGGGCGGCGCGATCGACCTGCGCCTGTTCTACGGCCACTGGGCCCATGGCTTCGCGGTGCAGGAGCGGCTGTCGGACGGCGCGCTGCAGCGCAGCCTGCAGTTCTTCGATGCCGCCGGCCAGGCCATCCACAAGATCTTCCTGAAGCCCCAGAGCGACCTGGCCGCCTATCAGGCCCTGCTCGCCGCCTTCCGCGCCGCGGACCAGTCGCCGGGCCTGACGCCCGGCGCCGCCTGGCGCGAGCCGGCCGAAAAGCCCGACGCCGAGATCGACACCGCCGCGCTGCGCCGCGACTGGGCCTCGCTGCGCGATACCCACGAATTCTTCGGCCTGCTGAACAAGCATGGCGTCTCGCGCACCCAGGCCCTGCGCCTGGCCGACCCGGCCTTCGTCCAGCGGCTGCCGACCGGCAGCGCGCACGAGCTGCTGGCCCGCGCCGCGCAGGAGGGCGTATCCATCATGGTCTTCGTCGGCAACCCCGGCATGATCCAGATCCACAGCGGCCCGGTGCACAAGATCGCGGTGATGGGCCCCTGGGTCAACGTGCTGGACCCCGGCTTCAACCTGCACCTGCGCGAGGACCATATCGCCAGCGCCTGGGCGGTACGCAAGCCCACCGTCGACGGCCTGGTCAGCGCGCTGGAGCTGTTCGACGCCCAGGGCCGCACGATCGCGATGCTGTTCGGCGAACGCAAGCCCGGCCAGGCCGAGCGCTGCGACTGGCGCGCACTGCTGGACAGCCTGTGCGGCGAGTCCGCGCCATGCTGATCGATCGCCGCCTCGCCCTGCTGCTGACGCTGGCCGCCCTGCCCGCCGCGCTGCCGCTGCTTGAACAGCTCTATGAACTGCGCCTGCTGCGCGACGAGCAGGGCCTGGCCGTGCTGGCCCAGCCGCTGCGCGCGCGCGCCGCGCCCCCATCCGAACGCAAGGAGCCCCGCCCATGTGCGACAAGCCCAATATCTTCACCCGCCTGAGCGCGGCGCCGGACCATGAGGCGCCGGCCGGGCTGCCGACGCCGCTGCCCCAACTCGTGCCCGCCCCTGCCCCGCCCGCCCCGCCGCAGGGCTCGCGCCGGCGCCGCCTGTGGGAGCTGCCCTCGCAGACCCTGTGCCCGGTGATCGGCGTCTGTCTGCCCATGCCGGTGCTGCGCCGGCGCCTCGGCAAGACCCTGGGCGGCGAGGCGCTGGCGGGCGACTACGAGCTGCACTGCGGCGCGATCAACGAATGCGGCGCCCGCTCGGCGATCGCCGAGACCCTGCAGCGCGAGCTCGACCAGCGCTATGCGATCGCGCTGCGCCAGTCGGCCGGGCACAGGACCGGCGAGGCGCTGACGCGCTGGTGGCTGGCCGCGCAGTCGGGCACCGACGTGGCCGGCGCGCTCTGGGCCACGCTGACCCATGCGCGCTGCGACGGCGCGCTGCAGGAGCAGGTGCTGCGCGACATCCACATGCTGCAGCACCAGGTCGGCGCCGCCAATCGCGCCGACCTGCAGCGCCTGGACGCGCTGGCCGACGAGAACCAGGTGCTGGCGCGCGAGCTGGCCCAGGCCCAGGCGCGCAGCACCCGGCTGCTGGCCGAGCGCGCCGCGCAGGTCGAGGGGCTGGTGGCCGAGCGTCTGCGCCTGCGCGGCGAGCTGCTCGCGCGCGACACCCTGCTGGCCGGCCTACGCGAGGAGCTGCAGCAGCTGGAGGCCGCGGTGCCGGGCCTGCGCCATCGCCAGGAGCAGGCCGAGCGGATCAAGCACCAGCAGGACCGCATCCACCAGCTGGAGCGCTCGCTGCTAGCCGCGCAGCAGCAGCTGGAGCGCGAGCGCCGTCGCAGCGAGGAGATTCAGCAGGCGCTGAAGCTGTCGCGCGGCCAGGCCGTCGCCGCGGCGTCCGCCGAGCAAGACCTGGCCCTGCCCGAGCTGAACGAGCGCTCGGTGCTGTGCGTCGGCGGCCGCCAGGGCGTGGTGCCGATCTACCGCCAGCTGATCGAGCGCACCGGCGGCCGCTTCCTGCACCATGACGGCGGCGAGGAGGACGCGGTGGCCAAGCTCGACGCCAGCCTGGCCGCGGCCGACCTGGTGATCTGCCAGACCGGCTGCATCAGTCACGACGCCTATTGGCGCGTCAAGGACCATTGCAAGCGCCACGGCAAGCGCTGCGTGTTCGTCGACAAGCCCAGCGCCAGCAGCCTCCAGCGCGCGCTGGGGGCTTTGCCGGGCGGTGACTCCTGAGCTACTTCGTGGCGCCGTCCTCCGACATAATCCCTCCACCGGTCAGGTGTGCAGGGAGAGAAGATGAAGAATTTGACGGTCAGCCAGCGGATCGGTGCCAGCTTCGCGCTGATCATCGGCGTCATGGTCATCATGGCGGGCATCTTCTATGCGCGCGCGCGCCACAACGCCGAACTGGCGGAGCATGTCGAGGCCAAGGATCTGCGCGGCATGCTGCTGTCCACCCATCTGCTCGACGCGCTGACCAACCATCTGAAGCACACCCAGGAAATCCTGCTCGCCCAGGACGAGCGCGACACCCGCAAGTTCGTGCTGCCCAAGGAGATGCATGACAGGCTGGCCGCGGCCGCGGCCGACATCGACAAGACCTACGCCGACTACCAGCCGACCATCGTCGTCGAGGAGGACCGTCAACTGGCCCGCCAGTTCCAGCAGGAGCGCGAGCTCTACCAACAGCAGCATGGCCGGCTGCTGGCCCTGCTCGACGCCGGCCGGCCCGGCGCGGCGCGCGTCCTCGCCAGCCAGGAGCTGCTGCCGCAATGGGTCAAGACGCGCCAGCTGGCGCTGCGCCTGGTCGAGCACAACGAGAGCCAGATCCGCCAGGCGCTGGCGGACGTCGGCACGGCCGCCGCGGCCAACCGGCGCACCGCCATCGTCGCGCCGCTGCTGGCGATCCTGATCGCCGCCGGCTGCGGCCTGCTGCTGCACCGCGCCGTGCTGCGCCCGATCGACGCCCTGATCGGGGCGATGAAGGTGCTGGGCCAGGGCGACCTGTCGCGCCGCCTCGACCTGCAGCGCCGCGACGAGTTCGGTGCGATCGAGCGCGGCTTCAACGACATGGCGCAGTCGCTGCGCGACCTGGTCGTGCAGGCGCAGGGCTCGGCGGTGCAGCTGACCACCTCGATCACCGAGATCGCCGCCAGCTCAAAGCAGCAGCAGGCCACGGTCACCGAGGCGGCGGCCACCACCACCGAGATCGGCGCCACCGCGCGCGCCATCGCCGCCACCTCGCGCGAGCTGGTGCGCACGATGGGCGAGGTGTCGGGCAGCGCCGAGCAGACCGCGTCGCTGGCCGGCTCGGGCCAGATGGGCATCGCCCGCATGGACGAGGTGATGCGCCAGCTCGGCAGCGCGGCCGAGCTGGTGGGCGCCAAGCTGGCCCTGCTCAACGAGAAGGCCGGCGGCATCAACCAGGTCGTGACCACCATCGTCAAGGTGGCCGACCAGACCAACCTGCTGTCGCTGAACGCCGCCATCGAGGCCGAGAAGGCCGGCGAGTACGGGCGCGGCTTCGCGGTCGTCGCCACCGAGGTGCGGCGCCTGGCCGACCAGACCGCCGTCGCCACCTACGACATCGAGCAGATGGTGCGCGAGATCCAGTCGGCCGTGTCCGCCGGCGTAATGGGCATGGACAAGTTCTCCGAGGAGGTGCGCCGCGGCTCGGCCGAGATGGGCCAGGTCAGCGAGCAGCTGTCGCAGATCATCCAGCAGATCCAGGCGCTGGCGCCGCGCGTGCAGCTGGTCAACGAGGGCATGCAGACCCAGTCGACCGGGGCCGAGCAGATCAACGAGGCGCTCGGCCAGCTCGGCGAGGCCAACGGCCAGACCGTCGAGTCGCTGCGCCAGGCCGGCATCGCGATCGACGACATGAACGAGGTCGCCGACACCCTGCGCGGCGGTGTCAGCCGTTTCAAGGTCTGAAATGGCCCACCCCCTACGCGCTTCGCGCGCCCCCTCGAGGGGGCGGCGCCGACAGCCCGGCAAAGCCGGATCCGCGGCGCCCGCTGGGTCGGGTTCCGTCGCAGGCGCCGGGGCCCTGAGATGAGCGCCGCGTCCACCCCCGACCCCGCCGCGCGCGGCGAGCTGCACCTGCTGTTCAGCCTGGGCGAGGACCGCTATGCGCTGCCGGCGCGTGCGGTGCGCGAGGTGCTGCCGCTGCAGCGCCTGAAGCAGCTGCCCGAGGCGCCGCCCTGGGTGGCCGGAGTGCTGGCGCATCGCGGCGCGCTGCTGCCGGTGCTGGATCTCGGCCTGCGCGTGCTGGGCCGGCCGGCCCGCGCCCGCACCAGCACCCGGCTGGTGCTGGTCGAGCATCCCGGCGGCCGCGCGCTCGGCCTGATCCTCGAGCAGGCCGGCGAGACGCTGCGCCTGCCGGACGCCGGCCGGCAGGACGCCGGGCTGGCGCAGCAGCCCGCCTACCTCGGCCGGCTGCAGACGGCCGGCACGCGGCTGCTGCAGCGCATCGACGTCGCCGGCCTGCTGCCGGACGATGTGGCGGCGCGCCTGTTCCCGGCCGCCGACGCGCTGGCGACGCAGGATCCGCCATGATCGAACAGGTGGAACAGCTGCTGCACCGGCTGATCGGCCTGGACACCGGCTCGGTCGGGCGGCCGCTGCTGGCGCGCGCGCTGCAGCGCCGCATCACGGCCAGCGGCGCCGCCGATCCGGCCGACTACTGGCAGCGCCTGCAGCAGTCGCTCGACGAGCGCCAGGCCCTGGTCGAGGCCGTCGTCGTGCCGGAGACCTGGTTCTTCCGCTACCCCGAATCCTTCGCGATCCTGAGCGCGCAGGCCCAGGCGCGCCGCCAGGCCCTGGCCGGCGCGCGGCCGCTGCGCCTGCTCAGCCTGCCCTGCGCCAGCGGCGAGGAGCCCTATTCGGCCGCGATGTGCCTGCTCGATGCCGGCTTCGCGCCCGGCGACTTCCGCATCGACGCGCTGGACGTCAGCGCGCGCGTCATCGCGGCGGCCCGGCAGGCCCGCTATGGCTCCAATGCCTTCCGCAGCAGCGAGCTGACGTTCCGCGAACGCCATTTCCGGCCCGACGGCGACGCCTACCGGCTCAACGAGACGGTGCGGCAGGCGGTCGCGTTCGCGGTCGGCAATCTGCTCGACCCGGCGCTGCAGACCGGCGCGCCGGCCTACGACTTCCTGTTCTGCCGCAACCTGCTGATCTATTTCGACCCGCCGACCCAGCGCCGCGCGCTGGAGCGGCTGGAGCGGCTGCTGGACCCGGCCGGCGTGCTGTTCGTCGGGCCGGCCGAGACCGGCCTGCTGAGCCAGCATGGCCTGCAGGCGCTGGAGCGCCCGCAGGGTTTTGCCTTCCGCCGCCGCGATGCCGCACCGCGTCCGGCCCCGCTGCCGCCCC
>NZ_JBWKPM010000043.1:0-30519 GCF_059418245.1 Roseateles sp. GW821-FHT09B06 | reverse complement strand
CTTGTGCTTCGGGGCTGAGGTAGTCCTCGGGGATCGGCTTCATCTCGGCTTGCTCCTGCTTGATGCCTCGCAGTGTCTCCAGCCCCCGCCGCGCATTCATCGTCCGTGCGGACTAAGCAAGGACGGCCGGGCGAGCCCGTCGCGTTAGTCCCTTCAGACGATGCGACGCCGATGCGCGCCGAACACCATCGGTGCTCCCGGGCATGGCCCCAGCAACGGACCGCGCAATGCAGAACAAGTCACCGATCCCCGTCGGCCATCACGCCGACATCGGCAACGGCCACAGCATCCACTACCACGACATGGGCGATGGCGAGGTGGTGATCTTTCTGCACGGGGCCGGCGCTGGCGCCAGCGGCTACAGCAACTTCAAGGGCAACTACCCTGAGTTCGCGCGCGCCGGCTACCGCACGCTGGTGCCCGACCTGCTGGGCTTCGGCCTGTCGAGCAAGCCCGATCTGCCGCAGTACGACCTCGACCTGTTCATCGCCGGCGTCAAGGGCCTGGTCGATGCGCTCGGCGTCAAGCGCGTGACCCTGCTGGGCAACTCGCTGGGCGGGGCCGTCGCGCTCGGCTATGCGCTGGCCCATCCCGACGACGTGGCGCGGCTGATCCTGATGGCACCGGGCGGCGTCGAGGACCTCGACACCTATCTCGCGATGCCCGGCATCGCCAATATGTTCAAGATCTACCGGTCGGGCCAGAGCGGCGCCGAGGCGATGCGCTCGGTGATGCGCATGCAGCTGTTCGACCCCGCGCTGCTGACCGACGAGATCATCAACGAGCGCGCGCCGATCGCCGCCTTGCAGACCCAGGCGGCACGCTCGGTCCTGAAGGTGCCGAACATGAGCGCGCGGCTGCACGAGCTGCGCTGCCCGGTGTTCGGCTTCTGGGGCGTCAACGACCAGTTCAACCCGGCCAGCGGCGCCGCCAAGCTGCTCGAGCATTGCCCGGACGCGCGCATCGTGATGCTGAACCGCTGCGGCCACTGGGTGCAGGTCGAGCACCGCGAGATGTTCAACCGCGCCTGCCTGGACTTCCTGAAGAACGGTTGAGCCCAGAACAAATCTGCATGGCCGTGAGGCCAGGCAGTGGCGCGCGCCGCTGGTCCGCCGGCGCGTCGCGACGACAACCGCGGACACCTGGAGACAAGCAATGCATCGACTTCCCCGCCGCCCGCGGCTCGGCCTGGCCGCCGCCGCCCTGCTCGCCGCCTTCGGCCCCGCCCATGCGCTGAACGTGCTGCTCGTCAACGACGACGGCTGCAATGCGCCGGGCATCCTGGCCGTGCAAACGGAGCTGGTCAAGGCCGGCCACAAGGTCATCGTCGTGGCCCCGGCCAGCAACCAGAGCGGCTCCGGCGGCGCCTATGCGGTGCCCGACCGCAGCGCCAACCTGGTGACCCTGGATCGCAACGGCGACGGCAGCGTCTACTGCGTGCACCGCGTCAGGCCGGCCTTCGTCGCCGGCGGCGCGCTGGACTCGAGCAATGCCAATTACATCGGCACCGGCTCGCCCGTCGACGCCACCGCGATGGGCCTGAAGATCATCGGCCCGGAACGGAACTTCACGCCCGATGTCGTCGTCTCGGGGGCGAACTTCGGCGAGAACCTGTCCGACTCGATCCCGCATTCCGGCACCGTGATGAACGCGCTGTTCGCGGCGCGCCGCGGCGTGCCGGCCATCGCGATCAGCGTCGGCGTCAAGTTCTCCGAGGCCACGACCGGCTTCGCCAGCACCTTCGCGACCTTCCCCCGCGCCGGCGCCTTCGTCGCGCGGCTGCTCGCCAAGCTCGACGGCCTGCGCAAGCCCGGCGAGCCGCTGTTCCCGGCGGCGCAGCCGCTGAGCATCAACTACCCCGCCCTGGCCGCCGGCGAGAACCCGGCCGGCGTGCGCATCACCGTGCCGGGCACGGTCGATTCCTTCTCGACCGCCTACAAGCGCGAGGCCGGCAACATCGTGTCGGTCAACGTCGGCGCGCCCCAGGCCGAACCGCCCGCGCTCGCGGCCATCGCCGAGACCCCCGCCTTCATGGCCAGGACCGTGACGATCTCGCCCCTGTCGGTCGACTTCCGCCCCACGCCGCTGGCCCGTGGCGTCTTCAACCGCACGCGCGGCGACCTCGCCAAGGTCGCGCCCTGAAAGGAGGCCCACGATGATCGGTTCTAGAAGCCTGACGGCCGTCGTGCTGGCCAGCGGCCTGATCGCCGGCTGCGGCGGTGGTGACAACGATCCGGCCGAGGTGAGCGGCACGGCCGCGGTCGGCGCCGCGCTGCAGGGCGCGACGGTGACGCTGCGCGACGCCAGCGGCAATGTGCGCGGCGTGCGGTCCGAGGCCGATGGCAGCTTCAAGGCGCCCAGGCTCAACGACGGCGCCCTGATGCTGCGCTGCGAAGGCGGCACGGCCGGCGGCGCCGCGAACGGGCTGCGCCTGCACGGCCTGGTGCTGGACGGACGCGTCGTCAACTGCACGCCGCTGACCGAGCTGGCGCTGTGGCAACTGCTCGGCGCCCCGCCGGCGACGCTGTTCGACGGCTTCGGCCCGCATCTGCTGCAGCGCGTGACGGCCGAGGCCTTCGCCGCGGCCGAGGCGGCCGTGCTGGCCGGCCTGGCCGATGGCGCGGGCGTCGACATCAACCCGGCGGCCGTTCCGCGCGAATGGAACAGGACGCCGCTCGCCGCCGGCACCCCGGCCGACGCCCATGACGCCGCGCTCGACGCGCTGCGCCCGGCGCTGACCGACCAGACCAGCCTCGACGTGATGGGGGACCTCGTGCTGCGCGGCCTCTGCGCGGCCGATGGCGTCTGCCACTGACGCGATCGCGCTCCTCGCAGGGCCGGCCATTGCGCCGGCCCTTTTTTTGGTTCCTTGCGCCCGTTATGTGGTGATGCAGAAACGGCGAGAGCCTGGGCGCAGGAGGGTGGGCAGACCTGCTGCTGCGTGTCCCCCGGCCGCTCCGCGGCCTCCTCCTTCACCTCCGCATCAGGCCTGCCCACCCTCCTGCTTTGCGTTGCGCTCGCCGGTTGCCGCGAAGAAAGCCCGTGGGGGAAAAAGCAGGGATGCGGGTGCGCGCCATGGCGCAGGTAAAGGAGGAGGGCCGCTAGCGGCCCGGGGGACACGGAGCCATGGCGCGCACCCGCGTCCCGGCGCGGCCCGGCCTCCGCAGAAGCCCTCAAGGCCGACAGCTCACGAAACCATGAACAAAGAGTTTTTCTCGCAAAGACAAACGCCGGCCCCATGGGCCGGCGCTCCCGATGGGGGCCTCCGATCTCAGGCCAGCACGCCCGCGTCGTCCGGCGCCCAATAGGCCTTCATGGAGGTGAAGCGGCCCGCGGCATCGAAGGTCATCACGTCGATGACGCGCACGAAGGTACGGATGCCGCCCGGCCCCGGCGCCTCGACCTCGAAGGCCATCGCCGCGGCATCGCCGTGCGAGCCGCGGATCGGCGCCACCACCCTCAGCTTCAGCCCCAGCGGCACGACCTTGGCGTAGAAGGCCGCGATCGCGGCGCGGCCCCGGATCGGCGGCGTGCCGACCGGGTCTTCGATCGTCGCGTCGTCGGCATACAGCGCGACGACGGCGTCGGTGTCGGCCGCATTGATCGCGTCGACATAGCGCTGCAGCGCGGCGCGCATCTGCTCGCTGCCGGGCGGTTTCTGGTTGTCGGTCATGGTCTGCTCTCGGTGGGGTGGATTCGTTCAGGCCGCGCGGCGCTCGCGCGCCATCGTCAACGCGGTGTCTTCGATCATGTCTTCCTGGCCGCCGACCATCTTGCGCCGGCCCAGCTCGACGAGGATGTCGCGCGCCGGGATGCCGTACTTGGCGCCGGCGCGCTTGGCGAACAGCAGGAAGGAGCCGTAGACGCCGGCATAGCCCAGCGTCAGCGCGTCGCGGTCGATGCGGATCGGGAAGTCCATGATGGGCACGACCAGGTCGTCGGCGACGTCCTGGATCTTCCAGACATCGACGCCGGTGTCGACACCCATGCGGTCCAGCACCGCCACCAGCACCTCCATCGGGGTGTTGCCGGCGCCGGCGCCGAGTCCGGCGCTGGCCGCGTCGATGCGGTTGGCGCCGGCCTCGATCGCGGCGATCGAATTGGCGACCCCCATCGCCAGGTTGTGGTGGCCGTGGAAGCCCAGTTCGGTCTCGGGCCGGAGCGCCGCGCGCACGGCCGCGATGCGCGCCCTGACGTCCTCGGGCAGCATGTAGCCGGCCGAGTCGGTGACATAGATGCAGTTGGCGCCATAGCTCTCCATCAGCCGCGCCTGCTTGACCAGCCCCTCGGGGCTGTTCATATGCGCCATCATCAGGAAACCGACGGTGTCCATGTCCATCTTGCGGGCCATCGCGATGTGCTGCTCGCTGACATCGGCCTCGGTGCAATGCGTCGCGACGCGGATCGAGTGCACGCCCAGGCCATGCGCCATCTTCAGATGCTCGACCGTGCCGATGCCGGGCAGCAGCAGCGCGCTGACCTTGCTGCGCTTCATCAGCGGGATCACCGTGGCCAGGTATTCCTCGTCGGCATGGGCCGGGAAACCGTAGTTGACCGAGCTGCCGCCCAGCCCGTCGCCATGCGTGACCTCGATCAGCGGCACGCCGGCGGCGTCCAGCCCCTGGGCGATGGACGCCATCTGCTCCAGCGTCATCTGGTGGCGCTTCGGGTGCATGCCGTCGCGCAGCGTCATGTCGTGCAGCGTGATGCTGCGGCCCTTGATTGTGCTCATCGTCTTCTCCTTGTTCAGGCGGCCACGGGCTCGAGCGACAGCCGGCCGGCGAGGATCTCCTCGGCAAACATCTCGGCGGTGCGCGCGGCGGCGGCGGTCATGATGTCCAGATTGCCCGCGTACTTGGGCAGGTAGTCGCCCAGGCCCTCCACCTCCAGGTAGATCGAGACGCGCTTGCCGTCGATCACCGGGCCGTTGACGAGGCGGTAGCCCGGCACGTACTTCTGCACCTCACGGATCATCTCGTGCACGCTCTGCTCGATCAGCGCGGCCTTGGGCGTGCCCTCGGTGAGGCAGTGGATCGTGTCGCGCATGATCAGCGGCGGCTCGGCCGGGTTGATCACGATGATGGCCTTGCCCTGCTTGGCGCCGCCCACCTGCACGACGGCGCCGGCCGTCGTGCGCGTGAACTCGTCGATGTTCTTGCGCGTGCCCGGGCCGACCGAGCGGCTCGAGACCGTCGCGACGATCTCGCCATAGGCCACCGGCTGGATGCGGCTGACCGCATAGACCATCGGAATCGTGGCCTGGCCGCCGCAGGTGACCATGTTGACGTTCATCTCGCGCCGGCCGACATGCCCGGCCAGGTTGACCGGCGGCACGCAAAAGGGGCCGATGGCCGCCGGCGTCAGGTCGATCATCATCGCCCCCTGCGCGTTGACCTTGCGCGAGTTCTCCGCATGCGCATAGGCGCTGGTGGCGTCGAAGACGATCTGCACGCCGTCGGCGCGCAGGTGCGGCACCAGGCCGTCGACGCCCTCGGCCGTCGTCTTGATGCCCATCTCGCGCGCCCGCTTCAGGCCGTCGCTCTCCGGGTCGATGCCCACCATCCACACCGGCTCGAGCACCGGGCTGCGCTGCAGCTTGGCCAGCAGGTCGGTGCCGATATTGCCCGGACCGATCAGCGCACATTTGATCTTTTTGCTCATTTCCTGGACTTTCGAAAACGGTTCTTCAATCGGTGAAGCCGATCGAGCAGCCGCCCAGGCCCTCGATCTGCATCGTGAAGCGGTCGCCGGCCGCGGCGCTCACCAGCGGCGCGAGCGCGCCCGACAGGATCACCTCGCCCTTGCGGAACTGGATGCCGAAGGCGCCCAGCGTGTTGGCCAGCCAGGCCACGGCCTCGGCCGGATGGCCCTGCACGGCCGAGCCCAGCCCCGAGCCGGCCGGCCTGCCGTTCTTGAACAGCTCCAGCCGCGCGGCGGCCAGGTCGAGCTCGCGCGGCGCGCGCCGGCCGCTGCCGAGCACGAAGATGCCGCAGGAGGCGTTGTCGGCCACCGTGTCCTGGATGCGGATCTGCCAGTCGCGGATGCGCGAGTCGACGATCTCGAAGCAGGGACAGACCCATTCGGTCGCGTCGAGCACGTCCTCGCGCGTGATGCCGGGGCCGCTCAGGTCCTGCTTGAGCATGAAGGCGATCTCGCCCTCGGCGCGCGGCTGGATCAGGCCGGCGCGCGCGAGGCTGACGCTCGCCCCGTCGGCGACCTGCATGCGGTCGGTCAGGAAGCCGAAGTCGGGCTGGTGCACGCCCAGCATGTCCTGCACGGCCTTGGAGGTGACGCCGATCTTCTTGCCGATCACGCGCTCGCCGTCGGCCAGGCGCCGCCCCAGCAGCGCGGTCGAGATGCGGTAGGCGTCCGCCACCGTGATCGCGGGCTCGCGCTCGGTCAGCGGCGCGATCGTCCGGCGCTGGCGCAAGGCATCGAAAAGCTCCGACGCTAGCGCGTCGACGCGGCTGTCTTCCATCTGAAGCTCCTGGTAGCGAATGACGGTCGAGCCACGAGCGGCAGCGAGATCACCCGGGTCGCATCGTCGCGGCTAGCGGCCGCCCACCCAACGTCCGTTCGGACGATGCCTTGGCCCGCCCCGCATCGCTAGCCTTGCGGCACATCTGATACAGGAGGCCTCAGTACATGCGAGCGATGGTCATCGAATCGTTTGGCGGACCCGAAGTCCTGCGCTGGGGCGAGCTGCCCCGGCCCCACCCCGGCCCCGGCGAGGTGTGCGTGCGCGTCGCCTATGCCGGCGTCAACCCGGCGGACTGCAAGACCCGCCAGGGCATGCTCTCCAGGTACTTCAGCAACCGCTTCCCCTTCGTGCTGGGCTTCGATGTCGCCGGCGTCGTCGAGGCCGTCGGCGCCGGGGTCACCGGCCTGCGGCCCGGGGACCGCGTCTTCGGCACCTCCCGTCAGGGAGTCGGCGCCGACGGCTCCTACGCCGAGTACACGACGGCCTACGCGGCCATGCTGGCGCCTGCGCCCGAGGGCTGCGCGCTCGCCGAGGCCGCGGCGCTGCCCACGGCCGGCACGACGGCCTACGGCGGCCTGGTCGACGTGGGCGGGCTGCGCGCCGGCCACAGCGTGCTGATCAACGGCGGCGCCGGCGGCGTCGGCAGCATCGGCATCCAGATCGCGAAGGCGCTGGGCGCCCGCGTGGCCGTGACCTGCTCCGCCGCCAATGCGGACTACGTGAAGGGCCTGGGCGCCGATCTCGCGATCGACTACCGGGCCGGGGATGTCGCCGCCGCCGTGCAAGCCTGGGCGCCGGGCGGCGTGGACCTCGCGCTCGATGCCGTCGGCCTGGACACGCTGCTGCCGCGCGCGCTCGAGATCGTCAGGCCCGGCGGCAGCTGGGTCGAGATCGAGACGATGATGTCGGCGGCCAGCGAGGCCCAGGTCGCGCGGGCGGCGCGCCAGGGTGTGCGCATCGTCTCCAACATGATCGCGATCGCGCGCCTGCCCGAGCATCTGGCGGCGCTGGCGGCGTTGCTGGCGCAGCGCAAGGTGCGCATGCCGGCGCTGGAGATCCTGCCGCTGGGGGCGGCCGCGCGCGCGCACGAACGACAGGAGCGGCGCCAGGTGCGCGGCAAGATCGTGCTCGAGGTCGAAGGAGCGGTGGCATGACGAACGCAAGCATCTATGCGGTGGACGAGATCGTGGCCCGGCCCGGCGAGGCCCGAGCCTTCCTGGACGCCTATATGGAACGCTACGCGCCGGGCGCACGCGCCCGCGGGATGACGCTGGAGCGCGTGCTGGTGAGCCCGCCGATGTGGCTGGAAGACCAATCCAACACGCTGACCATCACCTGGACCCTTCCCGGCACTCCGGCCTGGTGGGGTATGAGCATGCAGGGGCGCGGCGACCCGGCCGTCGCGGCCTGGTGGCGCGAGGCGGACCGCATGGTCGTCAGCCGCGCGCGCCGCTTCATGGCCGCGCAGCAGGACCTGGAGGCGTTGAACCATGTTTAAGCTGACCCAGCTGGTCCATTTCGCCGCGCCGGCCGCCGCGGCCGAGCGCGATGCCGTGACGGCGGCGCTGCGCGGCATCGACGGCTGCCGGCTCGCGCAGCCGACCTTGCCCGGCGTCTACAACGGCGGCGATCTGATCGCGCATTTCCAGTTCCGGGACGAGGCGCCATGGCGCGCCGCGCGGGCGCGGATCGAGGCCATGCTGGCGCTGCCGGCGGTCGCCCATGTCGACGGCGCCGCCTACGAGGGCGGCGCCATCAGGATCGCGGAGCCGGGCCTGGCCAACGGCGTCTACCGGGCCCTGCTGCTGTGCGCGGACCATCCGGCCGATGCGCGGTTCATCGAGCAGTTCGAGGCCGAGACGCTGATGATGCCGCACTACATCCCGGCCATCCGCAACGCCCAGCTCAGCCGCGTGGCGCACGCCAGCGGTGCGCGGCGCTGGACCCATGTCTGGGAGCAGGAATACGCCGGCATCGAGGGCCTGATGGGCCCCTATATGCTGCATCCCTACCACTGGGCCCGCATCGACCGCTGGTTCGACCCCGAATGCCCCGAGTCGATGATCGACACGCTGCTGTGCCACAGCTTCTGCACGCTGGAGCGCAGCCTGCTCACCTGACGCCCCACCGCGATGCTCAAACCTCCCTTCGGCCCGATCCGGCAAATCGGCTATGTCGTCGACAGCGTCGATGCCGCGATGGCGCTGTGGACCCGGCAGGCCGGCATCGGCCCCTGGACCTGCTTCCGCAACGTCGACCTCGATGGCCATCATCTCGGCAGGCCCACGCGGATCCGTATGAACGTCGGCCTCGGCTACCAGGGCGACCTGCAGATCGAGCTGATCGAGGTCGTCGACGACGGCGGCTGCTCGCCCTACCGCGGCGCGGACGGGCGGCTGCTCGCCGGCCAGCACCATGTCGCCTGGCTGAGCCGCGACCTCGCGCGCGACATCGCCCGCGCCGAGGCCGGCGGGCTCGCCCTGCATTTCCGCGGCGGCAATGCGACGACCCAGGTCGCCTATCTCGAGAGCGCGGCGAGCCCCGGAACGCGCTTCGAACTGATCGAGGTGAACGAGCAGACCGAGGCCCTGTTCCGGCATGGCATAGCAAGCAGCCGCAGTTGGGACGGCAGCGGCCCCGCGGTGACCGACTACGAGCTCGGGAGCCCCGCATGAAGCAAACCCGCTTGCACGGACCGCTCGACCTGCGCCTGGACGAGGTGCCCTTCCCCGCCATGGGCGACGACGACGTGTTGGTGGACGTGGCCGCCTGCGGCATCTGCGGCAGCGACCTCGGTTTCTACGCGGGCGGCGGCATCCGCGCGGACGGCGCGCCGATGCCGCTCGGGCATGAATTCGCGGGCGTGATCCGCGCGGTCGGCGCAGGGGTCGAGCGCTACGCGCCGGGCATGCGCGTCGTCGTCAATCCGATGGCGAACGGAGCGTCGATCGGGGTCGGCGGCGACGAGGGCGCGCTGGCACCGACGGTGCGCGTGCGCAACGTGAGCCGCGGCCCGATCCTGCACGAGATCCCGGACGCGCTGCCGACCGATCTGGCCGCGCTGGTCGAACCGCTTGCGGTGTCGCTGCATGCGGTGAACCGCGCGCGCGCGGCGCCCGGCGATTGTGCCCTCGTGCTGGGCGCGGGCGCGGTCGGCCTGGGCATCGTCGCCTGCCTGAAGCAGCGCGGCATCGCGAAGATCGCCGTCGCCGACCTGTCCGACAAGCGCCTCGCGATCGCGGCCCGACTCGGCGCCGACCTGCTCGTCAATCCGGCGCGACAGGACCTCTGGCAGGCGCTGGCCGAAGCGCATGGCAGCGTGCCGACCTTCCTCGGCACGCCGGCACCGGCGACGCGGCTGGTGTTCGAGAGCACGGGCGCGGGCGGCCTGCTCCACGAGGCGATCATGCGCGTGCGCGACCTCGCCCGCATCACCGTGGCCAGCGTGTACAAGCAGCCGCTGACCCTCGATTTCACCCTGCTCCAGGTCAAGGAACTCGAGCTGATCGGCACGATGTGCTATCCGGACGAGTTCGGCGCGGCACTGCAACTGCTGGCCTCGGGCAGCTTCGACGCCGCGGCGCTGGTCAGCCACCGCTTCGCGCTCGACGATGTCGTCGCCGCCTACCGCATGGCGGCGGATCCGCAGGCCTCGGCCAAGGTCCTGATCACGCCGGGCTGAGGCGAGGAGGCCGCGCGCCCTCAGCGCTCGGCCGGGAAGAAGTTCGGGATGCGGCGCGCCGCGATGGCCTCGTTGCGCGCCTGCCAGCCGGCATCCAGCGCCTCGGGCTGCGGAATGATCCAGTACTCGCCGCGGTCGATCGCATCGAACACCCGCGGCGCGAACTCGTCGGCGCTCAGGCCGTAAGCGTCGAGCATGCCGGTCATCTGTTCGACGAAGGCGCGCGAGGCCGCCGTGGGCTCAACACGGAAGATGTCGGACCTCACCGGCCCGGGCGCCAGCAGCGACACCGCGACCGGGCTCTCGAGCATAGCCAGCTCGGCGGCCAGCGACTCGGTGAGCGCGACGACGGCGAACTTGGTGGCCGAGTATGGCGCCATCAGCGGCGACGGCAGGAAGCCGCCGACCGAGGCGGTGTTGACGATGCGGGCGGGCCGCTGCGCCGCGACCATGCGGGGCACGAAGGCGCGCAGGCCGTTGACGATGCCGCCGACGTTGATGTCGAGGGCCTGCCGCCATTGCTGCGCCGGGATCTCCCAGCTCAGGCCGGTCGTCATCACGCCGGCGTTGTTGAACAGCAGATCGACCTGGCCATGCTCGGCGTAGGCGCGCTCGGCCAGCGCCTCGAGTGCGGCCGGATCGGTCACGTCGGTGGGCACGGCGAGCGCCGCGCCGCCGATCGCCGCCGCGACTTCCTCCAGCCGCCGCGCGTCGCGGTCGGCCAGCAGGACCCGCATGCCGCGCCTGGCGGCCTCGCGCGCCAGCCCCGCTCCGATGCCGCCGGCGGCGCCGGTGATCACTGCAACCTTCATGGCAAGCTTCCTTCGATGTACGGTTGATGGGTCGGGCGAGGATCGCGGGAGCGCTATTCGCCCGATGCGACGATGCCCGGGTGCGACCAGGCCGGTGGCTCGGCCGGCGGCAGTTCGGTGCGACCGTCGAGGTCCATCACGCGCAGCTTTTGATGATGGGGCCAGTGCATCGAATAGGCGATCTGGCCGGTGCGCTGCGCGGCCGGAAGATGGCACATGGCGAGCACCGTCTCGGCCAGGTAGGCGACGTTCTCGGTGGGATAGTCGGCCGGGATCAATGCGTCGGCGCCCGGCGTGCGGATCGCCGTGGAGGGCGCGACGGCGTTGACGGCGATGCCGTGGTCGATCAGCTCGGCCGCCAGCCCCTGGGTGAAGCGCTGTGCCGCCGCCTTGACCGCGGCGTAGAGCGTGTCTCCGCCCTGCCTTGCATAGTCGATATAGGGCCGGACCGGCGCCTGCGCCGTGACCGAGCCGATGTTGACGATCCAGCCCGCGCCGGCCGCCTTCATCACGGGAATCGCGGCGCGGCTCAGCTCGAACGGCGCGCGCAGGTAATGGATGACCGTGCGATCAAAGGTTGCATCCTGCATCGCGTCGATCCGCGCGTATTCGGCGAAGCCGGCGTTGTTGACGAGGATGTCGAGCCAGCCGCCGCCGGCCTCAACGGCGCGCCGGATCAGCCCGGCACGTTGGGCCGGATCCTCGAGATCGGCCGCGATCAGGCGCGCGCGCCCACCGTTGCCCTCGATCAGCGCGACCGTCTCCTCCAGCGTGCCGCCGATCGGCCGGGCGGCGCTGTCGCGGCTTCGGGCCAGGGGCGCGCCGGTCGAGCGCGCGCTGACCACGACGGTGGCGCCGGCCGACGCCAGCCGCTGCGCGATCGCGCGGCCGATGCCGCGGCTCGCGCCGGTGACGAGCGCAACGCGCCCGCTGAGATCGGGAAGGTTCGACATGTGTTTCCGGCTCGAAGGGTTCATGGTCCTGCGCGGCGACGTTCGTCACGCCACCTGCTCGTACTCCTCGAGGCGCGGCGCCCGCGTCTCGTCGGCGAAGTTGTCGTAGCTCCAGGGCCAGGTCGAGGGCACGCCGTCCTTGTCGAGGTACCAGCTGTTGCAGCCGGTCGCGAAGATGGTGCGCTTGGCCGCCTCGACGCGCCGCCGGTCGTAGGCCGCCATGGTCTGCGCGCTGACGTTGAGCTCGCGGCAGCGGCCGGATTCGAGCTCGGCGAGCAATTGCTCGATATAGCCCCACTGGCGCTCGGCGATGTCGATCAGCGAGAAGTTGCCGACCGGGCCGGTGGGCCCGTTGATCATGAAGAAGTTCGGGAAGTCCGGCATCGAGATGCCGAGATAGGAGGTGGCGTGCTTGGCCCAGACCTTGCCCAGGTCGGCGCCGCCGCGGCCCTGGACCGCCATCGGCCGCATGTAGAGGTGGGCCTTGAAGCCGGTGGCCAGCGCCAGCACGTCGACCTCGTGCAGGCTGCCGTCCTCCATGCGCACGCCGTTCGGCTCGATGCGCTGGATGCGGCCCAGCACCACGTCGACGTCGGGGCGCTGCACCTTCTGGTAGTAGTCGGGCGAATAGATCAGCCGCTTGCAGGCCGCGCGGTAGTTGGGGCGCAGCTTCTCGCGCAGCACCGGGTCCTTGACGCTGGACTCCAGGTTCTCGCGCACGATGGCCTCGATCTCGTGCATCGGCTCCGAGTCGTGGTCGGTGATCGCCTCGGTGAAGCGGCGCACGCGGCTCATGTACCAGTCGCTGTAGCGGATCTCGTCGATCAGCTTCAGGTCCTTGCGGAAGGCGGCGCGCTGCTCGTCGGTGTAGGGCTCGTTGGGCATCGGCATGATCCACTGCGGCGTGCGCTGGATGTGCACGACGCGGCGCGCGCGCCCGGCCAGCGCCGAGGTGATCTGCACCCCGGTCGAGCCGCTGCCGATGACGCCCACGCGCTGGCCGTCCAGCGGCACGCCGTGGTCCCAGCGCGCGGTGTGGAACTTGGCGCCGGCGAAGCTTTCCAGGCCCTCGATCTCCGGCAGGTTCGGATGGTGCAGCACCCCGGTCGCGGCGATCACGACGTCGGCCTCGTCCCTGACGCCGTGCACGGTCTCGACATGCCAGCGGCCGTCGCGCCAGACGCTGCTCTTGATCTCCTGCCCGAGGCGCAGCAGCGGGCGGACATCGTAGCGGCTGGTGACGTCCTCGAAGTAGCGATGGATCTCCGGGCCGGGGGCGAGGAAGCTGCTCCACTCCGGGTTGGGGGCGAAGGAATAGGTGTAGGCATGGGCCGGCACGTCGCAGTTCAGGCCCGGGTAGGTGTTCTCGCGCCAGGTGCCACCGATGCGGTCCGCCTTCTCGTAGACCACGACCTCGTGGCGCCCGGCCTGCTGCAGCCGGATCGCGGCCAGCAGGCCTGCCATCCCGGCGCCGATCACGATGACGCGAAGTTTCTTGGGGGGGGTGTTGGACATGCTCATCAATGCTCCTGATTGCCAGGGCATTCTTCAATCACCCCCGGGCGGCGGCATCGTCCGAACGGCTTAGCGCGGCGGCGCGCGCCCCTCAGATCGCGGCCGGCCGCGCGGCCTTGGGCATGCCCAGCGCGCGCTCGGCGATCAGGTTCAGCTGGATCTCGTTGGTGCCCGCGTAGATGGTGTCGGCGCGCGAGTACAGCGCCATCTGCTGCAGCCGCGTGCGCGCGAGGTCATCGGCATCGCGCACGTCGCCGTCGACGCCCAGCACGTCCAGCGCCAGCTTGCCCAGGTCGCGGTGCCAGTTGGACCAGTAGTACTTGTAGATCATCGCCTCCGGGCGCAGCCGGCCGTCCTGCGCGCCGGAGAGCATGCGCAGCGCGTTGTAGCGCATCACGCGCAGGCCGGCCCAGGCCTGGGCGATGCGCGCGCGCAGCTGCGGATCGCGCGCCGCGCCGTTGGCCTTGGCGGCCGCCACCACCAGCTCGAGCTCGCCGGTGAAATGCATCTGCTGGCCCAGCGTCGAGACGCCGCGCTCGAAGCCCAGCAAGGCCATCGCCACGGCCCAGCCCTCGCCGGGACGGCCGACGATATGCTCGGCGGCGGCGCGCGCGCCGTCGAAGAACACCTCGTTGAACTCGGCCCCGCCGGTGACCTGCCGGATCGGGCGGATCTCGATGCCGGGCTGGTCCAGCGGCACCAGCAGGAAGCTCAGCCCCTTGTGGCCCCGGGAGCCCGGCTCGCTGCGCGCCAGCACGAAGATCCACTGCGACTCCAGCGCCCAGGAGGTCCAGACCTTCTGCCCATGCAGTATCCATTCGCCGGCCGGATCGCGCTGCGCGCGCGTCTGCACATTGGCCAGGTCCGAGCCCGCCGAGGGTTCCGAATAGCCCTGGCACCAGTACTCGGTGCCGGCCGCGATGCCGGGCAGGAAGCGCCGCTGCTGCGCCTCGCTGCCGAGGGCGATCAAGGTCGGCCCGATCAGGCCCTCGCCGATATGGCCCATGCGCCCCGGGCCGCCGGCGCGCGCGTATTCCTCGTGGAAGATCAGCTGGCGCTCGATCGACAGGCCGCGCCCGCCCCAGGCCTCGGGCCAGCCGACGCAGGTCCAGCGCGCGGCGGCGAGCTCGCGCTCCCATTCCTTGCGCAGCGCCGGATAGGCCTCGTCGTCGCCGGGGCCGCCGCGGTCCTTGATGGCCGCATAGCGGCCGCGCAGATGCTCGCCCATCCATTGCGCCACCTCGGCGCGGAAGGCTTCGTCTTCGGGGGTGAAATCCAGTCGCATGATCAATGTTCGTCGTTGGCGTCGAGCAGTGCGCGGGCGACGCGCTCGCGCCATTGCTCGGGGGTGCCCAGCCAGCGGCTGCCGGCCTGGGCGCGCTTGAAATACAGATGCGGGTCGTATTCCCAGGTGAAGCCGACCCCGCCGTGCAGCTGGATCGCCTCCTGGGCGCAGTGGAAGAAGGCCTCGCTCGCCTGCGCCTTGACGGCGCCCGCCTCCATCACGAGCTCGCGCGTCGCCGGCCCGGCATCGGCCAGCGCCGCCGCGCCATAGACGCCCGAGCGCGTTGCCTCGATGCGCACCATCATCTCGGCGCAGCGATGCTTGACGGCCTGGAAGGACGCGACCGGCTGACCGAACTGCACGCGCTCGCCGGTGTAGGCCAGGCTGAGGTCCAGGCATTGCTGGGCGCCGCCGAGCTGCTCGGCGGCGAGCAGCAGCGCCGCCAGGGCCTCGATGCGCTCGAAGGACTCGCTCGCCAGCCCGGCCGCGTCGACGCGAGCCGCGGCGTCGAGCCGCAGCGCGCCCAGCTCGATGCCGGCCAGGCGCCGCGTGGCGTCCCAGGTCTCGAGAGGCGCGCGGCTCAGGCCGGCCGCATCGGCCGGCACGGCGAACAGGCCGAAGGGCGCCGTGGATTCGCCGACGCGGGCCGCAACAAGCAGCAGCTCGGCCGTCGCGCCGTCGGGCACATGGGCAAAGCGACCGTCGAGCCGCCAGCCCCCGTCGGCGTCGCGCGTGGCGGTGGCGCCGCAGGCCCGCGCATCCCATTGCACCCCCTGGCTCGCCAGCGCCAGCGTCGCGCGCAGGCCGCCCTCGGCGATGCGCGGCAGCCAGCGCTGCCGCGCCGCGTCGCTGCCGGCCTCGCACAGGGCGGTGGCGGCCAGCGCCACGGTCGAGAAGAAGGGCAGGCAGGCCTGGCGGCGGCCCATCTGCTCGAACAGCAGCGCCAGCTCGACCATGCCCAGCCCCAGCCCGCCATGGGCCTCGGGGATCGAGGTGGCGCACCAGCCCAGCTCGGCCCCGACGCGCGCCCAAAGCGCGGGGTCGAAGCCGCCGGCGCCGGCCATCGCGGCACGCACGGCGGCGCTGCCGCTGGTCTCGGCAAGAAAGGTTTCCGCGGCGTCGCGGATCATCAGCTGGTCGTCGGTCAGGGTGAAGTTCATGGCTGTGGAGAGGACTCGCGGGCCGGCTGGCCGGATGGCGGCACCGGGCCCGCGAAGGTGTGGCGAGCGCCGATCTCGGCGCCCTCGCCGAGCAGGGCGGCGGCGACGCGCGCCTTGTGGAAATGCCGCGTGCCCCAGGCGGCGTCGAGGGCCCAGGCCCGCTTCATGAAGATCTGCAGATCGCCGTCCCAGGTATAGCCGGTCGCGCCATGCACCTGCAGGCCGCGCCGCGCCGCCAGCCGCGCGGCATCGGCCAGCGCCAGACGGGCATGCGAGACATGGAGCGCCGTCCGCGGATCCCCATGCTGGAGCGCATGGGCGGCGTGAAACATCACCGGCTTGCCGAACTCGATCTGCACCGCGACATCGGCCAGCTGGTGCTTGATGGCCTGGAACGCACCGACGGGGCGGCCGAACTGCCGGCGCTGTGCGGCGTGGTCGATGGCCAGGTCGAGCATGCGCATCGCCAGGCCCGAGCATTGGGCCGCGACGGCGAGCGCGCCGCGATCGAGCGCGCTCGCCCACAGCGGGCCGGCGACATCGGCAGCGGCCACCCGGGTGGCGGCGCCGGGCTGCCAGTCGACACGATAGAGCCGCCGCGTCGGATCGACGCCGGGGTTGCGGCTCAGGCGCGCCCGGTCGCCGGGCAGCGCATGCAGCTCGCCGCGGTGGTGCAGCAGCAGCAGGTCGGCCCCCTCGGCCTCGACGACCAGGGGCTGCCCCGGGGGGCCGAGCGCCAGCCGCGCCTGCCCGCACGCGATGCGCGGCAGCCAATGCCGGGCCGGCGCGCTGTCGGGCAGGGACGCCAGCAGCGCGACGCCGATCCATGCCGTATCCAGCAGCGAAACGGGCAAGGCGTAGTAGCCGGCCTCCTGCGCCATCAGCACCCAGTCGAGATCGCCGCCGCCGTGACCGCCATGGGCCTTGGGCACCGACAGCGCCGTCAGGCCGAGCCGGGTCAGCAGGGGCCAGAGCCCGCCCGCGAGGCCGCCCTCGCTGTCCCAGAGCTCGCGCAGGCGCTCCGGCGACACCTCGGTCATCAGCACGCGACGAACCTCGCGCCGCGCGGCGAGCTGTGCTTCGCTGAAGGTGAAATCCATCGCTCCCTCCTTTTCACCGCGGCATGCCGAGCAGTCGCTCGGCAACGATGTCGCGCTGGATCTCGTTGGTGCCGGCATAGATCGGACCGGCCTGGGCGAACAGGAAGCCGTCCAGCCAGGCGCCGACATCGCCGGCATCGGGCGCCGCGGGCAGGAGCTCGGCGCGCTCGCCGAGAATGCGCAGCCCGGTCTCGTGCATGCGCAGGTCGAGTTCGGACCAGAAGATCTTGTTGGCGCTGGCGTCGGCGCCGATCGGCACGCCCTTCATCAGCCGGCTGGCGCTGCGGTAGGTGGTGAGCGCGTAGGCGCGGGCCTGCATCCAGCATTCGACGACCGCATCGCCCAGCGCCGGATCGCCCCCGTCGCCATGGCGCCGGTACAGCTCGACCAGCGCGCGCGCCGTCTCCTGGAAGCGCGCCGGGGCGCGCAGCATCAGCCCGCGCTCCAGGCCCGAGATCGAATTCGAGACATGCCAGCCCGCCCCTTCGGCGCCGAGGCGCTGGGCGACCGGCACGCGGACCTGGTCGAAGATCACGTCGGCCATGCCCGTCAGCCCGTTGAGCTGGCGGATCGGACGCACGCTGACCCCCGGCGCATCCAGCGGCACCAGCATCACGCTCAGGCCGAAATGGCGCTGCGAGCCGATCTCGGTGCGGAACAGTCCGAACAGCCAGTCGGCCCAGGCCGCGCGCGCGACCCAGCTCTTGCGCCCGTTGAGCACATAGCCGTCACCGTCGCGCTCGGCCGTGCAGCGTATCGCCGCCATGTCGGAGCCGGCGCCGGGCTCGGACCATCCCTGCGCCCAGATCTCGTCGCCCGAGGCGATGCGGGGCAGGAAGCGGCGCTGCTGCTCCGCGCTGCCGAATTCCATCAGCACCGGGCCCAGCGCGACCACGCCGTTCTGGTTGACGCGGCCGGGTGAGCCCGCGGCCCAGTACTCTTCCTCGAAGATCAGCCAGTCGATCAGGTCGCAGCCCCGGCCGCCGAGTTCGCGCGGCCAGGTCGGACAGCTCCAGCGGCCGGCGTGCAGCGTGCGCTCCCAGGCGCGGTGCTGCGCGAAGCCCTCCTGGGTGTCGTAGCTCGCCAGCGGCTGGCGCGGCAGATGGGCGGCCAACCATTCGCGTATTTCCCCGCGCAGCGCACGCTGTCCTTCGGTGTAGTCCAAGTCCATCGAAACCCCCTGCAGGCGCCGCACGCCGGCCTCCGGGGCATTCTCGGCAGCCGCCGATCGGCGCTCATCGTCCGCATGGACTAGCAGGCTGCAACGGCGGGCAATCCCGCCCCGCAAATGTGCAAGGCCGCCTTATCATGGGGCGTGGCTCGGCAGGCAGCGGGCCGTCTTCTCCTGCCCTCTTTGCCTCGTTGACCATGAGCTCTGCCGTACCCGATCCCGATGCCGAAGTCGTGTCCCTGGACGGGTTCAACCGTCTCGTGGCGAGCATTTACCACGGCCCGCTCGAGTCGCCGCCCTGGAAGGACTTCCTGGAGGAGCTGAAAAGCCATCTGGACGCGTCCTTCACGACGCTGATCCTCAGGCCTGCGGCACCCGAGCGCCCCAGCGTGATGGTCGTCGCCGGCGCGTCCGAGACGCGCAGCATCGACCTCTACAACTCGCGCTTCTACGAGTTCGACCCCTTTGTGACGCTGCCGCACGACAAGGTCGTCGTGGCGGCCGAGGTCCTCGGCGAGCGCTCCTGGCTGGACAGCGTGATCTACCGCGAATACCTGAAGCCGCTGGACATCCAGCATGTGCTCGGCCTGAACCTGTCGCCCTCGCAGGAGGGCGAGGACTGCCGCCTGCGCGCGACGCGCGCGCATGGGCAGCCGCCCTTCGGTCCGCGCGAGAAGGCGCTGTGCCAGCTGATCCTGCCGCACCTGAAGCAATCGGTGCTGCTGTGCACCCACATGGAGCAGATCGACATCGAGCGGCGCATGCTGGTCGGCACCGTCGAGCGCATGCAGGTCGGCACGGTGACCCTGGATGAGCGGGGGCAGCTGCTGTCGATCAACAGCGAAGCCCAGGTCATTCTCGACGAGAAGGACGGCATCCGGCTGATCGGCGGCGCGTTGAAGGCGGACTACGGCGAGGAGAACGCGCTGCTGCAGCGGCTCACCACCGCAGCGCTGTCGGGCAGCCTGCCCAAGGAGCCGAGCGTCGTCGAGGCCGTCTCGATCACGCGCCCCTCGGGGCGCGGCAAGCTCAGCGTGCTGGTGCGCGTGATCCCCGCGAGCGAGTGGTCGGACGCATGGCACCGCCCCAAGGTCGCGATCTTCCTGCGCGACCCCGAGCGCCAGGCGACACGTTCGATCGACGTGATCCGCCGCCTGTTCGAGCTGACCCATGCGGAGGCCTCGCTCGCGATGCTGCTGGCCAACGGGCTGACGCTCGACGAGGCCTCCGAGCAGCTCAACATCCGCCGCAACACGGCGCGCGCCCATCTCCGGTCGATCTTCTCGAAGATGGGCGTGACGCGTCAGACCGAGCTGGTGCGGCTGGTGCTCAACAGCGTCGTGCAGCTGGGCTGAGTTGCGGCCCCGGGGCCCGTGGGCCGGCGTCAGCCGGCCCTGGCCTTGTTGAACCAGGCGCCCAGCGCCGGCAGCAGCAGGATCGCGCCGAACATATTGACCAGGAACATGAAGGCCAGCAGCAGCCCCATGTCGGCCTGGAACTTGAGCGCCGAGAAGGCCCAGGTCGCGACGCCGATCGACATCGTCAGCGCCGTGAAGACGGCCGCCGTGCCGCGCTCGCACATCGCGCGGTAGAAGGCGGTGCGGAAGTCCTCGCCGTCCTCGTGCATATGGTGCTGGATGCGCTCGAACAGGTAGATGCCGTAGTCCACGCCGACGCCGACGCCGAGCGCGACCACCGGCAGCGTCGCCACCTTGAGCCCGATGCCCAGCGCGGCCATCACCGCATTGCACAGGATGGACACGATGGCCAGCGGCACGATGATGCACAGCGCCGCCGTCCAGGAGCGGAAGGTGACGAGGCACAGCAGCGCGATGGCGCCGAAGATGGACACCAGCATCGTCACCTCGGCATGCTCCACGGCCTCGTTGGTGGCCGCCATCACGCCGACGTTGCCACCGGCCAGCCGGAAGCCGACGCCCTCGGTCGGGTTGGCATCCACCCAGCGGCGGATCTCCTGCACGATATGGGCGATGGTCGTGCCCTCGTGGTTCTTCGTGAACACCAGCACCTGGATGGCCTTGCAGCCGTCGGTGTTGAGTCCGTCGTCGGGGTTGAAGCCGGCCGCGCCCTGGCTCAGGGCCTGCGCGCTGCGCTGCAGCGCCTCCCAGCGCGGGCTGCCCTCGTTGTTGGCCGCGATGGCCACGCGCGCGCCCGTCGTCACGCTGACCACCGAGTGCACGCCGGCCACGCCGCGCATGTACAGCTCGAAGCGCTCGATGGCGTTCATCACCGGGTAGCGCAGGCAGGCATCGCCCTCGAAGTCCTTGGCCTCGACGATGACGCTCAGCACGTCGACGCCGACGTTGTAGCTGCGGCCGATCTGCGCGTTGTCGCGGTTGTAGCGCGAGGTCTCGCGCAGCTCGGGCGCACCGCTGCCGATGTCGCCGGTCTTGAGCCGGCGCGACTCGATGCTGCCCACCGCGAGCAGGGCCAGCGACACCGCGAAGACGGCGAGCGCGACGCGGCGCTCGGCGCAGGCCGACACGGCCCACCACAGCGGGTGGCGGGTCGTCTCGTCGAAGCCGCCGGCCCGCGACGCCGCCGGCTCCAGCCTCAGGTGCGACAGCACGATGGGCAGCATCATCTTGTTCGTGACGATCATCAGCAGCACGCCCAGGCAGGCGGTGATGCCGAGCTCGTGCACGATGGGGATGTCGATGTGCATGATGACGGCGAAGCCCAGCGCATTGGTCAGCAGCGCGACGGCCCCGGGGACGAAGAGCTTGCGGAAGGCCGCGTGCGAGGCGTCGACGGAGCTCGCGCCGGCCAGCTTGTCCTGCTTCCAGGCATTCGTCATCTGCACGGCGTGCGAGACGCCGATCGAGAAGATCAGGAAGGGCACCAGCACCGACATCGGGTCGATGCCCAGGCCCAGCAGCGGCAGCAGCCCGAGCAGCCACACCACCGGCAGCAGCGCGACGAGCAGCGCGACGACGGTGAGCTTGGCCGAGCGCGAATACCAGTACAGCAGCGCCGCCGTGATCAGGAAGGCGATCGCGAAGAAGGCGATCACGGTGCCCAGGCCCTCGATGACGTCGCCGACGACCTTGGCGAAGCCGATCACGTTGACCTCGACCTTGTCGCTCGCAAGCCTGGCGCGCACCGCTTCGAGCTTGGCGGAGAGCTCGGCATAGTCCAGCGGCTTGCCGGTCTGCGGATCGACGTCGAGCAGGTCGGCCCGCACCATCGCGCCCTTCAGGTCGTTGGCCACCAGGTCGCCGATCTGGCCCGAGCGCTGCACATTGCTGCGCACCGTGTCCAGCGCCTCCTGGGAACCGTCGAACTTCGCCGGCACGACCGAGTCGCCGATGAAGCCCTGCTCGGTCACCTCGATGTAGCGCACATTGGGCGTGAACAGCGATTGCACGCGGCTGCGCGACACGCCGGGGATGAAGAAGACCTCGTCGGTGGCCTTGCGCAGCGCGTCGAGGAAGTCCTTGTTGTAGATGTCGCCCTCGCCCTTCCAGCGCACGTTCACGAGCACGCGGTTGGCACCGGTGAAGGTGTTGGCGTACTCGATGAAGGTCCTCATGTAGGGGTGGTTGACCGGGATCATCTTCGTGAAACCCGGGTCCAGGCGCAGCCGCGTCGCGGTGTAGCCGAGGGCCAGGGTCAGACCCAGGAAGAGCACCAGCAGCAGGCGGCGGTTGGCGATCAGCAGGTCGGCGCAGCGGTCGACGAATCGGGCGATCTTGGTTTGCATGGGGCTTTCTCTTCAATTCCCGGGTGCGGCACCGGCCTGCGGGGCGCCCAGCGTTTCCGTGCGGACGCCGCTCTCGCCGCCGACGATGAGCCGGCCGTCGCCGGCGAAGGCGGCCGCATCGAGGCTGAGGCGCCCGCCCGCCTTGACGATGCGGAAGTGCGCGCCGCGGTCCTCGGAGGCGAGGATCACGCCGCCCGCGCCGACCAGCACGATGCGGCCATCGGGCGCGAGCGCGCCGCCGAACAGCGTCGCCTCCAGCGGCAGCGCGACGCGCTCCCAGCTCGCGCCGAAGTCGCGCGTGCGGAACAGCCGGCCGCGCATGCCGTAGACGATCCACTCGTCCGGCGTCAGGCTGATGACGCCGAAATAGGAGCCGTTGTAGATCTCGGGCAGTTTGATCCAGGTGGCGCCGCCATCGGACGAGCGCAGCAGCGTGCCGGCCTCGCCCGCCACCAGCACGCGCTCGCCGGCCGCGGCGACCGCGTTGAGGTGGCGCTCGTCGGCCTGCGGCATCGCGACCTGGCTCCAGCTCGCGCCGCGGTCCGCGGAACGCAGCAGGCGCCCGAAGGCACCCACGGCAATCAGCGGGCCGCCGCGACCGCCGCCGCCAACGCCGAGCAGCGGCTCGGAGCGCTCGCCGTCGAAGGCCGCCTCCTCCCAGCGGGTACCGCCGTCCCTGCTGTGCAGGATCCAGCCATCGTGGCCGACGGCGATGCCGGTCGTGGCGTCGATGAAGTGCAGGGCCGTCAGGGTGGAGCCGCGCTGCTTCCCGATGGAGACCTCGCGCCAGTCCGCACCGCCGTTGTCCGACTTCAGGATGTGCCCCTGCTCGCCGACCGCGAGCACGCTCGATCCGGCCAGGGCCACCCCGTTGATCAGCAGGCGCTGCGCCGAGACCTGCGTGGCCGGGAACTCCGGCTTCGGCCGGGGCGAGAAGGAAAACCAGGCGGCCAGTGCAACCAGCACCGAGACAGCCAATCCGACCAGCTTATACATGGTTGTTTCAGATCCTCATCGAGCCGGCACCAGACGGTGCCTTGCAGGGGTTCCGCCGTCTCAAGGGCTTGGTGGCTTGGTGGCTGGGATAGGCGCGGCGAGACTCACTGCGACAGGAAGCCGCCGTCCACCGCCAGGAAGGCGCCGTTGACATAGGACGAGCGCGCACTGCACAGCCACAGCGCGGCCTCGGCCACCTCGCCCGGCTCGGCCACGCGGCCCTGGGGCACGGCCATCGGCATCGCGGCCTGGAACTGCTGGGCGGCGAAGACCTGCTGGGTCATCGGCGTGTTGATGAAGCCCGGCGCCACCGCATTGCAGCGGATGCCCTGGGCGCCGTACTCGACGGCCGCCGTCTTCGTCAGCCCGACGACGCCATGCTTGCTCGCCACATAGCCCGGAATGCCGCCGAAGGCGATCTGGCCGGCCAGCGACGAGGTGTTGACGATGGCACCGCCGCCGCTCGCCAGCATCGCGCGGATCTCGTAGCGCATGCAGTAGAAGACGCCGGACAGGTTGACGGCGATGATGCGGTCCCAGAGTTCGAGCGGATAGTCGATCAGCCCCGGCGGCAGCGGGCCGTCGCTGATGCCGGCGTTGTTGAAGGCGGCGTCGAGACGGCCGAACTTCTCGACCGCGACCTGCACCGCGCGTTCGCAGTCCTCGGCCTTCGCGACATTGGTTTCGACGAAGACCGCCTCGCCGCCGGCCGCGCGCAGCTGCGCGGCCAGCTGCTCGCCCTGCGGGGCGTTGTAGTCGGCCAGCACGAGCCTGGCGCCTTCACGGGCAAACAATTCGGCCGCCGCGCGGCCGATGCCGGTGGCCGCACCGGTGATCAGGGCCACCTTGCCGTTCATCTCGTTCATGGTGTCGCTCCCGCTTCAGAGGGTTGATAGGTTTCGTTTCCGAATGCCTGGCGCAGATTCGCGGCCGCGAAGTCCAGCGCCTCGCGCGCCGCATCCAGCGGCACCAGCAGGCTGGCGAAGCCGTGGAACACGCCGGGCCAGCGTCGCAGCGTCACCGCCACGCCGGCCTGCGCCAGTGCCAGAGCATAGGCCTCGCCCTCGTCGCGCAGCGGGTCGTATTCGGCGCAGATCACGGTGGCCGGGGGCAGGCCGCGCAGCCCCGTCTGCCGCAGCGGCGACGCGCGCGGGTCGAGGCCGGCCTGCGCATCCGGCAGGTAATGGCGCCAGAACCAGCGCATCATTTCCGAGCTCAACAGCGGCGCCTTGGCCAGCGTCCGGTGCGAGGCGGTGTCGCAGGCGCTGTCGGTCACCGGATAGAACAGCAGCTGGTGGCGGATCTCGGGCAGCCGCAGTTGCTGCGCCGCCACCGCGGCCAGGTTGCCGCCCGCGCTGTCGCCCGCCACGGCGATGCGCGACATGTCGGCGCCCAGCGCCTCGCCATGCGCGCGCAACCACTGCAGCGCCGCCACGGCGTCCTCGGCCGCGGCCGGGAAGGGATGCTCGGGCGCCAGCCGGTAGGCCACCGACACCACCAGCGTCGCGGCGCGCGCGGCCAGGCCGCGGCAGAGGTTGTCGTGCGTGTCGAGCCCGCCGCTGATGAAGCCGCCGCCGTGGAAGAACACCGTCAGCGGTGCCGGACCGCCGGTCAGCGGACGGTAGATGCGCATCGCCAGCGGGCCGTTCGCCCCCTGCAGGCTGCCCTCCTCGACACCGGCCAGCGGGTCGTCTAGGCTCTGCGGTGCGGGGACGGCCGCCAGCATGGCGCGGTAGTCGGCCGCGGTCAGCACCGAGAAGTCCGGGGCGAAGAACCGGGCAAGGCCGTCGGCGATGGCCTGGGCCTGAGGATCGAGCGGCATAGTGAATTCCTTGCTGATGCCTGCGCGCCGCCGGAGGCAGCAAGCGCTTTCTGTAGGCGATTCTGTCTAGCGGCCGAGGGCTCCGGCATCGTCCGTTCGGGTTAAGGCCGGGTTAAGGCCGGGTTAAGGCCGGGTTGAGGCCGGGGATAGTCCGCGAGGACGATGGCGCGGGGCGGGGTCGATGCCATGCTGAACGCGCACTGCCGGAGCCCCGCACCATGTCTTCCCGCCCCGCCCTCGACCCCAAGGAATTCCGCACCGCGCTGGGCTCCTTCGCCACCGGCGTCACCGTCATCACCGCGCGCGCGCCCGACGGCACGCCGGTGGGCCTGACGGCCAACAGCTTCAATTCGGTCTCGCTGGACCCACCGATGGTGCTGTGGAGCCTGGCCAAGAAGTCGCTCAGCCTGCCGGCCTTCGTGGCCAGCGAGCATTGGGCGGTGCATGTGCTGTCGGCCGATCAGGAGCCGCTGTCGAACCGCTTCGCCAAGGCCGGGGCGGACAAGTTCGCGGCGCTCGAACTCGACGCCAACGAACATGGCCTGCCGCTGCTGCAGGATTGCGCCGCGCGCTTCCAGTGCAAGACCTTGTTTCGCTACGAGGGCGGCGACCACATCATCTTCGTCGGCGAGGTCATCGCCTTCGACCGCAGCGAGCGGCCGCCGCTGGTCTTCCATGCCGGCCGCTATGCGCTGGCGATGCAGAAGGACCCCTCGTTGCCACCGGCCCGCAGCGCGCGCCTGGCCGGCAGCTTCGCCGACGACTTCCTCGGCTACCTGCTGGGCCGCGCCCATTTCCAGTTCTATCAGGGCCTGCGCGAGAAGGTGCGGGCGCAGGGCCTGTCCGACGAACAGTGGTATGTGCTGGCCGCGCTCACCGTGAAGGACGGCGTCAGCGCGCGGCAGGTCGACGCCGCGATCGCCTACACGCTGGACCTGGGCAGCCAGGCGCTGCTCGACGGCCTCGCCGACGCCGGCTGGCTGGAGCGCCGCGGCAGCGACGGCGACCCGCTCTACCACCTCGCCAACGCCGGCCGGCGCCGTTCGCTGCAACTGCTCGCCGCGGCGAAGGCGATGGAGTCCGATGCCCTCGGCCGCATCGGCTATGGCGACGGCGCCGTGCTCAAGACCCTGCTGCAGAAGTTCATCGCGACGACCGATCCCGGCCTGCCCGATCTCTGGGCCGCCGAGCAAGGGTAGACCCCGAGCCGATGCGGGCCCCGCTCTAGTCCGTTCAGTCGATGCCGCACTCCCGCCCGAACCAAAGAATCCTCTCGCGCAATCACTCCCTCATCACAACCAAGGACCAACCATGACCCTGAAGGAGCTCTCGCCGCGTATGCGGGCAAAGGTGCCGGGCAGCCAACGCACGATTCTGGCCGCCGCGGTGAGCCTGCTGGCCTTGCCGGCCTGGGCCGCCGGCCAGGACGCCGGCGCCGCGGACGCGACCCAGATGGACGTCGCCAAGCCCAAGTCCGGCGGCGCCAAGCTCGGCGGCGACATCAGCATCGACTACACGCTGACGCTGAACTACGGCCTGCAGGTGCGCGCCAAAGACCCGGACCCGGCGCTCATCAACGGCCCGCTGACCGCCTTCGGCGTGCCGTCGACGGCCAATGCGGACGACGGCGACCGCAACTTCAGGAAGGGCCATCTGACGAGCAACCGCCTGAGCGCGCTCGGCGAGCTCAACATCAAGCGCGGCGACATCGGCTTCTTCACCCGCGTCACCGGCTTCTACGACGACGTCTACCGCCGCAGCAACGACAACGATTCGCCGGCCACGATCAACAAGGCCGGCGACCACCAGCAGTTCACCCGCGAGGCCCGCAGCCGGATGGGTGGCCGGGCACGCTTTCTCGACGCCTATGCCTATGGCAACTTCGACTTCGGCGAGCAGCAGCGCCTGAGCCTGCGCCTGGGCAGCCAGGTCGTGCAATGGGGCGAGAGCCTGTTTTTCCCCAATATCGCCGGCGCCCAGTCGCCCGCCGATGCGACCAAGGCCTCGCTGCCCGGCATCGAGGTCAAGGACATCCTGCTGCCGGTGCAGCAGTTCTCCGGCCAGTGGAAGCTCAATCCGACCCTGACGCTGCTGGGCTACTACCAGTTCCAGTACAAGCCGACCGAACTGACGCCGCCGGGCAGCTTCATGTCCTACGCCGATGTCGTCGGCCCGGGCGCCCAGTACATCATCGCGGCGCCGGGCTTCAACATCCCCGCCGGCCCGGCCCTCAGGCCGAGCGATCAGGGCCAATGGGGTCTTGGCGCGCGCGCCTTCCTGGGCCAGGATACCGAGGTGGGCCTCTACCATCTGCGCTACCACGACAAGACCCCCAGCGTCGTGACCAGCTACGACTTCTCCAGCGGCATGCCGCTGCCGGTCGGCTACAACACCCAGTACCTGGACGGCATCAAGCTGACCGGCGCCAGCATCGCGACCCGCCTTGGCGACGCCAGCATTGCCGGCGAGATCAGCCACAAGCAGCGCGTGCCCGTGCTGGTCGACAGCGTGGCCGGGCCGGTTGCCACCCGGGCCGACGCCACCCAGGCCCAGATCAATTTCCTCTACATCGCCTCGCCCAACGCACTCGTGAAGGGCAGCACCACCTTCGTCGGCGAGCTCGCCTATCTGCATATCAACAAGGTGCGCTCGGCCAGCGTCTTCGGCATCGGCACGAGCCGGCTGAGCAACACCCGCAACGCGTCGGCGCTGCAGCTGTCGGTGACGCCAAGCTACCCCAACGTCTTCGACGGCTGGGACCTCGACGTGCCCCTGAGCTATGCCCAGATCCTCAGCGGCCGCCCCGCCGTGGCCGGCGCCTTCGGCAGCCTGGTCGGCAAGGGAGACAAGCGCCTGAGCCTCGGCGCCAACTTCAAGTACCTCGGCAATCTGGAGTTGGCCTTCAGCTATGCCGCCTTCCTCGGCAAGGCCAACCCGGTCGACCGTCCGCTGGCCGACCGCGACTACCTTGCCTTCAACGTCAAGTACAGCTTCTGAACCCGTTCGCTGGAGAGAGACAAATGATCAAGACTACGCATCGCCTCGCATGGCCGACGGCCGCGCTGCTCGCGCTGGCTGCGCACGCGGCCTGGGCCAAGGTGCCGGCCGCCGAAGCCGAACGCCTCGGCAAGGATCTGACCTGCACCGGCGCCGAGAAGGCCGCCAGCAAGGACGGCAGCGTGCCCGAGTGGACCGGCAAGTGGCTGGGCAAGCCGCCACATGTGGATTTCAAGGGCCCGGGCAGCGGCTATGCCGACCCCTATGCCGGCGAGAAGCCGCTGTATGTCGTGAACGCCCAGAACATGGCGCAGCACGCGGGCAAGCTCTCCGACGGCGCGAAGGCCCTGCTGCAGAAATACCCCCAGAGCTTCAATCTCCAGGTCTACCCGAGCCATCGCGACTTCCGGGGGGCCGACTGGGTCTGCGCCCGCACCAGGGAGAACGCGACGACGGCCGAGACGGTCGACGGCGCCTTCGGCGTCAAGGGCGTGCGCGGCGGCGTGCCCTTCCCGATCCCGAAGTCGGGCGACGAGCTGCTGCTCAACCTCACCTACCCGCCGCGCGTGTCGCAGGAAAAGGCCACCTATGACCAGGCCGTGGTCTACCCCAACGGCAACATCGCGTGGGGCCGCAACTTCTACCTGATCCTGAACCCGGCCGCCGATCCGAAGGCGTCCAAGGAGACCGAAGGGGTCTCGGCGCGCGCCAACGTCACGACGCTGCTGCCCGAGCGCAACAAGGGCGAGGTCATCGTCAGCACCGATACCTACAACTTCAAGACCGGCCCGCGCCAGGCCTGGCAGTACAGCCCGGGCACCCGCCGCGTGCGGCAGTTGCCGGCCTTCGGCTTCGACATGCCCTTCGGCCCCGGCGGCTTCCGCACCATCGACGACGACCGGCTCTTCAACGGCTCGCCCGAGCGCTACGACTGGAAGCTGGCCGGCAAGCGCGAGATGCTGATTCCCTACAACAACTACCGGCTCGACGACAGCAAGCTCAAGTACGCCGAGCTGCTCAAGCCCAACCATCTGAACCCGGAGTACCTGCGCTTCGAGATGCACCGGGTATGGGTGGTCGAGGCGAGCTTGAAGCAGGGCTTCCGGCATCAGTATGCGAAGCGCGTGCTCTATCTCGACGAGGACACCTGGCAGCCGGTGATGGCGGACAACTACGATGCCCATGGCCAGCTGTGGCGCGTCAATCTGGTCGGCACGACCTATCTCTACGACGCCGAGGTCGTGGGCGCGCGCGTGACGCTCTACCACGACCTGATCTCCGGCGCCTATATGGCCGACCGGCTGATCAACGAGCAGCAGAAGCAGCCGCTCTACAACGGCGCGGGCGGCCTGACGGCCGAGATGTTCACCCCCGAGTACGCGCGCTCGGAAGGCAAGTAAGCCCCCGGCCGACGCTGCCGTGCAGGAACAAGGGGCGCCGCGTGCGCCCCTTCTTATTACATACATCCAGCGGCCGCCCGCCCGGATCCCCTCCCCCAAGCTCCGCTCCACCATGACGCCTCCAGGACTGTTGACCCGCGCCTTCGAACCGACCCGGCCGGCCGCTCGGACGCTGCGCAACCGCTTCGTCAAGACCGCCACCTTCGAGGGCCGCACGCCCGGCGGGCTGCCGGGCGCGGAGCTGGCACGCTTCCACCGCGCGGTCGCGGCCGGCGGTACCGCGCTGACGACCGTGGCCTACTGCGGCGTCTCGCCCGATGCCCGCACCTTCGAGGACCAGATGCATGTGCACGAGGCCGGCCTGCCGGCGCTCGCCGCGCTCGCCGCCGGCGTGCATGCCGAGGGCGGCCTGGTCTCCGGGCAACTGGCCCATTGCGGCGGCTTCTCGCGCGCCAGGCCGGTGAACCAGCGCCGGCCGCTCGGCCCCAGCGGCGGCATCAACGAGTACGGCCTGTTGTCCGGCCTGCCGTTCAAGGGCGCGATGAACCAGGCCGACATGGCGCGCACGGCGGCCGACTATGCCCGCGCCGCGCGCCTGCTGCGCGCGGCCGGCTTCGACGCCTTCGAGATCCATATGGGGCATGGCTATCTGCTGAGCCAGTTCATCAGCCCGGCCATCAACCGCCGCAGCGACGCCTATGGCGGCAGCCTGGAAAACCGCATGCGCTTCCCGCTGCAGGTGCTGGCCGCCGTGCGCGAGGCGGTCGGCGGCGAGGTGCCGCTGCTGGCCAAGATCAACCTCACCGACGGCCTCGACGGTGGGCTGCAGATCGAAGACGCGGTGCGCTGTGCGCGTCTGCTCGAGGCCGGCGGCATCGACGCGATCGTGATGAGCGGCGGCCTCGTGACGCGCACGCCGATGCATCTGTTTCGCGGCGCCAGCCCCCTGCCCGGCCTGATCGCGACCGAGAGGAACCCGCTGATGCGGCTGGCCATGCAGGCCGGCGGCAAGGCCAGCTTCCCCGAACTGCCCTTCGAGCCCCTGTATTTTCGCGAGCAGGCCCTGCGCGTGCGCGACGCCGTGTCCGTGCCCTTGGCCTATCTGGGCGGCGTGACCTCGGCCGACGATGTCGAGCTGCTGATGCGCGACGGCTTCGACCTCGTCTGCGTCGGCCGGGCCCTGCTCTACGACGCGCGGATGCCCGAGCGGCTGCGCCGCGACCCCGGCTACCGCAGCCCCTGCACCCATTGCAACCAATGCGTGCCGACGATGAACATGAGCGCCGGCACCCATTGCGTGCTGCGCGCCGGCGCAGCCTGAGCTCGCGCGCCGGTCCGGTCGCCTCAGAGGATTATTCGACCGCCTTGAGCATGTCCTCGACGACCTTCTTCGCGTCGCCGAACACCATCATGGTCTTGTC
>NZ_JBWKPM010000042.1:0-36859 GCF_059418245.1 Roseateles sp. GW821-FHT09B06 | reverse complement strand
CGTCAGGCTATTTACCCCCAGAACCCCCGCCTCAGCAATGTGGCGGGGGTTTTGCTTTTGCAGCGGGCGAAATGCTATTTAACGGGCAATGATTTCCCCGTTCTGGATGCCGATCGCTTTGCCGCGCTCCAATTCCAATAGCAATTCTTCGCTCCAAGCCCGTAGATCCTGCCACGCAAAATAGCGTTCCCACATCCGGGCGTGGACGGGCGTACGCGCCAGCCACTCCAGCAACTCTTGCCTAGACTGCCGCTGCACTTCGAGCAGGTGGAACATGATCAGCGCCTTGGCGGCGTGGCGAGCATGTCGATCCGGGCGTTCACGAAAGAACTTGAGGCGCGAGCGGGCTTCCGTCAGCGCGAAGTCGACCTCCTCGAAGGGGCGGCCGTGACCGGGGATGACGCAGGTCGGGCGCAGCGCGTGGATCAGGTCCAGGCTGGCCTCCACCTCATCGAAGGCGGCGATGCCATCGATCTCCGGGAAGACGATGCCGAAGCCGCGCTCCCATAGCGCGTCGGCCGAGATCAGCAGCCGGGCCTCGGGTTCGAACAGCATGACCGAGTGCGGATCGTGGCCAGGCGCTGCATGCACCTGCCATTGGCGCCCGGCCTGGACGAGCGTGGAGCCGGGCGCCAGCGCCGCGTCGGGCGTGAAGCGGGGGCATTGCTGGCCCGTCAATCGATAGCTCAAGGCCTCTTCGTTCCATTGCTTGGCGGCTTCGAAGTCGCCGGGAGGAATCCAGATCGGGCAGGGATGCAACTGCTGCAGATGGGCATTGCCGCCGCAGTGGTCGGAGTGCAGGTGGGTGTTCACGATCAGCCGCAATGGCGGCGACACGGCCTCGCCCCGCTGGGCCTCGAGCAAAGCTTGCTCCAGCAGCCCGGCGGTCTGCTGGGCATGCGTGCAATAGCCGGTGTCGATCAGTACCGCGCCGCGTGGATCTCCGCCCAGCAGGATGTTGTTGGAAGAGAGCCAGCCGCGTTCTAAGACCCTCAGCCCGGGGACGTTCACCGTCAGGCCGCGGTGCGCAGTTCGCGCCGTAGGATCTTGCCCACATTGCTCTTGGGCAATTCGTCTCGGAACTCGATGTACTTGGGCCGCTTGTAGGCGGTCAGCTGCTCGCTGCAGAAGGCGCTCAGGTCTTCCTCCGCCAGGGCCGGGTCTTGCTTGACCACATAGAGCTTCACCGTCTCGCCGGAACGGGCGTCTGGGATGCCGACGGCCGCACACTCCAGCACGCCGGGGTGCATATTCACCACCTGCTCGATCTCGGTCGGGTAGACGTTGAAACCCGAGACCAGAATCATGTCTTTCTTGCGGTCGACGATGCGGATGAAGCCGCCTTCGTCCATCACGCCGATGTCGCCGGTCTTGAAGTAGCCGTCCGGGTACATCACGTTGGCGGTTTCGTCGGGGCGATTCCAGTAGCCGGCCATCACCTGCGGACCCCGGATGCAGATCTCGCCGCGCTCGCCGGAGGGCATGTCCTGGCCGTTGTCATCGCGGATGGCGACCTCGGTACTGGGCACGGGCAGCCCGATCGAGCCATTGAAGTCATTCAGATCGAGGCGATTGATGGTGGCCACCGGGGCGGTCTCGGACAGGCCGTAGCCTTCCACCACCGGACAGCCGGTGATCTTCAGCCACTTCTCGGCGGTGGCCTGCTGCACGGCCATGCCGCCGCCGTTGGAGATCACCAGCTCGCTGAAGTCCAGGCGCGCGAAGGCGGGGTCGTTGGCCAGCGCATTGAACAGGGTGTTGACCGCCGGGAACATATTGACCCGGTAGTTCTGCAGGGTCGCAATGAAACCGGGGATATCGCGCGGATTGGTGATCAGCAGATTCATCATCCCCAGGCGCGCGCCCAGCATGTAGCAGGCCGTCAGCGCGAAGATGTGATACAGCGGCAGCGCACAGACCGTGGTCATCTGCTTGTTGCCCACCTTGGCCAGCATCGGCGCGAACCAGGCCTCGCTCTGCAGGATGTTGGACACCACATTGCGGTGCAGCAGGGTGGCCCCCTTGGACACGCCGGTGGTGCCGCCGGTGTACTGCAGAAAGGCCACGTCGTCCGGGCCGATCTCGACGCGCTTCAGCTGCAAGGGCCCGCCTTCCTCCAGCGCGCGGTTGAAGCGCGTGACGGTATGGCCGCGATCGGTGGGCAGGCGGAACTCGGGCACCATCTTCTTCACATGGCGTACCGCGAAGTTGACCATCGGGCCTTTCCACCAGCTCAGCAGGTCGCCCAGGGCCGTCAGCACCACATGCTTCACCTCGGTGCGGGCGATCACCTCTTCCAGCGTGACCGCGAAGTTCTCCAGCACGATGATGGCCTGCGCGCCCGAGTCCTTCAGCTGGTGTTCCAGCTCGCGCGGGGTATAGAGCGGGTTGACGTTCACCACGGTGTAGCCGGCGCGCAGGATGGCGGCAATCGCCACCATGTACTGCAGCACATTGGGCATCATGATCGCGACGCGGGCGCCGCGCACCAGCCCCTTGGCCTGCAGCCAGGCGCCCAGCGCCTGCGACAGCTCATCGATCTGCCGGAACGTCAGGCGCTGCTCCATGCAGACGGCCGCATCGCGCGTGGCATGCTTGCGGAAGGCCTCCTCCAGCAGCTCGACCAGGGAGCGATAGGTGTCGGTCCGGACCTCCGCGGGGACGCCCTCGGGATAACTCTTCAGCCAGGGCTTGTTCTCCAGCAACGCGCTCAACTTGTTGTCTCCTTCGCGCCCCGTGGACGGGGCTGTACGCAGCAGCCCCGATGGTCGGCTCAGGCTCGGCCCGGGGGCTAGGGGAGTTGCCCTAGGACCGAGTCGCCTGCGGGACAGGCGGCCAGCTGGGCCGGTGCCTGCGGGGCGAACAGCGCATCCGACAGGGCTCGCTCGCGCTGCGCGACGGTCTGCAGGAACGCCGAGGCGCCGGCCATGGCCTTGAAGGTATCGAAGCCGGTCTCCAGAAAGCGCTGCAGCTCCGCCAGCCCGGCCGCGGCGGCCGGCTTGCGCATCATGCGCAGGGCCTGCCGCAGCAGCGGCCTGCGCGTCAGCCCGTCGAGCGCCTCGCCCACCGCCAGCAGCAGCGCAATCTGGCGCTCGCGCTGCGCCGGCGTGGCCGCAGCTTGCCAGGCCCGGGCGTAGTCAGCGGCGGCGATGTGCGGCGTGCCCAGCTGGCGGCCCATCTCGGTATCCAGCTGTTCGGACAGGGCATGCAGCTCGGCCAGCTGCGCCACGGTGGCCACGACCTCGGCCGGAAACAGCCGTATCAGGCTGGGTACCACGCGCGCGAACTGCGCATCGCGGCGGCTGAAGTCACCCGGTCCGTAGAGCTCGTCCAGGAAGAAACGCGTGGCGGCGGCATAGCGCGGCGCGGCGAGCAGGTCCGCATAGCTGCGCGTGAAGCGCTGCTGCTGATAACGTTTCAGGACGCCGACCCGCTCCTCCAGGCCCGCTTGGGCGGCCCGGGCGGCCAGCTCCATGTTCACCCGCTGCAGCTGGGCGAGGATGTGCTCGCGCTGGGCGTCGCTGGTCTTGGATTCGCGCATGGGCGTCATTGTGGCGTGCCGCGAGGCGCCGGCCGCGTCGGCGATGATGCGGCGATGAATGCGCGTATCCAACGTCTGCAGGTGCTGCTGCGCCTGCTGCTGGCCGGCGGTCTGCTGATCTGGCTTTGGCCGAGTCAAGGGCCTGTCGCGGCGCTTGCCTGGGCCGCATTGGGGTTCTGGGGCTATGGGCTGGTGATGGCCCTGGGCTTCCTGGCCCTGCTGCTGATCAACCGCGCCGAGCCGGCGCCGGCGCGTCCCCCGGGGCTGTGGGAGCTGCTGCGCGCCTGCTGGTTCGAGTTCTGGGCCTGCGAGCGGGTGTTCGCCTGGCAGCAGCCTTTTCAAGCCCAGCGGGAGCCGGACCACCTGCCCGCGGCTCCCAACGGGCGGCGTGGCGTCCTGCTGCTGCATGGCTACAGCTGCAACCGCGGCCTGTGGAACGGCTGGCTGCGGCGCCTGCGCGCGCAGGGGCATGCCTGTGTCGCGCCCAGCCTGGAGCCGGCCTTCGGTTCGATCGACGACTATGCCGACGCGATCGAGACCGCCTTGCGCCGGTTGCAGCAATCCACCGGCATGGCGCCGGTGGTTGTGGCCCACAGCATGGGCGGACTGGCGCTGCGCGCCTGGTGGCGCCGCCATGGCGGTGGTGACGCGGTGCGCCTGCACCGCGCCTTCACGCTCGGCTCACCGCATGCGGGCACCGTGATGGCGAATCTCGGCTCGGCCACCAATGCACGTCAGATGCGCCGCGGCAGCGCCTGGCTGCAGGCGCTCGCGGCGGACGAAGCGCAGGACTTTCGCGCAAGGCTGGTCTGCTACTACAGCAATGCCGACCAGGTCGTTTGTCCCGCCGGCAGCGCGGCCCTGGCCGGCGCCGAGGCCCGCTACAGGCCGGGCCTCGGCCATCTGTGCCTGGTGTTCGACCGGGGCGTGTTCGACGAGCTGCTGGCCGAGCTGGCCGCGAGCTGAGGCCCGCGGCCCCTCAGCTCGCGTCGGCCTTGAGCACGCCGCGGCGGATCTGGTCCAGCTCGATGCTCTCGAACAGCGCCTTGAAGTTGCCTTCGCCGAAGCCCTCGTTGCCCTTGCGCTGGATCAGCTCGAAGAAGATCGGGCCGATCACCTCCTTGGTGAAGATCTGCAGCAGCAGCTCGTTGGGCGCGTCCAGATGGGCGGCGCCGTCGATCAGGATCTTCAGGCGGCGCAGTTCCTCGACGTTCTCGCCATGGCCGGGCAGGCGCTTGTCGATCAGGTCGAAGTAGGTGTTGATCGTGTCCTGGAACTGCACGCCGGTGCCGCGCATGCCCTCGACGGTGGTGTAGATGTCGTCGCTGCCCATCGCGACATGCTGGATGCCTTCGCCGTGATACAGGTCCAGGTACTCGGCGATCTGGCTCTTGTCGTCGCTGCTCTCGTTGATCGGGATGCGGATCTTGCCGCAGGGGCTGGTCATGGCCTTGCTCTTCAGCCCGGTCAGCTTGCCCTCGATATCGAAATAGCGCACCTCGCGGAAATTGAAGAAGCGCTCGTAGAACTCGGCCCATTCCTTCATGCGGCCGCGGAACACGTTGTGCGTCAGGTGGTCGATATAGGTCAGGCCATGGCCCGCCGGATTGGCATCGACCGGCCGGCCGGCCGCGTCCAGCAGGGGCACGAAGTCGACATCGTAGATGCCGATATTGCCGATCGAACCGGGCGCGGCGCCGTTCTTGCCCTGCCAGCGGTCGACGAAATAGATCAGCGAATCGCCGATGCCCTTGATGGCCGGGATGTTCAGCTCCATCGGGCCGGCCTTGTTGTCGAAGCCCCAGGCGCCCAGCTCCAGCGCGCGCTGGTAGGCTTGGCCGGCATCCTTGACGCGGAAGGCGATCGCGCAGATCGAGGGGCCGTGCAGGCGCGCAAAGCGCTGCGCGAAGCTGTCGGTCTCGGCGTTGATGATGAAGTTCACGCCGCCCTGACGGTACAGCGTGACGTTCTTGTGGCGGTGCTTGGCCACGGCGGTGAAGCCCATGGTCTCGAACAGCTTGCCGAGTGCGGCGGGATCGGGGGCGGCGAACTCGATGAACTCGAAGCCGTCGGTGCCCATCGGGTTGTCCCAGGGGGTGAATGCTGCCATGGCGGGGTCTCCTGCATATGCCTTGCGATAACTCAAACTGTAGGAGGCGGCAAGCGCAGGAATCCTGCGATCTCAGGCGCGAGCTTCGGTGTTGGCGCAGGATTTCTGCGAAACTACAAATATGGAAGGCGATATCCAGCTCGATGCCATCGATCGGCGCATTTTGAGGGCGCTGCAGCTCGATGGCCGCGTCACCTACGACGCCCTGGCGGCCCAGGTCAATCTCTCGGCCTCGGCCGTGCTGCGCCGCGTGCGCCGGCTCGAGGAGGCGGGCACCATTGCCGCCTATGTGGCCCTGGTGCGGCCCGAGAAGGTGGGCCTGTCGCTGACGGCCTATATCAATGTGCGGCTGGAGAAGCAGACCGAGAGCCACAAGCGCAATCCGATGGACCTGTTCCGCGCCGCCGTGCAGACCTGGCCCGAGGTGGTGGAATGCGCGGCCCTGACCGGCGAGATGGACTATCTGCTGCGCGTGCTGGTGCAGGACATGGCGCATTACGCGCGCTTCATCAGCGAGACCCTGCTGAAGCATCCCAGCGTGCAGGACTGCAAGACCAGCTTCGTGCTGGATCGGCTGAAGAACACCACGGCCGTGCCGGTCTAGGCTCACCCCCTACACGCTGCGCGCGCCCCCTCAAGGGGGCAACGCCGGCAGCCCGGCAGAGCCGGATCTGCGGCGTTTGCGCGGGAATGCTCTCCTGTCAAGGAGGACCGGCTTGCTATCGGCGCCGCAGCACCACCGCCAGTTCGAACCAGCCGCGCTCATGTGGCACCGCCGGGTAGGGCGGCGCCGGCCAATCCCACAGCTGCGAGGGGAACAGCGCCCGCATCGCGTTGATGTCGCCGTGATAGGGCGGGCCTTCGATGCGACCTTCGGCGGCACCGTCGCGCCGCGCCTGCATGAACAGGGCCAGCAGCAGCCCGCCCGGCCCGATCCAGGCATGCAGCTGGTCGGCATAGAGCCGCCATTGGTCGGGATGCAATGCGCACAGGCAGGTCTGCTCGTAGACGCGGTCCACCGAAGCCTCCGGCCGCCAGTCCAGCACATCGGCCTGCAGCACGCGGCCGGGCAGCGCCCCCAGGCGCTCGCGCGCCAGGGCGACGGCGGCCGGCGCGTAGTCCAGCCCGGTCGCGGCAATGCCGGCCCGACCCAGGGCCGGCAGCTCGTGGCCGCGGCCGCAGCCGGGCACCAGCACGCTCTGACCCGGCGCGAGCAGGCCTTGCTCCAGCCAGCGCAGCAACTGCGGATGGACCGCGCCGCGGTCCCAGGGCGTCTCGCCCCGCTCGAAGCGCTGCTGCCAGAAATCGGGGGTGGGGCCGCTCATCGCGCGCTCAGTCCAGCTCGTGCAGCAGGCGCGTGGCGGCCTCGCGGCCCAGGTTCAGCAGCGCGGCGATATCGCTCACATCGTCCGGAATCGCCGCATCATCCCAGCCGTCGGCCGTGTGCCGCGCCAGGCGTACGGCCAGCCGCACGCTCTGCACCTGCGGATCGTGGCCGCGCTTGTCGTCGGTGATATGGGCCAGCAGTTCGGGCAGGTGCCAGGCGCGCATCAGGGTCTGTTCCAGGTCGGCCAGCTCGATATTGAGGATCTCGCGCTGCACGGCCGCGCTGCGCAGCTGCCGGTCGGCCTGCTGGCGCGCACGGATCTGCCAGGCCAGCGACGGTGCGTGGCACCACAGCAGCATCTCGGCGAAGTCGTGCAGGCTGGCGGCGCTGTGGATCACCGCCGCGTCCGGGTCCAGCCGGTGCGCGGCGAAACCCAGCGCGAAGCGGGCCGCGCGGTCGGCCCGCCGCAGCACCCGCTGCAGCCCGGCCAGGGCCTCGGGCCGGCCGGCCAGGCGGTCCTCGACGGTCGGCTGCGGTCCGAAGGCCCTGAAGAAGGGCGTGATGCCCATCCAGACGATGGCCGCGGTCACGGTCTCCGCATCGGTCACCAGCCTGTCGGAGCGGTGCGTGGCCGCATGGGCCAGCACCTTCAGGCTCATCAGCGGATCGGTCGCGATCATCTCGCCGATGCTGTTGGCATCGAAGGCGTCCTCATTGGCGCGCATCAGCTCCAGCGACTCGGCGGTCGCCGCGAGGACGGGGATCTCGGCGTCGCGAAAAATCGCCGTCCAGGCCGCCAGGTCGGGCAGGGGGTGCTGCAGCGGCAGCGGGCTGGGGAGGATGGGCATGCGTGATCACCTTGGTGCGTGCATCATCGTATATCGGCCCTTCCTCGCCCAGCTTGACCCGCAGAAGCAGCCGGGCCAGGCCCAGCAGCACCGGGATCACAGCCTTGTCACACCCGGCAGGGTGCCGACCAGCTGGCCATCGACATAGAGCGCGCCCTCGGGCGCGCCGGCCTCGGCATAGAACTCCAGTTCCGGCGGCCGGCGGCGGCGCGTCGGCACGCCCGCCAGGCGCTCGGCCAGGCGCAGCAGGGCGGCGCCGGCGCGGCGCAGGCGGACGGCCAAGTCGTGGCGCCAGTCGGCGGCGGTCAAGGCGGCCTCGGAATGGTGGCTCAGCCTGTAAACAACATGTTTCATGATCGGTCTCCCTGAGGGATGGGCCCCGCTCGTGCTAAGTCAGGGGCTGCGGTCGGTGGGCAGGAGCTGGCGCACTTCCTGGCGCAGCCCATGCTTGGCTTGCTGGCGTTGCGCCTTGCCGGCGGCGCCGTGGCGGCCGGCCTGGCGCTGCATGCTGGGCGCGACCAGCGGATTGCGCGGCTTGCGCAGGGTCAGAATCTGCGGCCGGGGGGCGGTGAACTGAGGCATGAGCACTCTCCTTGCGGGCGAGGCCCGCGGCGTGGTGGGCAATGCGGCGGCGCCACTGCGGGCACGGCAGCGTCAAAAGACGAGAAACATGGCAGAGCCGGAACGGATGCCCGGCTCTTGGGCTGGCGAAGCGTGGCCGGGGCGCGGCGGCGGTCCGGTCACCGGGGCCTGGTTCGGGCCTCGGTGCTGGATGGCGCCGCACAGCCTGCGCTTCGGGGTCGGGGCGTTGCTACTGGGGTGTCGTCGTGGTGAACCAGGCCACAACTTGCGCAAATGATAAACGATTGATTATCTTGCGCAAGTGCTTTTTATCTGCGCCGCCTACTCAAGTTAGGGGGCGATATCGGTATGCACAGGCTGTGCCCGAGCTTGTCGCGGGTCGCAGGCGCCGAGGCCGGCCGCGCTCAGCGTTTCCTGCTTTTCAGCGGCGCGATGCCTTGCTGCAGCCGGCGCCAGGCCTCGGCGGCATCGTCCACCGGGGCGGCTGTCGGCTTGGCCACGCCGGTCGGCGGGCCGCCAGGCCGGGCCGCGGCCGGCGCTGGCGCAGCGCCGGCGCTCGGCGGCGTCAGTACCTCGCCCAGCAGGTCCAGCAGCCGGGTGCGGGCGCGCTGCGGGTGGCGGCGGTAGTAGGTCAGCACCAGGCCGACGATGAAGCGTTCATCGTCGTCCTGCGGCAGGCTGGGCGGCGACTCCTGCGCCGCGATGGCCGCACCGGCCGCACCGGCCGTGCCATGCGCGGCATGCTCCAGGTCCATCCAGCCCGGCGGCTTGTGGCACAGCTGCTCGAACTGGCGTGCCAGCCGCTCGCCGATCTGGCGCGAGCGGCTCTTGATCTGGCTCCAATAGCTAGGCTGGATCTGCAAGCGCTCCGCGAAACGCCGCTCGAGTCCGCGCAGGGTGGCGGCGTCGGGGTGTTTGACGGTGGCGGTGACGAACTCTTCAAACAGGAGCAGCGCATTGTCCAAACGGATCTGCGCGACGTCCCGGGGGGCGGTGGACATATGCGTATGATAAAGCTGCCTTGATCCAAGGCCCTGGCCAAGGAGATTTGCCATGCCTCGTCCCGCCTCCTTTCTACGGCGCGCCCTGCTGCTGACCCTGCTGGCGCTGGCAGCTCAGGCCGGCGCGACCGAGCGCAGCCTTGATAAAGAAGTGACCATCAATGCCAGCCTGGACCAGGCCTGGGCGAGCTGGACCACGCGCGAGGGCATCGTCGCCTTCTTCGCGCCCGACGCCCGCATCGAGCCCAAGGTCGGCGGCGCCTTCCAGATCTATATCGACCCCGGTGCCGAACCCGGTATGAAGGGGGCCGATGAGATGCGCTTCCTGGCCCTGCAGCCCGGGAAGATGATCAGCTTCGACTGGAACGCCCCGCCCCACCTGCCCGAGGCCCGCGCGCAGCGCACCTTCGTGATCGTGCGTTTCGAGCCCCTGAGCGGGAGTCAGACGCGGGTGCGGCTGCATCACACCGGCTGGGGCGACGGCGGCGAATGGGACAAGGCCTACACCTATTTCGACCGCGCCTGGGGCCATGTGCTGGCGAACCTGAAGAAGCGCTACGAGACCGGGCCGCAGGACTGGACCGAATGGCTGGCGCAGCTGGAGAAGTTCCGCGCGCAGGCCAGGGCGGCGGCCTCGGCGCCGAAGTAAGTCGGCCGCGGCCCTACTCCTCGTCGCGCACCTTGTAGGCGCCCACCAACTGGGCCTGGGTGTTGGGCGGCACCGGCTCGTAGTGCGACAGCGCCAGGGTGTAGCGGCCCTGGCCGCTGGTCATCGCATTGAGCCGGGTCTGGTAGTTCGACAGCTCGGCCAGCGGCGCCAGGCCCTGCACCGTGATCACGCCGGGCACGGCCGAGCGCGTGCCGTTCACCTGGCCGCGCCGCGCCGCCAGATCGCCGGTGATGTCGCCCATCGAGACCTCGGGCGCGCTGATCTCGACGTTGACGATGGGCTCCAGCACCAGTGGCCGTGCCTCGCGCACCGCCACGATCAGGGCCTTGCGGCCGGCCGTGACGAAGGCGATCTCCTTGCTGTCGACCGAATGGTGCTTGCCGTCGAACACCGTGACCTTCAGGTCCACCAGCGGATGGCCCGAGATCACGCCGCTGGCCAGGGCCGAGCGCACGCCCTTCTCGACCGCCGGCATGAACTGGCCGGGGATGGTGCCGCCCTTGACCGCGTCGACGAACTCGAAGCCGGCACCGCGCGCCAGCGGCTCGATGCGCAGATAGACCTCGCCGAACTGGCCCGCGCCGCCGCTCTGCTTCTTGTGGCGGTAATGGCCCTCGGCCGGCGCCGAGATGGTCTCGCGGTAGGCGATGCTGGGCTCCTTGGTCGTCACCTCGAAGCGATAGGTTTCGCGCAGCCGCTCCAGCAGCAGGCGCAGATGCAGCTCGCCCAGGCCGTAGACCAGGGTCTCGTTGGTCACCGCCACATGCTCCACCTTCAGGCAGGGGTCCTCGTCCACCAGGCGGTTCAGGATCTCCCACAGGCGCTGCTCGTCGCCGTGGCGCGCCGGGCTGATCGCCAGGCCGTGCACCGGCACCGGGAAGTCCAGCGGCGCGAGGTGGATATGCTCGTCCTCGGGCGCGTCGTGCAGCACCGCGTCGTAATGCAGCTCCTCGACCTTGGCGATCGCGCAGAGATCGCCCGGCAGGGCCTCGTCCACTTCCACATGCTCCTTGCCCTGCAGCATGAACAGATGGCCGACGCGAAAGGGCTTGCGCGCATGCCCCACCAGCAGCTGGCTGTTCTTGCTCAGCGTGCCCTGGTGCACGCGCAGCACGCCCATCTTGCCCAGATAGGGGTCGGCGACGATCTTGAACACATGGGCCAGCACATGGGCGCCGGGCTCGGGCAGGGCCTGCAGCGGCAGCGCGTCCGGCCCCTCACCACGCAGGAACTGCGGCGGGTTGCCCTCGGCCGGGTTGGGCAGCAGGCGCTCGATCACGTCCAGCAGCTCGGCCACGCCGGCGCCGCTCCTGGCCGAGGCGAAGCACACCGGGATCAGGTGCCCCTCGCGCAGCGCCTGCTCGAGCGGCGCATGCAGCTCGCTGGGGTCGACATCGCCCTCGTTCAGGTAGCGGTCGACGAAGGCCGCGTCCACCTCGACCACCTGTTCCACCAGGGCCTGGTGGGCCTGCGCCACCGAGGCGAAGTCGGCCGCGCCGTCCTTGCAGTAGAAGCAGTCCTGCACCTGGGCGGCGCCGCCGCTCGGCAGGTTCAGCGGCAGGCATTCGCGGCCGAAGGTCTGGCGCAACTGCTCCAGCAGGCCGGGCAGGTCGACGCCGGGGGCATCGATCTTGTTGACCACGATGACGCGGCACAGGCCGCGCCGCGCGGCCGCCTCCATCATGCGCGAGGCCATCAGCTCGATGCCGTTCTGGGCGTTGACCACCACCACGGCCGTGTCCACCGCCTCCAGCGCCGGCAGCGACTGGCCGACGAAGTCCGGTGCGCCGGGCGTGTCCACCACATGCAGGCGCAGACCGGCGTGGCGCATATGCACCAGGCTGGTCTGCAGCGAATGCTGCATGCGCCTTTCCAGCGGGTCGAAGTCGCTGACCGTGTTGCCGCGCTCGACGCTGCCCGCGCTGCCGATGCTGCCGGCGCGCAACAGCAAGGCCTCGGCCAGGCTGGTCTTGCCGGCGCCGGCCGGCCCTACCAGGGCCAGGGTCCGGATCGCGGCAATGCCGGGGTGGACGGGACTCGTGCTGTCATCGGCCATGGCGCACTCCTTTGGAGCTGTGACCCCAGGGTAGGGCATGCGCGCCGGGCCGGCAAGAGGCCTTGCGCGCATGCGCGGGCGGATCAGCCCGCCAGCCCGGGGCGCATCAAGACCTGCCCCCGCTCCAGCCCGGTGAAGGCGTAGTCCAGCTCCGGCGCGCGGCCGCCGACGATGTCGGCGATCGCCGCGGCCGAGCCGCAGCTGTGCGTCCAGCCCAGGGTGCCATGGCCGGTGTTGAGGAACAGATTGCCGATCCGGCTGCGGCCGATATAGGGCAGGTTGGACGGCGTGGCCGGGCGCAGGCCGGTCCAGAACTGGGCGCCATTTCCCTCGGGATCGGCATCGGTCTGGCCTTCCATCATTCGCGGGAACAGCTCGCGCGTGCGCCGCACGATGGCCTCGCAGCGGCGCAGATTCAGGCTGGTGTCGTAGCCGTTCAGCTCGGCCGTGCCGGCGATGCGCAGGCGCTCGCCCAGGCGCGAGAACACCAGCTTGTACTCGTCGTCGGTCAGCGAGACCTGGTAGCTGTGCTCGGGGGACGTCACCGGCAGGGTGACCGAGTAGCCCTTGGCGGGGTAGATGTTCAGATCTACGCCCAGCTCGCGCGCGAAGGCGCGGCTGAAGGAGCCCAGGCACAGCACATAGGCCTCGCCGCGCAGCTGCTCGACGCGGCCCGCCGCGTCGGCCACGACCGCCTGCCGGATGCCACCGCCGCCTTGCTCCAGGCCCAGCAAGCGGGTCTCGTAGCGAAAGCGCACGCCGGCCTCGGCGCAGCGCCGCGCCAGTTCCTGGGTGAAGCGGTGGGCGTCGCCCGATTCGTCGCTGGGCGTCATGCTGCCGCCGACGATCCTGTCGCGGCATTGCGCCAGCGCCGGCTCGATGGCTACGCATTCGTCCGGCGTCTTCATGTCCAGCTCGCAGCCCTGCTCGCGCATCAGGCGCGCCGGCTCCTGTGCAGCCGCGTACTCGGCCTCGCTGGTGTAGAAGTGCAGGATGCCCTGGCTGCGTTGCTCGTACTGGATGCCGGTGGCGGCGCGCAGCTCGCGCAGCTTGGCGCGGCTGTACAGGCCCAGGCTGACGATGTTGCGGATGTTGTGGGCGGTGCGGCCCGGCAGGCATTCGCGCAGGAAGGCCAGGCCCCAGCGCCATTGCGCCGGATCCGCGCGCAGCCGGAACAGCAGCGGCGCATCCTCCTTCATCAGCCATTTCAAGACCTTCAGCGGCGCGCCCGGGTTGGCCCAGGGCTCGGCATGCGAGACCGAGATCTGGCCGCCGTTGGCGAAGCTGGTTTCCAGGCCGGCGGCCGGCTGGCGTTCGATGACGGTGACCTCGTGGCCCTGCTGGCGCAGATACCAGGCCGTGGTGATGCCGGTGACGCCGGCGCCCAGAACGATGACATGCATGGAAGAACACTCCCGACAGGAGTTCCGCGCAGGCGTGACGACGGCCGCGGGCCTTGCGATGGCGAAGGAAACCCGGAGCGTGCCGCGCCTGACGCGCGCCGCTCCCGCTGTCCTTGGTACCTGAGAGATTCGGCGCGAAACACCACCCGGTGCGCGCCTTGCTCCTTCGGTGGCGCCGCCCTTGCAGCGGCGCACTCTCCAGCATTCGGCATGTTGCGGATCCAGTACGGGGCCTGAGCGAGTATGGGAGCTTGCGCCTTCGGCGGCCGCAGCCCTGGGGCTGCGGCACTCTCCTGAATCCGTGACGGAGTGTATGCGATGTGCTCGGCAATCCGGCGAGTCGGCCTAGACTCTGGCCGATCATGGACGGAGTCCCTCGATGACGATCAGCCGTGCCGACCTGGCCCTCCTGGCAGTTGCCGTTGCTGCCGTGATGGCCTGCGGCGGAGGCGGCGGGAGCGGGAGCGGTGCCGCGCCCGGCCCCGCCGCTGCGCCGCAGCCGAGCATCCTGCACAGCGGCCTGTCCAGCCCCTGGGCCCTGGCCCTGCTGCCGGGCGGCGAGATGCTGGTGACGCAGAAGGCCGGCAGCCTGCTGCGCCTGGCGGCCGACGGCCGCAGCACCCTGGCCAACATCGCCGGCGTGCCGGCCGTCAGCGCCGGCGGCCAGGGCGGCCTGCTCGATGTGGCGCTCGATCCCGACTTCGCCAGCGGCAGCCCCTGGGTCTACCTCAGCTATGCCGAGCCGGGCAGCGGCGCCGAGGCCGGCCGTGCCGGCACCGCGGTGCTGCGCGGCCGGCTGGTCGGCAATGCCTTGCAGGACGTGGCGGTGATCTTCCGCCAAGCCCCCAAGGTCGCGGGCAGCGGCCACTATGGCTCGCGCCTGGTGTTCGGGCGCGACAAGACGCTGTTCATCACCCTGGGCGAGCGCATGCAGGGCAGCCCGGCCCAGGACCCGGTGCAGACCCTGGGCAAGGTGGTGCGGATCAAACGCGACGGCAGCGTGCCGGCCGACAACCCGGACTTCGGCGCCGGCGCGCGGCCGGGGCTGTGGAGCATCGGCCTGCGCAATCCGCAGGGGGCGGCCCTGCACCCCGAGACCGGCGAGCTGTGGCTCAGCGACCATGGGCCGCAGGGCGGCGACGAGATCAATATCGCGCGGGCCGGGGCCAACTACGGCTGGCCGGTGAAGAGCTACGGCTGCAACTACGGCGCACCGGTCGGCGAGGCCTGCCGCATCGGCGGCGGCACCCATGCGCCGACCTATGTCGAACCGCTGAGCTACTGGGTGCCGACCTCGATCGCGCCGGCGGGCCTGGCCTTCTACACCGGCAGCATGTTCCCCGAATGGCGCGGACAGCTGTTCTCCGGCGCGCTGGCCGGCCAGGCGCTGTGGCGGCTGCAGCTCAGCGGCAATGCGGTGGTCGGCCGCGAGGCCATGTTCGCGAACCTGGGCGAGCGCTTCCGCGATGTGCGCCAGGCGCCGGACGGCGCCCTGCTGCTGCTGACCGACAGCGGCAAGCTGATGCGTCTGGCCCGGTAGCATGCGGGTTCATGGACCATGAACCCGACAGCGGCGCGCGCTTGCGCGCCCAGTACAGTGCCGAGGGCGGCACCGGCCGGATCTTCGGCCCCAAGGTGCGCGACTACGCGGCCTCGCGCCCCGACTATCCGGCCGCGCTGTTCGACGCGCTGGCCGAATGCCTGCCGCCGCAGCCCATGATCGCCGATATCGGCGCCGGCACCGGGCTGCTGAGCGCCGGCCTGCTGGCACGCGGCTGGACCGTGCACGCGATCGAACCCAGCGACGAGATGCGCGCCGCGGCGGATGCCTGGCTGGGCGACCAGCCGGGCTATCGCAGCAGCGCCGGCCGTGCCGAGGCGCTGCCGCTGGCGGATGCCAGCGTCGACCTGCTGACCGCGGCCCAGGCCTTCCACTGGTTCGAGGTCGAGGCGGCGCGCGCCGAGGCCCTGCGGGTGCTCAGGCCCGGTGCCGCGGTGGCGCTGATCTGGAACGACCGCGTGCTCGACACGCCGCTGCACCGCGCGCTGGACGAGCTGTTCGCCGAGTTCGGCGGCGCCAAGCGAGCGGCCCTGCTGGCGCACGAGGACCGCAGCGCGGTGCCGTGCTTTTTCGGGGCGGGCCAGGTGAGCGAGCGGGCCTGGCCGCATGCGCACCGGCTTGATGCCGCCGGGCTGGAGGCCCTGGTGTTCTCGCGCTCCTACATGCCGGCGCGCGACAGTGCGGCGGGCCGCACCGTCGTGGCGGCGTTGCGGCCGCTGTTCGAGCGTTTCGCGACGGTCGGCGAGGGCCTGTGGGTACCCTACCGCACGGTGGCCCTGATCGGCCGGCCCGCGTGAACGTCGCGGGACGCGCGCTGCTTGCGCTCGCGCTGGGCCTGGGCGCCTACGCGCTGCCGCTGGCCTGGCTGTACTGGCGTCAGGAGCGCCTGCTGTTCATGCCCGAGCCGCTGCCGGCCGCGCACCGCTTCGAGTTCGGCGCCGATGTGACGGAGCGCGTGATCGAGGTGCCCGGCGCGCGGCTCTCGGCCCTGCATCTGCAGCTGCCGGCGCCCAAGGGGCTGATCTTCTTCCTGCATGGCAATGCCGGCAGCCTGCAGAGCTGGTTCGTCAACGCCGACTTCTATCGCCGGGCCGGCTACGACCTCTTCATGCTGGACTACCGCGGCTACGGCAAGAGCACGGGCCGCATCGAGAGCGAGGCCCAGCTGCGCGCCGACGTGCGGGCGGCATGGGAACTGGTGGCGCCGCGCTATGCGGGGTTGAAGCGGGTGATCTATGGCCGTTCGCTGGGCACGGCCCTGGCCGCCGGGCTGGCGGCCGAGGTGGAGCCCGAGCTGACCCTGCTGGTCTCGCCCTACTGCAGCATGGGCGAGCTGATGCGCCAGCATTACCCCTTCGTGCCGGCCGCGCTGCTGCGCTATCCGCTCGATACCTGCGCCGACGCGGCGCGCATCGGCGGCGCGCTGTGGCTGCTGCACGGCGAGCTGGACCCGCTGATCCCGCCGACCCATAGCGAGCGGCTCAAGCTGCGTGCGCCGCAGGCCCGCCTGCTGCTGATCCCCGGCGCCGGCCACAACGATCTGCAGAATTCCGAGCCCTATCTGCGGGTCCTGCGCGAGGCGCTGCAGGCGACGGCGCCCTGATCACGGCTGGTCGCGGCTTGCTATGCCTCGGCGGCCAGTACACCGGAGGGAGGGTCTTGATGGATGAGGTCGGCGCCGCAGCGGGCACCAAACCAGCACTGAAAAAAACACCCGTGCTGTTCGATCAAGCGCATCCGCAATACGCTCAACAGCAACTACCCGGCGCATTCCTATCCGATCACGCTGCGCGAGGCCCGGCGCATCGGCCTGAATGTCGAGCCTTTGCCGGCGCATGTGAACGACGAGCTGCTGAGACTGAACCAGCTCTACTCCGAGATGGGGCAGAGCGCGATGACCGACTTCGACGAGAACAACCAGCACACCAACCGCATCCTCAACATCCTTGAGCGTGCGGGGCTCCAGGTCTTCTATCAGCTCGACAAGGACTGGCGCTATCGCGCCGAAGAGCGGCGCTGGATCAGCCTCAATGACGAGAGTTCATGGCGCCGCGTCGAGATGAGCGAGGGCAGGCCGCTGGTCTCCAAGATCCACATCAGCTGAGGCGCGGCCATCAGCCCGGGTAGGCGCGCTCCAGCAGCGCCGCCACGGGCAGGCCGCGCGCGTCCAGCGCGCCATAGACCCGCCCGCCCTGGGCGTCGTAGCGGCTGGCGACGAAGGCCTCGGCCAGCGTGGCGGGTGCCTGGGCGCGCAGCAGGCAGGCCTGGGCGAGCAGCACCAGGCGCTGCGCCAGGCGCCGGCCCAGGGCCTCCAACTCGTCCGGCGGCGTGCCGTGCAGCAGGCTGCGCAGCGCGTCGAGTTCCTGGCGCAGCCGGGCCTCGTCGCCGGCCAGTGCCTGCAGCTCGTCCAGCAGCGCGAAGGCCGTCTCCGGCTCACGCGCGAAGGCACGCAGCAGGTCCAGGCACATCACGTTGCCCGAGCCCTCCCAGATAGAGTTGACCGGCGCCTCGCGATACAGGCGCGCCATTGGCCCTGCGTCCACATAGCCGTTGCCGCCGAACACCTCCATCGCCTCGCCTGTCAGCTCCACCGCGCGCTTGCAGACCCAGAACTTGGCGGCCGGGGTCATCAGGCGCTGCCAGGGGCGTTGTGCCGGGTCCCGGTGGTTCTCGAAGGCCTGGGCCAGGCGCAGCATCAGCTGGACCGAGGCCTCGCTTTCCAGCGCCAGATCGAGCAGCACGCTGCGCATCAGCGGCTGCTCGGCCAGCGGCCGTCCGAAAGCGTGGCGCCGGCGCGTGTAATGCAGGGCCTGGACCAGGGCCTGCCGCTGAATGGCGGCGCTGCCGATCACGCAGTTCAGCCGCGTCGTCGTGGCCATCTCGATGATGGTGGGAATGCCGCGGCCGGGTTCGCCCAGCAGCAGGCCATAGGCGTCCTGGAACTCGACCTCGGCGCTGCTGTTGCTGCGGTTGCCGACCTTGTCCTTCAGGCGCTGGATCTGCACCGTGTTGCGCGAGCCGTCGGGGCGCCAGCGCGGCACGAAGAAGCAGGACGGGCCGTCGTCGGTCTGCGCCACCACCAGATGGGCGTCGCTCATCGGCGCCGAGAAGAACCATTTGTGGCCGCGCAGCGCGTATTCGGCGCCGCGGCCCGCGCCAGCCACCGGCGTGGCGCGCGTGCTGTTGGCGCGCACGTCCGAGCCGCCCTGCTTCTCGGTCATGCCCATGCCGATCCACAGGCCGGTCTTCTGCGCGATCGGCAGGTCGCGCGGATCATGGGCGCGAGACAGCAGGCCCTGGCGCAGGCCCGGCAGCTGCTCGAACAGCGGTTCCCTGGCCAGCACCGGAATCGCGGCCTGGGTCATGGTGGCCGGGCACAGCGTGCCGGCCTCGATCTGGCCGTGCAGGTAGAAGCCGGCGGCGAAGGCGGCCCAGCGGCCTGGGCGCTCGTTGTCGTAGGGCAGGGAGACCAGGCCCTGGCCGCGGTACAGCGCCAGCAGCGCGTGCCAGCTGGGATGGAAATCCACCTGCTCGATGCGGCGGCCGCGCCGGTCATGGGTCTGCAGCTCGGGCGGATGGTGGTTGGCCTGCTCGGCCAGCGCCTGCGTCTCGGCCCGCCCCAGGATCTCGCCGTAGCCCAGCAGCTGGGGCCGGGCCCAGTCGGCGCCGGCACGCACCAGGCCCTCCTGCAGTGCGGTGTCACTGGCCAGCGGGTTGTAGTCGCTCAGCTCGTCGACCTGGTTTTCAACTTGGTGCGTGCTCCACATGGCGGCTTGTCTCCTGCTCCAGCAGCTTGTAGTAAAGCGCGGTGGCGCACAAGCGGCCATCGGGGCTTGCCGCATAGCGCGGGATCTCGCCGGCCTTGGCCCAGCCCAGGTGGCCGTAGACGGCCTCGGCCGGCGAGCCGGCCTCGGTGTCCAGCACCAGCAGGCTGCAGCCCTTGACCCGTGCGGCCTGTTCCAGCGTGCGCAGCAGCACGCTGGCGAGGCCACGGCCGCGCGCGCTGCTGTGCACGATCAGCTTCTGCACCTCGGCGCGGTGCCGGCCGTTGGCCTTCTCGCAGATCGCCAGCTGCACCGTGCCGACGAGGTGCCCACCCTCGTGCAGGGTCCAGAGGATGTGCTGCGGGCCCAGTCTGGCCAGCACGCCGTCCCAATAGGCGCGGGCCTCGGCGGTGCTCAGTCCGGCCAGGAAGCCCACCGAGGCGCCGTGCGCCACGCCATCGCCGAGCAGGGCCGCCAGCGCAGGCAGGACCTGCGTATCGCCGCGCTCGACGGTCTTCAGTTGCAGTCCGATCTTTGTCGTCATCATCATGCTCTCCAGGTCGCGATGGTGTAGGCTTCGTTTAACCAATGACAAAATACTAACCAATGGTTAGCAAAACTGCAATTCCCTTTCTAAATCCGCCGCCGCGGCCCAGTGGCGCCAAGGGGCTGCACCGCGCCTCGGGCGTGGTGGCGCCGGCGCCGGGCGAACCGAGCGACCCGCGGGCCGAGAAGCCGGCGGCCAAGCCGCAGCCGCGCCAGCGCCTGAAGACGCCCAAGCCCGAGGGGCCGCTGAAGAAGCACAAGCAGGCCACGGCCTCGGCACAGCGCCGCGCCGCGCACAAGGCCGAGCTGGAGCAGCGCATCCTCGAAGCCGCGCGCGCGCTATTCGCCGAGCGCGGCTTCGAGGCCGTGACCCTGCGCGAGGTGGCCGCGGCCGTGGGCTACTCCCATGCCACGATCTACAGCTTTTTCGCCGACAAGGCCGACCTGCTGGCGCGCTTCGCCGCCGAGGCGCGCGAGGGCCTGGCCGATGTGCTGGCCGGCCAGATCGAGGGGGCGGACGCGCGGCTGTCGCTGCGCCGCGCGGCGGCGGCCTACATCCGCTGGGCGGTGGCCCATCCGCACCATTACCGCCTGCTGATGCGCGAGGCGGTGCCGGTCGAGGTCTATGCGCTGCTGCGCGGCTTGGTGAGCGCCCCGGCCGCGGATCCGGACCTGCGCGCGCAGACCCTGTGGGCCCTGCTGCACGGTGCCTCGCTGCAGCAGATCGCCCAGGTGCCGCTGGGCGGGCTGCCCTGGTGCGACCTGGAGGCGCGCATCGCCGGTGTCGTCGACCTGCTGACGCCACCGGGCTGAAGCGACCGGCGCGGCCCTACTGTGGCCGCGCGCGGTCGGGCCGGCTGTAGTCGCACACGCCGTCGGGGAAGCTGGCCTTGAGCTTGGCGACGGCCGCGGCATTGGGCATCCAGGGCGCGTAGCTGCCGTCCCGCAGCGCCTGCTCGACCGGCTTCAGGGCGCATTGGTAGATACCGCCCTGCAGCGGTGCGCCGGCGACGATGCGCGAGGTGGCGTAGAGCGGGAAGCGCTGGGTGCAGGGGCCGGCGGGGCGGTCGTCGAGGATGCCGTTCCAGGCGTCCTCGCCGGCATAGATCAGCCGGCCCTGCACGTCGAAGCAGCTGTCCACCGCGCGGGCCGGACGGTTCTCGGCCAGGCTCTTGCCCGGATTGGCGCGGATCTTGGCCATCCACTCGTCCATCACCGCGATCGCCTCCAGGCTCTGGCTGGCCTTGGGCTGGCCGGGCAGGGTGTCGGTGAACCAGATCACCAGGTGCTGGCTGTGGCCCATCCTGTCGATCACGCGCTGGCGCACCGCAAAGGACTGGTGCACGTTGTGCATGTCCAGTTCTCGCTCCATGTACTGGCGGTGGTCGATGGTCGGCAGGTCGAGCCGGCCGCCGAACACCATGCCCGAGCTGTAGGCGGCGCGGGTCGCGATCGGGTCGGCGGCGGTGCGCGGCGCCGCCAGTTCGGGGCCCGCGCTCAGGTTCATATTGCGCCGGCTCCAGGGGTCGAAGCTGGCCGGGCCGAGGCTGCCCAGGAAGGGGTAGCCTTCCTGCAGCATCTGGCTGGGATGCTTCCAGCCGCCGATCCTGAAGTTCAGGTCGAGGAACTCCTCGGGCGTGATCTTGCCTTCCTGCATCGACCTCAGGCCGTACTGCACGCCGACGTTGTCCCAGGTCGGGCGCGCCGCGCCCATGGCGTCGACGCCGTAGATATTGCGCAGATCGTCGTAATGGGTCCAGCGGATCGCGGCGATGTCGCTCTGCGGCTCGTACAGCTCCTGGTTGGGCGCGCGGCCGTAATGCGGGTTCATCGCCAGCGGCGTGAGGCCGCGCCAGGATTTGACGCATTCGCTCGAGCCCGGTGCCGTGCCGTAGCCCAGGGCGGTCTTGGCCGCGGCCAGCGGATCGGGCACCGCGTCCTCGGCGTTCATGCCGACCAGCCAGCTGCGGTTCTTGGTGACGCGCCACTTGGGGTTGGCGCGGTCGGTGGCGTCCATGTAATGCTCCAGCAGCTCGCAGTCGCCGACATGGATGGTCTGGGTCACCATGTCCGGATAGCTCTGCACCGGCAGGGCCGCGTCCAGGATGCCGGGCAGGTTCTGCTGCAGGATGTACTGCTGGATCGCACCGCCCGAGCCGCCGAGGCCATAGGTGTAGAGCGGCCGGCCATAGCGCTCGATGAAGCGCTCCTTGGTCATCAGCGCGGTCTCGGCCGCGAGCTGCAGGTTGTAGTGGGTGCCGGTGTTGTTGCCGCTGGAATGCACGATGGCGGTGCCGCCGCGCAGGATGTCGGCATTCATCGCGCCGCCATGCAGGGTGCCCTGGGAATGGCCGATCGCCACGCCGCCCTGGAACCAGTACTGCAGGCGCTTGTTCCACAGGCTCAGGTCGGGCGCCGCCGCGCTCTCGCCGCGCGGCGCCAGCATCGCGAAGCTGTAGAGGAAGCGGTTGACGCTGCCGCGTTCCTGGCGCACGACGAAGTCGACGACGCGGCCGTCCGCCAGCGTCGTTGTGGCGATGTCGGCCGGGCGGCCGGCGTCGGCGGGCAGGGCCTTCCACTGGTTGGCCGTGCTGCGATACCAGTAGCTGACGAAGGTGGCGATGCTGCAATGGCGGCTGTAGCCCAGCTTGTTGCCCAGGGCATCGAACACCGGGTTGCCGGGCGGCATGCCGGCGTCCACCAGCGCGGGCTTGCCCACCGCGCCCTGCAAGGTGGTGCAGACGAAGGGCTGCTGCTGCGCGCCCGAGAAGATCGGGCCAGTGATCGGGTGGTTGACGAGGCGCAGGTTGTCCAGCAGCGGGCCGCTGCGGTGGCGCAGCTGCAGGAGGTTGTCCCCGTCGACCAGGCCGTCGATCACGCCTTCCAGCGCGCCGTCGAGCTCCTGCAGCGCGGGCGCGATGCGCCGGCCGTTGAGCCAGAGCTCCAGCTTGTCGCGCAGGCCTGGGGCGGCGTGCAGGGCGATGCGGGCGTCGCCGCCCGAGACATACCGGGCCGGGCCGGACAGCAGCTCCAGCCGGGTGCGCGAGCGATCGCCGCCGCCGCCGCGCTCGCCGGCCGATTGGGCGGCGGCCGCGGGGCCGCCGTCGAGCGTCTGGGCGCTGGTCCCGATGGGCCCGCCGCCGCCGCAGGCATTCAGGAACAGGCCTAGGACGAACGAGGCCGCGACGGCGGCCCCGGGGCTTCCGACTCTCATGGCTGCTGTCTCCTTGGACCCTCGGCGGGCCCTTGTTGGTCTGGGATGACGGCCATGGGTCGCGCCGCGGCGTCTCCTGGCCGGCCCCGACCATAGACCCGCGGGGGACGTCGGCGCCAGTGTCTGGCGCCGGCACTCCCTAGTTTGCCGGGCCCCTCAGCGGGGCATCTGCAGGCGTTTGTAGTAACGCGCGGTGCTGTGCAGCCGGCCTTCGGCGCAGCTGTCGTAGTCGGGAATCTCGCCGGCCCGCTGCCAGCCCAGATGGGCGTAGACGGCCTCGGCCTGCGAGCCGGCCGGCGTGTCGAGCACCAGAAGCGTGCGGCCCTGCTGCAGCGCCGCGCATTCGACGCTGCTCATCAGCTGGCTGGCGATGCCGCGGCCGCGCGAGCGGCTGTGCACCATCAGGCCCTGCACCTCGCCGCGATGGTGGGCATTGGCCTGCGGACACAGCGAGAGCTGGGCCGCTCCCTGCAGCTGGGCCGGGCGGTCTGCGTCGCCGCCCTCGCAGGCGATCCAGAGGCTCTGGTGCGGGCCCAGGCGGGCGAACACGCCATGCCAGTAGTCGAGCGCCGCGTAGCGCGACATCGGGGCCAGAAAGCCCAGGGTGGCGCCATGGTGCACGCTGTCGGTGAGCAGGTCGCACAGGGCCGGCAGCCACTGCAGATCGCGCGAGCTCAGGCGCTTGACCTCGGGACGCGGCGCGGCACGGGGCGCCTGGCGCAGCACGGCGGTCAATGCGGTGCGTTCGTAGCGGACGGCCTGGAAACCGAGATCGATGACGGCGGGCTGGACGGACTGGGCTTGACGGAAGAGCATGGTGGACTGCGGCGATCGATAGGACCTGGAAGCCGCCGGTTCTCGTGGAACCTGCGGGGCCTGGTAATCCCCAATGCAATGCCCGTGCCAGCTTCGGCGGTCCCGTTCCGGCCCTACTGCTCCGCGCCCGGTTCGGCCACCAGGCGCCCGCGGCCGGCGCGCTTGGCCTCGTAGAGCGCCGCATCGGCGCGCCGCATCAGGTCTTCGATGCTGCGGTCGCCCGGGCGCAGCCGGGCCCAGCCGGCGCTGAAATCCAGCGCGAAGCCCAGCTGCTGCGGCGCGCTGGCGGCCAGGGCCTCGCGCAGACGCCGGTCCAGCGCCTGCGGGCCTTCGGCCTCGGTGCGCGCCATCAGCACCGCGAACTCCTCGCCGCCCAGGCGCCCGACCAGGTCGCCCAGGCGCATGCGCTCGCGCAGGCAGCGGGCGAACAGCTGCAGCGCCTGGTCGCCGACCTCGTGGCCGCGCTGGTCGTTGATGGCCTTGAAGCCGTCCAGATCGATCATCAGCAGGATCAGCGGCTCGCGGTAGCGGCGCGCCATCGAGATCATGTCGACCGCACGCGCGCCGAAGGCGCGGCGGTTGTTCAGCTCGGTCAGCGCGTCGGTCTGGGCCAGGCGCAGCAGCGCGCTCTCGGTCTCGCCGCGCCAGGCCACCAGCATGGCCGCCAGACTGAGGGTGACGGCCAGATTGCAGACCACGGCGGCCAGGGTGTTGACCGGATGCGGGGTGTAGAAGTCGGGATAGGCCGGGGTGTCGAACAGCGCCAGCGCGCCGCGCCACAGGGTCAGCAGGGCCAGCAGCAGCAGGCAGGCCAGCAGCAGGCCGCGCCAGCGTCGGCTGGGCCGGGCCAGCTCGGGCGGCAGGCGCCGCTGCGGCCTGGCCAGGGCCCAGCAGATCAGCAGCAGCTGCAGGCCGAACAGGGTGTTGGAGCCGCCCAGGCGCAGCGCGTAGCTGTCGTGGCTGAGCAGATAGCCGAGGGCGACAAGGGGCGGCAGCGCCAGCACCGCGCGGCGGCCGCGGTAGGGCCCCAGCCAATCGTTCATCGCCAGCCACAGCGCGCTCAGCGAGGCGCTGATCAGGCCCACGCCCAAGGTGCCCAGCGCGCGCTCCAGTGCCGCCGCGGCTGGCAGCGCGGCCAGCAGCAGGACCAGCCAGCCCAGGCCCTGCAGGCCCATGCCCAGCTGGGCGTGGCGGGCGCCGGCGCTGGCGGCCTTCCAGCCCATCAGCAGCGGCAGCAGCAGGGCCAGCGCCAGGGCCTGGATCACCAGCAATGTGAACAGGGTGGGGATGTGGAAGTGCATCGCGCGCCGCTCGTCGGACTGGTCGTGGGGTTACTGGAAGGCCACCTCGGCGAAGCTGCGCAGCTTGCGGCTGTGCAGCTGGTCCAGGTGCTGGGCGCGCAGCAGCTCGACCGCGCGCAGCCCGATGCGCAGATGCTGGTCGACGCGCTCGCGATAGAACTGGTTGGCCATGCCGGGCAGCTTGATCTCGCCGTGCAGCGGCTTGTCGGAGACGCACAGCAGGGTGCCGTAGGGCACGCGGAAGCGAAAACCGTTGGCCGCCAGGGTGGCGCTCTCCATGTCCAGCGCCACCGCGCGGCTCTGGCTGAAGCGGCGCTCCGGGCCGGGGTAGGGCAGCAGCTCCCAGTTGCGGTTGTCGGTCGAGGCCACGGTGCCGGTGCGGAAGATCTTCTTCAGCTCGGGCCCGGTCAGGCCCGTGACCTGGGCCACCGCGGCCTCCAGCGCCAGCTGGATCTCGGCCAGCGGCGGGATCGGCACCCACAGCGGCAGTTCCTCGTCCAGCACATGGTCCTCGCGCACATAGGCATGGGCCAGCACATAGTCGCCCAGCGCCTGGCTGTTGCGCAGGCCGGCGCAATGGCCCAGCATCAGCCAGGCATGCGGGCGCAGCACCGCGATATGGTCGCTGATGGTCTTGGCATTGGCCGGGCCGACACCGATATTGACCATCGTGATGCCGCTGCGGTCGCGCCGGATCAGGTGGTAGGCGGGCATCTGCGGCAGGCGCGGCAGGACCTGCCCCAGCGCGTCGAGGCCTTCGGCGGGCAGGCCCACGCGGCGCGTGACGATATTGCCGGGCTCCACAAACGCGATGCAGTCGTCATGCTCATGCGGCGCCGCCGGGTCGGGGGCGCGCTGCATCAGCTCATGGCCCAGGCGGCAGAACTCGTCGATGTAGAACTGGTAGTTGGTGAACAGTACGAAGTTCTGGAAATGCTCCGGCGAGCTGCCGCAGTAATGGCGCAGCCGGTGCAGCGAATAGTCGACGCGCGGCGCGGTGAACAGGGCCAGCGGCTCGGCCTGGCCGCTGCCGGGCCGGTGCGTGCCGTTGGCGATGCCATCGTCCATCGCGGCCAGGTCGGGCAGGTCGAACAGGTCGCGCATCAAGAGGCGCCGCGCGGCGCTCAGGCTGCCCTCGACATGCTCATGCTCGGACAGCGCGAAATGCAGCGGGATCGGCTGGTGGCTGCTGCCCACCTCGAGCGGCTGTCCATGGTTGACCAGCAGCAGGCGGAACTGCTCCAGGTAGTAGTCGCAGAACAGGTCGGGCCGGGTCAGCGTGGTCTCGTAGCTGCCCGGGCCGGCGACGAAGCCATAGGACAGGCGCGAGGGCTGCGGCGTGGGGGCGCGCGCCACCGTGTCGGTGCGCACGCGCACGAAGGGATAGCAGGCGCGCACCGGGCCGATCTCCTCGCCGGCCACGAAGCGCTGCAGCGCTTCGCGCAGGCAGGCGGTGCCGGCCTCGTAGATCTCGCGGGCCCGCGCCAGCGCGGCCGCGGCGTCGGTGAAGGATTCGGGCGCGTAGAACGACGCCTGGAGCTGGGGCTGCATGCGGCGATTGTGGCGCGACCGCGGCCCTCTGGGGCAAGACCCGGCACCGGGTTGTCCCAGGTCAGCGGCGCTCCTGCGGCGGGGCGGCCAGCCAGCGCTCGATGTCGCCGCGCTGCAGCCCCATGTCGCGCAGCTCCTGCTCGCTCATGGCCAGCAGCAGCCTGCGGTCCGCGGCGCGGCGGCGCCAGGCCCGCCAGCGGCGCAGCAGGCGGGCCAGCCCGTGGCGGCCGGGCAGGTGATCCAGGGTCGGGGCGGTGGCGGTGGTGTCCATGGACGCCATGCTCGGTCTTGGCCTAAGATTTGAGAAGTTGAATCATCTGACTATGTGATTCAGGAAAACTGATGCGAAGCCTCAACCTTGACCAGCTCCGCACCCTGATCGCGATCGCCGATCTGGGCAGCTTCGCCGCGGCCGCCCAGGCCCTGCATCTGGCGCCGCCCACCGTCAGCCTGCACATCGGCGAGCTGGAGGCGCGCCTGGGCACGGCCCTGCTGCTGCGCGCCAAGCGTGGCGGCGCGCGGCTCACCTCGGCCGGTGCGGCGCTGGCCGAGCGCGGCCGCCGGCTGCTGCGCGATGCCGAGGAGGCCGAGGCCCAGGTGCGACGCCATGCCCTGGGCCTGGCCGGCAAGGTGCGGCTGGGGACGGCCACCGGCGTGGTGGTCTACCTGCTGCCGCGCGTGCTGGACCTGCTGGCCCGGCGTTATCCGGAGATCGAGGTCGAGGTGCAGTTGCTGGGCTCGATCGAGGCGGTCGGCATGCTGGAGGCCGGTAGCCTGGACATCGCGCTGATCACCCTACCGGCGGCCGGCGGCCGGGCCGAGCTGGTGATGACGCCCTGGCGCAGCAATCCGATGCTGGCCTTTCTGCCGCCGGACTGGGATGTGCCCGACCAGATCACGCCGGCCTGGCTGGCCGAGCGGCCGCTGCTCTTCAACGACAACCGCACGCAGATGTACCGGCTGACCATGGCCTGGTTCGGCGCGGCCGGCTTCAGCCCGCGCGCGCGCATCGAGCTCAACTACACCGAGGCGATGAAGAGCCTGGTGGCCGCCGGCTATGGCGCGGCCCTGCTGCCGCTGGAGCAGCCGGACGCGCCGCCCGGCCAGGCCTTGCACGAGCGCATCCAGATGCGTCCGCTGGATCCGCCGCTGATGCGCGAGCTGGGCATCGTGCACCGCCGCCCCGAGCTGCTGCCGGGCGGGGCGCGGGCCGTGCTGGAGGTGCTGGCCCAATGCGCCGAACCGGCGCGGACCCAGGCATGATGGCGGCCCCTCATCGATCTGCGCCCCGACCGTGAAGAACCCGCGCCCGTTTCTTGCCCTGGCCGCCGCCGCGCTGCTGGCCGCCTGTGCCGCGCCCGCTCCGGCTTCGCTGGATGCCGCGCGCTTCGAGGCCCTGTTCCCGCAGCGCCTGCCCTTCTACAGCTGGGCCGGCTTCGAGGCGGCGCGGCGCGCCTTCCCGGCCTTCGCCAACAGCGGCGACGCGCGGCGCGACCGCCAGGAGCTGGCCGCCTTCCTGAGCCAGATCGATCACGAGTCCGACGGACTGCGCGCGCTGCGCGAGTACGACAGCAGCCGCCATGCTCACTACTGCCGCGAGCAGCTGCCCGGCGAGCGCTGCGCGCCGGGACGGCAGTACTATGGCCGCGGCCCGATCCAGCTGTCCTGGAACTACCAGTACCGGGCCGCCGGCGCGGCCCTGGGCCTGGACCTGTGGGCCCGGCCGGACCTGGTGGCCGAGGACGAGCGCATCGCCTGGCAGACCGCGCTGTGGTACTGGATGACGCAGCCCGGCCCCGGCACCCTGAGCGCCCATGCGGCGCTGGCCGCCGGCCTGGGCTTCGGCGCGACCACGCGCAGCATCAACGGCGCACTGGAATGCGGGCAGGCGCCGGACTCGCTGGGCGCGCGCCAGATGCAGGCGCGGGCGGGGCGCTACCGCGAGCTCAGCGCGCTGCTTGGCGTGGCGCCACAGGAGCCGCTGACATGCTGAGCCGGCTCTATGTGGGCAGCTACGGCCCAAAGGGTCGAGGCATCACGCGCTTCGCCTTCGATCTGCGGTCCGGCCGCCTGGAGCGGCAAGACCTGACCCCGAACGAGGGCGGACCATCCTGGCTCTGCGGCGCCGGCGACCGGCTCTACACGGCCGACGAGCAGGCCGACCGGCTGAGCAGCTATGCGATCGAGGCCGACGGCGCGCTGCGCCTGCTGGACCAGCGCCCCTCGGGCGGGCGGCTGCCCGTGCACCTGGCCCTGCATCCGGCGGGGCGGCAGCTGAGCGTTGCGCATTACGGCAGCGCGGCGGTCGCGGTCTGGGCGCTGGACGGGCAGGGGCTGCCCGCCGAGCGGCTGGCGCAGCAGAGCATGGCCTCGCTGGGCGCGACCGGCCCGCAGCAGGCGGCGCTGGCGCCGCCGGGTAGTTTTGCGCACAGCGGCCATGACGGCCCCCATGTTCATCAGGCGCTGTACGCGCCCGACGGCCGGCGCCTGCTGGCCACCGATCTGGGCCTGGACCTGCTGGTCGAATGGGACCTCGGGGACGATGGCGCGCTCGCCGCGCCACGGCTCTGGCACGCCTCGCCGGGCGCCGGGCCGCGCCATGCGGTCTTCCATCCGCGGCGCGACGATCTGCTCTATGTGCTGGGCGAGGAGTCCTCCACCCTGGCCTGGCTGCGGCGCGACGCCGCGGGCCACTGGCAGACGGCGGCCGAGCTTGCCAGCCTGCCGGCCGGCTTTGCTGGCACCAGTTTCGCGTCGGGCCTGCTGGCCGCGCCGGACGGCCGCCATCTCTATGCGCTGAACCGCCTGCACGACAGCATCGCGGTGTTTGCGCTGGCGCCGGATGGCCGGCCGCAGCTGCGGCATTGCGAGTGGACCCGTGGCAGCTATCCGCGCAGCGCCTGCCTCGATGCCAGCGGCCGCTGGCTGCTGGTCGGCAACCAGGGCAGCGACCATCTGACGGTGTTCGCGCTCGACGCGGCGGACGGCTGCCCGCGCTTTGCCGAGCAATGGGTGGCGGTGCCCAGTCCGGCGGCCCTGCTGTGCCTGCCGGCGGCTATTTGAGCGGGATCGGCGTGCCGCGATCGACCGGCACCGCGGTGACGCTGTTCTGCGGCGAGCCCTCGATCACGCGGTCGGAGTAGGTCAGGTAGACCAGGGTGTTGCGCTTGGCATCGACCATGCGGACGATGCGCAGCTTCTTGAACACCAGGGAGATGCGTTCGTTGAACACCTCCTCCTGCTGCGGCAGCGGCTTGGCGATCGCGACCGGCCCGACCTGGCGGCAGGCGATCGAGGCCTCGCTCTTGTCCTCGGCCAGGCCCAGCGCGCCCTTGACGCCGCCGGTCTTGGCGCGCGAGACATAGCAGGTCACGCCGCTCACCTTGGGGTCGTCATAGGCGTCGACGACGATCTTGTGGTCCGGGCCGATCAGCTTGAACACGGTGTCCACCTCGCCGACCGGCTCGGCCCGGGTGCAGGCGGTCAGGCTCAGCGCGCCCAACGCCAGCCAACGGAATCGCAAACGGAATCGCAAACGCATCATGGCGCTTCTCCGATATGAACTGGCGCCGACTCTACCGGAGGATGGCGAGGCCAGCGGAGTCCGGGGATCCGGCTCCGCCGGTCCTGCGGACTCGCCCCCTTTGAGGGGGCGCGCGAAGCGCGTAGGGGGGCCGTCAATCCGCGGTGATCCTGCGGTCCCGCACCAGCTGGCCCCAGGTCCTGGATTCGCTGGCGATGAAGGCGGCCAGTTCCTTGCGGCTGTTCGGCGCCGGGGTCAGGCCATGCTTCCTCAGGTCTTCCTGCACTTCGGGCGCGTTCAGGACCTTGACCAGCTCCTTGTTCCAGCGCTCCAGCACGGGCTCGGCTGTCTTGCCGGGCGCGACGAAGGCATACCAGTTGCTGGCGTTGAAACCCGGGTAACCGGATTCGGCGATGGTCGGCACGTTCGGCATGAAGGCCGGCCGGCTCAGCCCCGTGGTGGCGATCGCGATCAGCTTGCCAGCCTCGATGTGCGGCAGCGCGGTCGGCGGGGCCGCGTAGTAGGCGGCGACGCGAGCGCCCAACAGGTCCTGCAGCGCCGGGGCGCCGCCCTTGTAGGGGATGTGGATGGTCTCGATGCCGGCGCGCTGGTTCAGCAGCTCGCCGGCCAGGTGCGAGGCCGAGCCCGCGCCGGTGGAGGCGAAGTCCAGCGCGCCCGGCCTGGCCCTGGCGCGGGCGATGAAGTCGGCAAAGGACTTGATGCCGGTGCCCGGATGCACGACCAGCACATTCGGGAACATCACGCCCATGGTCAGCGGCGCGAGGTCCTTGAAGGGCTCGTAGCCGACCTTCATCATGTGCGGCGCGATCGTCAGCGGGCCGATCGAGCCCAGCAGGATGGTGCTGCCGTCGGGCGTGGCGGCGGCCACGGCCTGGTGGGCGATATTGCCGCCTGCGCCGGCGCGGTTCTCCACCACCACGCTCTGGCCCAGGTTCTCCTGCAGCTTCTTGGCGATGATGCGGGCCGCCGCATCGGTGGCACCGCCGGCCGCGAAGCCGACAACCAGGGTCAGCGGCTTCTTCGGCAACTCCTGGGCCGGTGCGAGCTGGGGCAGCCAGAGCGCCAGCGCCGCGGCCAGCATCGATCGTCTCTGCATGGGATGTCTCCTGTGTGGATGGATGTATGGGTCAGGGGAAAGGGGCTTACTCGTCGCCGAGCTGCAAGCGGCTCGGCTGGCGCTTCTCGATGGCCCACTTCAGCAGGGCCGCGCTGCGGTAGACGCCATGGGCGAACTTGCCGTAGGGCAGGGTGGCGAACAGGGCCATCACCGCGCCCAGGTGCAGGCTGAGCGCCAGAGGCAGGGCGGGCGTGCCGCGCAGCAGCATCAGCGCCAGGCCGCTGGCCGCGGTCAGGAAGAGCAGGGCGATGAAGCCGCGGTCCATCGGCTGCTGTGCCGCGTCCTGCTGCAACGAATGGCGGCGCAGGTTCAGGCGGAACAGGCCGGTCGTGCCGATCAGCAGGGCGACGCCGCCGGCGCTGCCCAGCAGCTTGGGCAGGCTCGTGAAGTCATAGGGTGCCGCCCAGCCGAAGGCGTAGTGATAGAGCGTGGCCACGGCGGTGGCGGCGAAGCACAGCATGAAGCCGTAGAAGGTGAAGTGGTGGAAGCGCCGGCGCGCCAGGGTGAAGGCGTCGTCCGCGTTGTTGCAGCCCTGGCCATGGCCGCCGTCCAGGTATTTCAAGCTCAGCGCGTCGCGCGCGGCCTCGCCGGCCGCCGCGCCCGACAGCGGGCCCGCCGACCCGGTGCGCCAGAAGCGCCGCAGGCCCATCGCCAAGGCGAACACCGCGAACAGGAACACCGGCGCGAACAGGCCCACCATCAAGTGGTGGGGGAAGATCGAGTAAAAGGACTCGCCCGCGGCGGGCATGCGCCACAGCCCCCCCTTCTGCGCCGCGGCCAGCAGCAGGAACAGGCTCAGCGCCGCGCTCAGGGCCAGCGCCAGGGTCAGACCTTGCCGCTGGTAAAGCGCGCCCAGGGCCGGCGGCCAGGCGTAGTCGGCGTAGGTCTGGCCGCGCACCCCGGCCATCGCCTGCGGCACATTGACCGCGAACTCGTGCGGCGGCGCGTACTGGCAGGCATGCAGGCAGGCGCCGCAGTTGTGGCAGAGGTTGGCCAGCAGGTGGATGTCGTTCTTGTCGCCGAACTCGAGCCGGCGCGTCATCGCCGGGAACACCGCGCAGAAGCCCTCGCAGTAGCGGCAGGCATTGCAGATCTGCAGCACGCGGCCCACCTCGGCCTCGGCGGCGCTCAGGGGGAGGATCGGGATCACGCGCGCGGGGCCGCTTCCGGCCAGGGCCGCGGCCTCGCGGGTCAGGGCTTCAAGCTGCTGCATGGGTGGGGTCCTTCTGGATTGCGGCCGCTGCGGCCCGGGTGCCGGCGATGCGGCCGAAGGCCGTGCCGATCGACATGCCGACGCCGGCCGTGTAGCCCTTGCCCAGCACATTGCCGGCCATCATTTCGCCGGCGACGAAGAGGTTGTCGCTGGGCCGGCCGCCGAAATGCACGGCGGCATGCTCGTTCACCTTGAGGCCCAGATAGGTGAATGTGATGCCGGGCTTGAGCGCATAGCCGTAGAAGGGCGGCGTGTCGAGCGGCCGTGCCCAATGGGTCTTGGGCGGAACGAGACCCTCGGTATGGCAGTCGTCCAGCGCGGTGTGGTCGAAGCGGCCGACGCGGCAGGCCGCGTTATAGGCCTCGATCTCGGCGACGAGGCGTGCCGGGTCGAGGCCCAGTTGCCGAGCCAGCTCGGGAAGGGTTTCGGCGCGCGTGCCGGGGAACACCGGCGGCATGAAACGGCCGACGGCCTTGGCGTCGATGATGGACCAGGCCACCTGGCCGGGCTGCCGGGCGACCAGCCGGCCCCAGATCGCATAGCGCTTGGGCCAGAAATCCTCGCCCTCGTCGTAGAAGCGCCGCGCCTCGCGGTTCACGACCAGGCCCAGCGAGACGCAGTCGATGCGGGTGCAGATGCCGCCGTCGTAGAGCGGCGCGCGCGCGTCGATCGCCACCATATGGGCCTGTGTCGGATCGCCGATCATGTCGGCGCCGGCCGTATCGCGCATGAAACGCAACAGGGTGCCCATGTTGTAGCGGGTGCCGCGGATCAGGAAGTTGTCGGCCGGGTGCTCTCCGCGCTCGTTGACGCCCCAGGCCTCGCGCAGCCAGTCGCGGTTCGACTCGAAGCCGCCGGCCGCCAGCACGCAGGCGCGTGCCGCGATGCGCTCGGCGCCCACATGGGCGGCGACGAAGCGGCCGTCCTGCAGCTCCAGGCTGTGCACCTGCGCCTCGTAGCGGATCAGCACGCCCAGGCGCTCGGCGCTGCGGTAGTAGGCGTTGACCAGGGCCTTGCCGCCGCCCATGAAGAAGGCATTGGTGCGTGCGGTGTGCAGGGCGCCGGACAGCGAGGGCTGGAAGTGCACGCCGTGGCGGCGCATCCAGGGGCGGCAGTCGGCCGAGGCGCGGATCACCAGGCGCGCCAGCGCCTCGTCGGTGGCGCCGCCGGTGACCTTCAGCAGGTCCTGCCAGTATTCCTCTTCCGGGTAGGCGTCCACCAGCACGTCCTGCGGTGCGTCGTGCATGCAGCGCAGATTGCGCGTGTGCTGCGAGTTGCCGCCGCGCCAGGCCTTGGGGGCGGCCTCCAGCAGCAGCACGCTGGCGCCCGCCTCCCTCGCCATCAGGGCCGCGCACAGCGCGGCATTGCCGCCGCCGATCACCAGGACATCCACCACCGCCGTCTCCTCGAGTGCAGGCGTCGCACTCTAGGGAGGCCAGGGTTTCAGCGAAACGAGGTTTGCGTCAAAGGGGTTTCACGATTCGTGAAGGGCGGCGCCGGCCCATAGTCCCTCGGCCACCAGCCGGCGCGCCACGTCGGCCATCACCACGCGTGCCGCGATGGCGGCCGGCGACAGCTCGTCGTCCGACAGGCTCACCAGCAGATTGGGCCGGCGCGCATGGGCGTCGCTGACGGGGATCAGGGCCAGATCCTCGCGCCGCAGCCGCGCCGCCGCCGCGCCCGGCTGGATGGTGGCGCCCAGGCCCGCGGCCACGGCGTCCATCAGCAGGGCCAGGCCGTCGACCTCGATGACCACATGCGGCTGGCAATGCGCCCGCGTGAAGGCGGCCTCAACGACGCTGCGCAGATTGTGCGGCTTGCTGGGCAGCACCAGGGGCAGCGCGGTCAGGCTGGCCAGCCTGACGCTCCTGCCCCGGGGCAGGCCGGCCAGCGCGGGCTCGCCGATCACGAACAGGCGCTCCTGCAGCAGGGGCTGCACGCTCCAGCGCCGCGCCGCGTCGACCTGGAACAGCACGGCCAGATCGAGCTGGCGCGCATTCAGCATGGTGGCCAGATGGCCGGACAGGCTCTCGACCAGATGCAGGCGCACCTCGGGATAGCGCTCGCGCATCGCCCGCATCAGCGGCAGGCCCAGCACGCTGGCAGTGCTGGGCGGCAGGCCAACGCTGACATGGCCCGAGAGCCGTGCCAGCTGGGCCGCCACCACGGCATCGTCCGCATGGCGCAGCGCCAGCTGGGCCTGGCGCCAGAAGGCCAGGCCGGCATCGGTGGGGCGCACGCCGGTAGAGCCGCGTTGCAGCAGGCGGGTCGCGAGTTCGCCCTCCAGCTTGCTGATCTGCTGGCTCAGCGCCGAGGTCACGACATCCAGCGAGGCCGCGGCCTGGCTGAAGCTGCCCAGTTCGACGACGCGGACGAAGTAGCGCAGTTGGCGGAGTTCCATCGGCCGAGTATCGGCGCGCCGCGAGGCCTCAGCGCCCGGCGCCGAAGCGCTGGGCGTTGCGCGCCCTGGCCTTGGCCGCCTCGACCTCGCGGTCGCGCGGCTCGGCCGTCGTCACCAGCGACGCGACCAGCAGCCGGGCCGAGGCCGCCACCTCGGCCACGGCGCGCTCGAACGCCGCCTCGTTGGCCTTGGACGGCACGCTGAAACCGCTGAGCTTGCGCACGAACTGCAGCGCCGCGTCGCGGATCTCCAGCTCAGTGGCGGGCGGCTCGAAGTTGAAGAGGGTCTTGATGTTTCTGCACATGCGGCACGGCGATGGACGAGAGGCGCGGCGGGCAGTGTGCGCCCGGTGCGCGGCCGCCGTCAATCAAGCGCGGTCGTGGTGGCTGCGGCTGTCCGCCGGCGCCGCGTCGCGCGCGTGCAGCCCGTAGTCGCGCAGCACCGCCGCCACGCGCAGCCGGTAATCGGCGAACACGCCGGAGCGGCCCTCGCCCTGCGCCGCGCGATGCGCCTCCAGGCGGCGCCAGCCCTGCACGGCGGCCTCGTCGCGCCAGAAGGACAGCGACAGCAGCTTGGCCGGATCGCTGAGGCTCTGGAAGCGCTCGATGCTGATGAAGCCGTCCATCTGCTCCAGCAGGGGCTTTAGCTCGGCGGCCAGGTCCAGATAGCGCTGGCGGCCTTCCACATGGGGTTGGACTTCGAAGATCACGGCAATCATGGTTCAAGCTCCGGGGTCAGGAAACGCGGGATGCGGGCATTGGGCAGGACGAGATCATCCAACACCCGCTGCGGCCAGCGCGGGGGCGGGACTTCCAGCAGCTGTTCCAGCGCGGTGGCGGCGCTCAGCAGGGCCAGGTCTTGCCCGGGGCAGCGGTGCGTGCCGGCGCCGAAGCCGGCGCCCTCGCCCTGCAGGCTCAGCAGCAGGCCGTCGCCGGGCCGCAGCGTGGCGTCGCCGAGCGTCAGCGCGGTCTGCGCGAAGCGCCGGGTGTTGCGCACCGCGCCGCCCGCGTCGACCAGGGTCGGCAGCCAGGCGCGCATGCCGCCGCGTCGGCGCAGGGCCGGGCACTCGCTCAGCCGCGCCAGCGCGTTGGCGAGCAGGGCCGCGCCGGCCTCGAAGCTCTGCCACAGCAGCGCGAGCCGGTTGGCCTCGAAGGCGTCGTCGCCGCGCCAGATCCCCGCCGGCGCATGCCGCTGCAGCGCCCGCTGGAGCGGGGCCGCGGGATCGGCGCTGCGCAGCTCGGCGAGCAGCGCCATGCAGGCTGCATCGGCCGCGGCCGGCCGCCGTCCCGCCAGGCCGTCGCCGAGCGCGTGCAGGCGCTCGCGCAGCCGGCGCTGCGCTGCGCGGTCGCCGATGGCCAGGCCCAGCAGGCTGGCGATGCCGGCGGCCGGCACGACCCAGGCCCAGTGGTTCCAGTCGCCGCCGCGCCGTGCCAGGATGGCCTGGCGCCGCAGATGGTCCCGTACCGCGCTCGGCGGCAGGGCCGCAAGGGCCTGCGTCAGTGCGGCCTTGGGCGCGCTCCGGTCGGCGTCGTCGCGCTGGCGCAGCCAATGCGGGAACAGCCGGCCCAGCACGCTGGCGGCGTCCAGCTGCGGCGGCAGCGGCTGATCCGGCGGCCGCACGGCCAGCGCGCCGTCCGTGCGCCGCAGCAGCGCGAGGCTGTCCGCGGGGCTGTCGGACACCCAGAGGCCGGCGGCGCTGTCCCGGCGCAGCGTCGCTTGATGGAAGGGGCACATGGCATGTTCTCGTTGCTGCAATGCGTCCACTGTGCCTTTCGACAGCCGCCCACGCTTCGTCTAGCATCGAAGCATGGATGTCGCCTGCGCCGCTCCCGAAACCGCCGACCAGGCCCTGGCCCATATCGCGGCCAGCATGGCCGAGCCGGTGCGCGCCCGCATGCTGTGCTGCCTGATGGACGGCCATGCGCGCACGGCCACCGAGCTCGCCGCCGTCGGCGAGGTCGCGGCCTCGACCGCCAGCGCGCACCTGGCGCGTCTGCTCAAGCAGGGCCTGATCGAATGCCTGGCCCAGGGCCGGCATCGCTACTACCGGCTGAGCGGCGCCGAGGTGGGTCAGGCGCTGGAGTCGCTGCTGGTGCTGGCCGGCCAGCCGCGACCGCGCTTCGAGCCCAGCACGCCCGAGACCCTGCGCGAGGCGCGGCGCTGCTACGACCATCTGGCCGGCCATTGGGGCGTGCGCCTGCATGACCATGCGCTGCGCCGGCGCTGGATCGCGCCGGGCGGCGAGGCGCCGCGCGCCTATGCGCTGACCGAGGCGGGCGCCGCGGCGCTGGCC